>SHWZ01000021.1 GCA_009693575.1 Flavobacteriaceae bacterium | reverse complement strand
TTTTTCACCCAATCTCTAATGGTGCTGCGAACCAGTTTATGCTCCTCACTCAGCAGGTCGTCGAGGTTGTAAAAATCAGGGCCTTCGTAGGTGTCTTGCTTGGCAGCCCTGTGTATGTCTTGTTCTTCTATGTGTCCGGCCATTTTCTTTGGGTATGAGATTAGGCGGCAAAGGTAATGTGCTACTCCAACCTAAACCCATCCTCCAAGCATTTGCCCCTTGCTGTTATATTGTGCGGTATGAGCGATTCGTTCACGCAAGGGATTGGGTGGTTGCAGCAGTTACCTTCGCCAGTGGGGATGGATATGGGTATGCCATCAATGGTTATTTCACGGCAATCGGCTGGCTTGCATTGAGGTGTGTTCACCAAATAATCGGTATCAAAAAGATGGTCGGTAGCCAGCACAGTGTAGGTGCGGTAACCAAGCAGGAGTATGAATGAGATAGTTAGGTACTTGGGACTGAAAGGAACAGTTAGTTTTGGCAACAGCAACAGCAGCAACAATAGGAGACAGGGAAGCAGCACACCATACTCAAAACGAAGGTCGGGAGCCGAGCAAAGCCACACGCAAATAGGGACAATAAAAAGCAATGCTAGAAGTTCAGGCCTAGAGGCTTTTCGTTTGATAAGAACCTTTAATAGCTGAAAAAGTAGCAAACCTGCAGTAGCCGAAAGGAGTAGTTGATTCAAAAACGTCCGGTTAACCAACCAGTGCCTGAACCATTCCCAGACAGGCTGATTGCCAACGTAGTAATATTCGGGGCCCATGTGCCTGGCCCAAGCCCTTATCCAGCCAGCTTCCACTTCCGCTTGTTGCAGACTCACTTTCCAGTCAGGATGGAGAAAATCCAACTGCAAAAACGGATAAATAATATACCCTGAAAGAATATAATTACGTACAAGCCAAGGTAATAGAATCAATAAACCAAAACCCAAATAGTGCAGCCATTTTTTACGAAGCCAAAATCCTGGAACCAGAAGCAACAATGGTGCAAGCAGCCCAGCCGAAACCTTGATGGTGATGGCTGTGGCCAAGAGAAGTAACAGAAATCGGGTATTTACTCTTTCACCTAACAACACATGGCCAATGATAATGCGGCAACAGATCAACATATATATACACGCTGCCACATCGGGGGCAGGACTGGAAAGCCAGCCCCGAATGCAGAATAAGGTAACAAACAGAAATCCAGCATCGAGCAATACAGTTTGGGTAATGATTTTTGGTTCAATCAAACGTTTAAGCAAATAGGCTGCCCAGATAAAAAAGAGTAGTAGATTTAGGGTATAGGGTGTGCCTTGCACCCATGGCGAAAGCGAGAATGTAGCTTGCCCCACAAACCATGATGAATTAAAGGCTAGTCTACCAAACAGGTTGCCCAAGCCCGGCACCACTGGATACTGAGCAGCCCATTGCACAGCTTGAGCATGATAGAACTGACTATCGCTGTGGTGAGGAATTGGCAAACCCATCAGCACTACAAAAACAGCAAGCATGAAAAATAGAACAAGTGAAGACTTACCACTCAAAACAGATAACCTTTTTCTATATTGAAAAACTGGTGTGATGGCTAAAACAATCAAAATCGAATGTAGCCAACTATTCACCGGAGCGAAAAATGAAATGCATTGAACGAGCCACAACAGGCCACAAAGCCCAGTGAGAAAAACCTGAAACAATCCTACCTCCTGTTTGTATAGCAATCGGCTCAACAAAAACCCGAAACCAAGGCAAGGAAGGAACGCAAAAAGTATACTGAGTGAAATAAGAAGCATAGGAATTGTGATAAGCTTACTTACAGTTTTTCCTTTTCAGAGCCAGCATTTTTTTAAGGCTTTTGTCGGCTTCACTGCGTTGTTTTAAGTTCAACTTGCTTAGTGATGAGAAGCGTTGGTTTACACTCTTCGCCAGAATTTTGATGGTTGCTTCCTGCTTTAGCACTTGCTGGCCATGCTTTGCTATAGCTTCCAAATGTCCACTCACTTTTTGAATGTCAATACAAACATAATTATGGGTAATCAGCCAAGAAGAGAAATAATTATGTAGATCTTTCGTTTTCTCAAGATTGCTCACGTAGGCTGCAATAATAGCATCAGAAGAAGAAGCTACACACTTCTTTTTCATCTCGATGTAAATGGATGCCGCCGACTTGTACATAGTATTCATTTTGCCAATGTAGCTAAACCCAAATTTCACCGAACGCATCATAGTGTCGAACATCAAGACTCTGTTTACATATAAAGCTGAGTCGTGATATTTTAGATTTGTCAGCCAAAGTTTTTTCAGTTGTTGTATTTCGTAGTCATTGTCGTCAAGTCCCGCATAGCGGTATTTCACAACAGCCATGGTATAACCACGCAAAGAGTCCATGTATTCTGTATGTTTTTGGAGCAGCATTAGTACTGCATTGTACTGATTTTCCATTGTCACGAGCAGTCGGTCGAAGGTGTCATTTGAAAAGCGAAGAATGCGATTCACAGAATCTACTTTGATGGCTGCCGCTGTAGAATCCAAAGCATAACGCTGCTTGGCCGGCATGGTGGTATATATACCCGTTTTTAGTAGAAACTGCTTGACGTTCTCTTTGTTATTTTGGGTTTTGGTATTGGCCAGATTGGCATATTTATTTTGCATTTTACCTCCCGATTCGGCATCTTTTTGTGCATGTTTCATCACTTGCATCACCAGTTTGTTGTCGACCTTCATCTTTTCATTTTTTGCTTTGATATTTCGTAGCAAGGATAGCTTTTCCACCATGATCAACTTACCGGCAGAGTCATGGCGTACCATGCTCCGTTTCAAATAGAATTCAACAGAATCTACTTGGCGGCAAAAGGCAACAGTATCAGTCATTTTTTCCATCGCAATTTTCTCAAACTGTTTACCGCATATATAGTCGGCAATGCCAGCCCCTAACTGATTCCGACCATTGAATTCGCAACCAGCCCAGCCATATTCCTTCAGCCGCTCCATCTGATCTTTTTCATGAAAATCATCACGCTGCCCATCCCAATCTTCAGGATCGCTATAGGCCTCAGATTTCTTCATTTCACGCAAATAAAAGGTGCTGTCTTCCTGCCAATCCTCCATAGCAAAAGGTTCGTCAACCATTTGCCAAAGGGGAATAACAGAGAGGTGGTCATAGGCGAACTCATTGCCCGTTTTTAGATAAAATTTCGTTTCAGGATTGCGGTGAAACCGTGGCCTATACTTCATTTGATTGTTGCGACCAAGCGAGAAGATGTATTTAAGCTTATTGAAAAATCCATGGCGGTAAAAAGTAATATACCCTGCATTCCAAGTGGGGTCCAACAGCTTCCATCGGCCATCTATTTTCACGGCATTCCAGCAATGGTCGTCGAGATACAACGAATCGCAAGCATCCGTTTCTATATTTTTGGAATAACCCGGCACGGTCACACATTTCACCCCTACATAGCTGCAAAGAGCCTCCATTAAATAGCAGTAGCCAACACACACTGCCTTCCTTTGCCGTAACACTTTTTTGAGGGAGGTAACCTTGTAGTCGTTGGCGGTATATTTTTTTACATCGTATTTGATGTTGTATACAATCCAACTGTGTATAGCATCCACCTTTTCTTGGTCACTGTATTTGCCTGCTGTCAGCCGTATGGCAAGCTTCTTTGGGTTGAGCGAAGAAAAGAACGCCACTCGCTTGTGCATACGCGGGAGTTTTTGGGCCTGACCTTGTATGAAGGCGAATGCGGTAATAAGAAATACTATTTTTCTCAGAATCATATCAGCGAAAATAGGGATACTTGAGTAAGCCAATGCTGCGGGTTGCTAAAGAGTTTATCCTCAATAGGTAAAATGTAGCCCAACAATTTTTGTTAACCCAGTTTTTTTTACCGCCTTCGGTTCATACTTTTGCCCCCCGAAAAACAACCCTAATTTTACACGTATGTCAAATACCGGAAAAGTAGCACAGGTTATTGGCCCTGTGGTAGATGTGAGTTTCAGCGATGTGAACGCCCACCTTCCAAGAATCCTCGATGCCCTGCAAGTAACCCGTCCTGATGGAACTACCATCATCTTGGAAACCCAACAGCACCTTGGCGAAAACCTTGTGCGTACCATAGCCATGGACAGCACCGATGGCCTGAGCCGTGGTTTGTCTGTATTGGATACTGGCCTTCCTATTTCAGTGCCTACCGGCGAAGGAATACGTGGCCGACTAATGAATGTTGTTGGTGATTGTATTGATGGAATTGGCGACCACGGTGTTGAAGAACGCCGCAGTATTCACCGCAACCCACCTTTATACGAAGACCTTTCTACTGCTGCCGAGCCACTTTATACAGGTATCAAGGTTATTGACCTTATTGAGCCTTATGCCAAGGGTGGAAAAATTGGATTGTTTGGTGGTGCGGGTGTGGGCAAAACCGTACTCATCATGGAATTGATTAACAACATTGCGAAAGCTTATGAAGGCATGTCGGTGTTTGCCGGAGTGGGTGAGCGTACCCGTGAAGGAAACGACTTGCTGCGTGAAATGATAGAATCAGGCGTTATCAAATACGGTAAAGCCTTTGTGGAAAGCATGGAACACGGAGGATGGGATCTTGCTAAAGTAGACAAAAAAGAATTAACCCAGAGCCAAGCTACCTTGGTGTTTGGTCAAATGAACGAGCCTCCTGGAGCCCGTGCCCGTGTAGCCCTTACTGGTCTTTCGGTAGCCGAGTATTTCCGTGATGGCGATGAAGAAACAGGTGGCAAAGACATCCTATTTTTCGTTGACAATATCTTCCGTTTCACGCAGGCTGGTTCTGAGGTTTCGGCTCTTTTGGGTCGTATGCCATCAGCAGTGGGATACCAACCTACACTTGCTACCGAAATGGGTGCGATGCAGGAGCGTATCACATCTACCAAGCGAGGTTCTATCACATCCGTACAGGCTGTGTATGTGCCTGCCGATGACTTGACCGACCCTGCCCCTGCTACAACATTTGCCCACTTGGATGCCACCACAGTATTGAGTCGTAAGATTGCCGAATTGGGTATCTACCCTGCCGTTGACCCCTTGGACTCTACTTCACGTATCCTTTCGGCTGCTATTTTGGGAGATGCCCACTACGACTGTGCCCAACGCGTGAAACTGACCCTGCAACGCTACAAAGAATTACAAGACATTATTGCCATCTTAGGTATGGACGAATTGAGCGAAGAAGATAAATTGGTGGTACACCGTGCCCGCCGTGTGCAGCGTTTCCTTTCGCAGCCCTTCCACGTGGCTGAGCAATTCACCGGACTGAAAGGTGTGCTTGTGCCTATCGAAGACACCATCAAAGGTTTCAACATGATAATGGATGGCGAAGTAGACCAATATCCTGAAGCAGCTTTCAACCTTGTAGGAACCATAGAAGACGCCATAGCCAAAGGCGAGAAGATGCTGGCGGAAGCTCAGTAATTTGGAAATGTGATGATTTGGAAATTTGAAGATTAAAGTACAATTTCCAAAGCCATTCATGTAATCAACCAATTCATTTCCAAATCTCCAAATCGACTAATCTCCAAATCATGCTTTTAGAAATCCTCACCCCTGATAAAACCCTGTATGCCGGAGAGGTAAAGGGTGTGCAGTTGCCCGGCACTGGCGGCAGCTTCGAGCTGAAAGAAAACCACGCACCCATTGTGAGCAGCCTCACCGCTGGCACAGTGACCGCCCGCACAGCCGAAGGCGACAAAACCTTTGAAATAACAGGCGGCGTTGTGGAAATGCTTGCCAACAAGGTTGTGGTATTGGCGTAAGGAGGAAGTACGATTTTATAGGTACGAAGTACGATTGATTGGTCGATTATTTTTCGTCTATCACTATTGGATTGTTGGTCGGGAGACCAACAACGGCTGAAGAAGTACGATTGATGGGCTATGGATTTTGTAGTCTTTACCATTGAATTGTTATCGGGAAGTAGGCAATGGTTACATTAACAATCGCCTCGTATATTATTCCAGCTTTACGATGAGAAGCTTCTATCTATGTTTTCAACACATAGGGTATTACTTTTTTGCTAGTAACATAATTTAGCATTTGGTAAGCTACTTACCTTTGATGCGGCTGCCGCAAATTCCTTAACTTCCACTCTCTACCCCTATTATTCATGCGTCTTTCGCACAACGACATCGTCACCCTCATCATGTCGTTGGGTATTATGCTCATTTTTTCACGAATTGTGGGCGAAGTTGCTCGAAAGTTCAAGTTCCCGCTGGTTGTTGGCGAAATAATAACTGGCATTTTGCTGGGCAAAACGGTGCTTGGGCATTTCTATCCATATATAAACAATAGCATTTTTCCCAGTCAGGGCAATGTACCGCTGGCATTGAATGGTATCACTTCGCTATCGGTTATTATGCTGCTGTTTGTGGCGGGCATGGAGGTGGAGTTGCGTATATTAAGAAAGAATGGAAAAAGGGCCTTGTTTGCCAGCATGGGCGGTTTCCTCATCCCTATGGTGGTGGGGCTTTACCTCGGCTTGTATCACACCGATTTCTTTCACATAACCGACTCCAGCCGCAAGGTGTTCGCCTTGTTTCTTGGCACAGCTTTGAGCATCACTGCGTTGCCCGTAATAGCCCGCACACTGATGGATTTGGGGCTTTACAAAACCAAAATTGGCACCATAGTGATAGCGGCCGCCATGATTGATGATCTTGTGGGCTGGCTCATTTTTAGTATAGTTCTTAGCCTAATTCAAGACCACAAAGAAGCAGGCTGGGCCTTGTGGCAAACCATTACGTTCACATTTGGATATACCCTGCTTATCCTCACCGGGGCCAAGTGGGTTATTGATAAATCGCTGCCTTGGTTTCAACGCAAATTTACTTGGCCGGGCGGGGTGCTTAGTTTGGCTTTTGGCCTGTGTTTTCTGGGGGCGGCATTTACGGAATACATCGGCATACACGCCATTTTCGGTGCATTTATTTTGGGTATAGCCTTCGGCGATAGTCAGCATCTAACCCACGATGCCCGCAACATTATCCAACAATTTGTCACCAACATTTTTGCACCGCTATTTTTTGTTTCTTTGGGATTAAGGCTCGATTTCGTTGCCCATTTCGACATTGGAATAACCGTAGTGATAATTATTGCGGCGATCGCTACCAAGCTTGCAGGGGCTACCCTTGGTGCATTGATAGGGGGTTTGAAAATAAAGGACGCCCTTGCCGTTGGCTTTGGCATGAATGCCCGTGGAGCTATGGAAATAATCCTCGCCACACTGGCTTTTGAAGCAAAGCTGATTAATGAAAGTATATTCGTAGCCCTAATCGTCATGGCGGTGTTCACCAGCATCCTCAGCGGGCCAATGCTTGCCTTCTTTTGCCGTGATGTGGTGAAGGTGGAGCCAAAAATTACCGATTTAGGGGAGGTGTTTTGAGGAAGATGAAAGTGGGAGCGAGAAGCTTTTTTATACCATCATGCTGAACTAGTTTCAGCATCTGCTTAAAGCAGGAAGTATTAAATCTATCAATCGTATATCCTACATCTACCAATCGTTTATGTTACCCCCGCTGCCTTAATATTTCATATAAAGCAATACCCGTTGCCACCGACACATTCAACGATTCTATCTTTCCGTGTTGCGGAATGGAAACCTTTTCGTCGGCCATTTTTAATACCGAACCTGAGATGCCTTTGTCTTCGCTGCCCATCACCAACACACACGGGCCTTTTAGCTCGGTGTCATAAAGGCTTTTGTTGGTTTTTTCGGTGCAGGCTATGATGCGGAGGCCGCTCTCTTTCAGCAGGCTAATGCTGCCGACAAGCGATTCGGTGCGGCAAAGGTTGAGGTGGTTCAACGCACCTGCCGAAGTCTTGATGGCATCTTCGCCCACCTGTGCCCCGCCAACAGCAGGTATCAACACAGCATGTGCACCGGCCACTTCAGCTGTGCGGCATATTGCTCCAAAGTTGCGTACATCGGTGATGTTGTCCAAGGCCAGTATTAACGGGTCTTGCCCAGCCTCAAATGCAGCTTGCACGATGGCTTCCAAATCCTGAAATTCAATAGGTGACATTTCGGCCACTGCTCCTTGGTGGTTTCTATTTTGATAGGCCTTGAAGCCCCATTCATCCACAATCTTCACGGGAATATTTTGCTCTTGGCAAGCTCCTTTCAACTCTGCTATCAGCGGATTGGCAACCCCACGCAGCAGCATCACTTTATCAATGGTTTTGCCAGCATGGACAGCTTCTAAAATGGCACGGATGCCGTAGATGGGTTGAGACATGGGGGGTTACGATTTAGGAGGTACAAGGTACGGATTGGGGGATGGAAGAAATGTAGATGTAGAGACTCCATTTGCAAGTAGACCCCTTAAGATTTAAGCCAAATGCCCGCGTTAAAAAATTTCCAGCTTCCCTCTCCCGACTTCCAGTTTCCCTCACCCCTCGTACTTCTTAAAAATGCAAGAAGCATTGTGGCCGCCAAAGCCAAATGTATTGCTCAAAGCAACGTTCACGGTGCGTTTTTGTGGTTCGTGAAAAGTAAAATTTAGCCCCGGATCGAAGGCGGGGTCGTCAGTGAAATGGTTGATGGTTGGTGGCACAATGTCGTGCTTTACCGCCAAGATGCAGGCAATAGCCTCTATCGCTCCTGCCCCGCCCAGCAAGTGTCCGGTCATACTCTTGGTACTGCTGATGTTCAGCTTGTGGGCATGGTCGCCAAATACTTTCAGGATGGCTTGGCTTTCGGCAATGTCGCCCAATGGAGTGCTGGTGCCATGCACGTTGATGTAGTCAATGTCTTCGGGTTTCAGTTCCGCATCTTCCAGAACGTTTTTCATCACATTGGTTGCTCCAAGACCTTGCGGGTGAGGGGCGGTGATATGGTGGGCATCGGCACTGAGGCCGCAACCTACTATCTCTGCATAAATTTTGGCACCACGGGCTTTGGCATGTTCCAGCTCTTCCAGCATCAGTCCGCCAGCTCCTTCTCCCAGCACGAAGCCATCCCTGTCCAAATCAAAAGGACGGGAGGCTGTTGATGGGTCGTCGTTGCGTGTGCTGAGGGCATGAAGGGCGTTGAAACCGCCTACCGCTGCTTCATTCACACATGCCTCCGACCCACCTGTGAGAATGATATCGGCCTTGCCCATTTTTACATAGTAAAAAGCATCGGCAATGGCATTGGTGCTGGTTGCACAAGCACTCACCACGGCAAAGTTGGGCCCACGGAAACCGTATTTGATGCTTATGTATCCGGCAGCGATGTCGGCAATCATCATCGGGATGAAGAAGGGGGTAAATCGTGGAGTACCGTCTCCACGGGCGAACACGCTTACTTCGTCAAGAAAAGTTTTGAGTCCGCCAATGCCTGAGCCCCAAATGACACCTACACGGTCTTTGTCAACGGTTTCAAGGTTCAAGCCGCTGTCCACCACGGCTTCATCGCATACCACCATGGCATACTGCGTGTATTGATCCATACGGCGGGCTTCCTTTTTGTCCAGAAACTGCGTCACGTCGAAGCCCTTCACCTCACAGGCAAAGCGTGTTTTGAACTTTGAGCAATCAAATTTGGTGATAGGTGCCGCCCCGCTTGTGCCCGCCAACAGACCATTCCAATAGTCGGCCACGTTGTTGCCTACGGGAGTGATGGCACCGAGCCCGGTGACTACAACCCTCCTATTTTGCATGAAAATGCTTGGTTATTTGGCGTTTTCGGTGATGTACTCAATAGCTTGACCCACTGTTGAGATTTTTTCGGCCTTGTCGTCGGGTATGGCTATGTTGAATTCTTTTTCAAATTCCATGATAAGCTCCACCGTGTCGAGTGAGTCGGCACCAAGGTCGTTGGTGAAGCTGGCCTCTGTGGTCACTTCGGCTTCTTCTACACCCAGTTTGTCTACGATGATGGCTTTAACGCGTGAGGAAATGTCTGACATTTTTTGTTGTTGGTTTTAGTTTTGAAGGTGCAAATAACACATGGTAGGCTTCACCCTGCAAAATTTTTTATTTTATTTGTGGGGATGGAGTATAGTTGAGGGTTGTTAGTAGTGATAACTATTCTATATTAAATCATCAATTATGTCGCCAAAATCATATTCATGAATTAACATGATAGTGTGCCCAATTTTTCTAAGTTGGAGAGTTTTCTCTACCTTTCTGCCATAACATGAAAAGGCCCAAGCGGGGTTACCATGGTCTGCTACGATTAGATAATCAGTCTTTTTAGTCACTGAATCAACCACAATCCCTCCCAAACCTCTAATGTTAGTCTCTAATTCCGTTCTACTGCATCTTTGCAAGATGCCAGTCATGCAGAAGCTTCGGTTTTCAAAAATAACATTTGGTTCACTAGTGCAAAGTCCGGATATGATTTGCCCACCAACTTCCTTGTGTAATTCCTCCGCAAGAGTCTTATCATTAAGCTTCACAAATTGACTAAAATAAGCTTTTAACATTTGTCTTTCTTCAGTATCAATTTTATGATCCGCAACTACTGTTAGAATCAAACTTCTAACCTCATCATAAGGATAATAATTATTTAAATGTTCGTTGGTTTTTAACCATTGATTTAAGCCGTTGATTTCATCATCATTAATAATCCCGTCTGATACTATTCCATGGCAAAGTCCTTCGAGAACTTGAAGGTCTGATGTCACTCCATTGTAATAGTAGCTATCGTTCTCATACTTCTGGCAAAGCCAATATAAATCTTCAATTGCTTCTTTCTGTGGTAGTTCATTAGAAATTGAACTTTCTATCAATGTCATGAATTCAATGAACGGGTTTCGGCTAATAAGTTGCTTATGTTCTAAAACCCAATGGTGTAATTCGTTTACTTCTTTTTCATTTACAACACCGTCAAGATTGATTCCAAGCAGAATCCCTTTTAATGAGTTGATTGCCTTGTCCGCTTGACTTTTTGCTGAAACAATGTTTATTAAAAATTAATCCATTCGTTTTTTGTTTTGGCAAATGTAACCACCAGCACCAGAAACCTTCATTTTCGTCAACCGCAACCCATCTTCCCTAACAACCTGAGTTCGGGATAAGAATATCCTATTCCAGTCTAAAACATATCACCCCTAAAGGGGTTTTACAATTCAACACTCCACCTTTTCTACCTACATTTTGCCCCGCTGGGGCAATCAAGTTCCGATAGGAACGACATATCGGTAGAAAAAATAGACCACAAGCTCGAAAGCCCCGATAGGGGCGATATAGTACTGAAACTTTAACCCGAACTCAGGTTAACTCATAAGTCTCTGATGGTAAATAAAATCCAGCATAGTGGATAATTCTTCCGGCTTCCATTCTTCCAGCTTCTGACTACACTATTAGATTATCCACCCCATCTTTGCAACAAATTTATGAGCTTAATAAAATCCATTTCGGGCATACGCGGCACCATTGGGGGCAAGCCCGGCGACAGCCTTACCCCTATTGACATCGTAAAATTCACTTCGGCCTTTGGCGACTGGATCTCAAAACATTCAGATACAAAAAAAATGGTGGTGGGCCGTGATGCCCGCCTGAGTGGTGAAATGGTGAATAGTCTTGTGTGCGGCACCTTGGTGGGGCTTGGTTTTGAGGTGATAGACCTTGGCTTCAGCACTACACCTACCGTGGAGATGGCGGTTGTTCGCGAAAAAGCTGCGGGCGGAATCATTCTGACTGCCAGCCACAACCCTAAGCAATGGAATGCTTTGAAACTCTTGAACAGTGATGGTGAATTTATTTCGGGTGAAGCAGGCGAAGAAGTGCTGCGACTTGCCGAAGCCCAAACTACTGTGTTTGCCGAGGTGGACAAGCTTGGAAAAATCGTCCATAAATCATCCTACGAGCAGCATCATATTGACGAAATACTGGCCTTGGCCTTGGTGGATGTGAAAGCCATTAAAGCAAAAAACTACCGAATACTAGTTGATGCAGTGAACTCTACCGGCGGGCTGTTTGTGCCAAAACTTTTGTATGCACTGGGCGTGAAAGAAGTGGTGGAAGTGAACTGCGAACCGACAGGCAAATTTGCCCACAACCCAGAACCGCTGCCGGAAAACCTTGGCTCGGTAGCTGCCGATGTGAAGCACCACAAATGTGACTTGGGCATAGTGGTAGACCCTGATGTGGACAGACTTGCTCTGATAAATGAAGACGGTTCTTTTTTTGGCGAAGAATATACCTTGGTGGCGGTAGCAGATTACATACTGAAAAGCCTGCCCGAGGCCGAACGCAAGAAAGCCACCACCGTATCTAACTTGAGCAGCACACGAGCCCTGCGTGATGTTACCGAAAAACATGGTGGTACCTATCACACAGCTGCCGTTGGCGAAGTAAATGTGGTAACCAAAATGAAGGAAGTGAATGCTATCATTGGTGGCGAAGGCAATGGCGGCGTCATTTTCCCTGAGCTTCACTATGGCCGTGATGCCTTGGTGGGCATTGCATTGTTCCTTACTCATTTGGCCAAGTTTGGCAACTTGCCCAGCATTTTGCGAAGCAGCTACCCCAACTATTTCATAAGCAAAAACAAGATAGACCTAAGCCCCGAAACAGATATTGACAACCTGTTACTGAGAATGAAGGAGAAGTATGCAAAGCAGCCTCTGAACACGGTTGACGGACTAAAAATAGAGTTCGACAAAGAGTGGGTTCATTTACGTAAGTCGAACACGGAACCTATTATCCGCATATACTCCGAAAGCGAAAGTGAAGCCACTGCCAACCACTTGGCCAACAAGATTATTTCGGATATTAAGGCTATTCTGAAAGGGTGATAAGCCTACTCCTCAAACACCCAAATTTTCTTATCGCGTTCTACCAGTTCGGTAAACTTACCAAAGAAACGGGTAGCCCGCACAGAGCGGTCGTCAATCCAGTGGTAGTTGCCACCACGGGGTTTGCCAAAGATGATGCCTTGCCATTTGAAGTCTTTTTCATGCAGCCACTGCTCGGTATAGGCACGGTGCTCCTCCAGTCGTGAGGTAAAGAAATAGATGATATGCCCTTCGTCGTACCATTTGTTTATTTGGTCTTTTGCTCCAGGTATTTCCGCACAAGTGAGCATGCGTTCGGGCTCTTCGTTGGGCACGTCTTCGCTCACCGTACCGTCAATATCTATCAAAAAATTGTTGATGCCGTCAGGCAATATCGGGCTTAGTTTTTTGCCATTGGATGAAATATTTTTCTTTAAGATGAATGGACATAAGAGTTGAGAATGTATTACTTGGGAATAGGAGATTTTGGATTGGGTATCAAAGATAGATTGGTTTGAGTATTCTGACGAAGTATCAACCTTTCACAAAGGGGTTATTCTGTTTCTCAAAGCCCACGGTGGTATGTGGCCCGTGACCAGGATACACGTGTGTTTCGTCAGGTAATGTGTATAGTTTAGTGCGGATGCTCTGGACCAGGGTTTCAAAGTCGCCCCCAGGAAGGTCTGTGCGGCCTATGCTTTCTCTAAAAAGCACATCACCTGCTATCAATAGGTGTTGATTTTTGTGATAGAAGGAAAGACTAGCAACGGAATGTCCGGGCGTGAACAGCATTTCTATTTTCTCTTTACCCAAAGGCAAGATGTCTCCTTCATCAATGTATATGTGTTGAGATACCGGAGGGCCAGGATCCATGCCCATGGACTGCCCCCAAAGGCTACTTTGCTGCATGGTCATCAGCTCGTTGCGGTGAAGGTGTAGTGGTAAATTCCATGTGATGGCCACAAAATAGTTGCCCAAAATATGATCGATATGGCAATGCGTGTTTACCAAAAGTGTTGGTGTTAGCCTAGCAGATTCGATATAGTTTTTCAGTTCTTGCTCTTCGGCTTTATTGCTACAACCGGGGTCGAACAAGATACATTCTTTGCTGCTGTCATCAGCGAGCAGGTAAGTGTTCTCCTGAAAAGGATTAAAGGTGAATGTTTTTAGGGATAGCAAAGTTTTAGAAATATTGAATGTCGCAAACAACGGCCAGAATTTTTTAACACAATAACATTCATGTGAAAGTGCAAATATGAGCACGTTTATTTTCCTGAATGTTAAGGTTACTTCATTTGTATCGCTTCGGAATAGAAATAAAAAATTAATGCAGTATTAATTCTTGTGTGTTAATATTGTCGCATAATCTCAAAAAGCATTAGCCATATATGTCCATTCGCAAATCAAGTATGACTGACAAAAACCCTGAGGAATACCAGAAAGAGCTGGAAAAAGTTATTTCCACCCGTAATAAGTTTTTTGCTATCGTAGCTCACGATGTGAAAGGTCCTATCGGGAACATTTTGCAATTAGCAAATCTCATGCGTGACCCCAATAATCGCGGAGATGAAATGGTGGATGTGTTGTACAATGCGGCCAGTCAAACAGTAAGTTTATTGGACAACCTCCTCACATGGAGTAGAAGTCAGCAAGGACTCATTCATTATTCGCCAGCCATAGTAAATATTCATGAGCTAGCTAATGAGTGTATCGGATTGCTGTGTTTTCAGGCAAGGGCAAAGGGGATAACATTGGAGAACAACTGTGAGGATAACCTATTGGCAACTGCTGATATGAACATGGTACAAACCCTGATGAGAAACCTTTTAGACAATGCAATAAAGTTCACTGGTAAGGGCGGCAAGGTGAGTATAGCAGCCAAGGCTATTGATAGCAATATGCTGGAAATAAGGGTGAACGATAACGGGAAAGGAATGCCAGCAGAATATGCAGCAAAACTTTTCAGCGACCAAAAAGTAGTTAGCTGTATAGGCACTGAAGGAGAGAAAGGCACAGGTCTTGGACTGGTGCTCAGCCACGAGTTCGTGGAACGCAACCGAGGCAAGTTGGGTGTTGAAAGTGAACGCGATAAAGGCAGTTCATTTTGGTTCACATTACCAATGTATATACAGTCGTAAACCCCTTCCCTTCGCAGAGCTTAATTTTGCCCAAGTTTAATTGCTGGATGCAGTATTATTCAATCTTACATTTAGCCTTTTTACCCTGATCAAAAATAGCATGCATAAAACAAGGGTACTAGTAGCCGACAAGAATGAAATATTCGCTCACAGCCTGAAACTGTTGATAGCTAAACATACTGATATAGAAATATCAAGTACTGGCACATCATACGAAAGCCTTGCTTTGAGTATGCACAACAAGCCTTTTGAAGTACTGCTTCTCGACGTGAATCTATTGGGCGATAACGTGGCCACAAGCATAGCAAAGCTTAGGGAACTGAAAGCCACTTTCCGATTGCTGGTGATGGTGAATAAGACCTCGGACGCCTATTTAGACCTTTATAAAAACATTCCTGGTGTTCATGCTTTCGTTTCTAAAAATGCTGATATAGACGAACTGATTGCAGCTATACGCAACAAATGATTTTACGCTCCGAAAACCTCCTTAAGAAATATAAATCACGCACGGTGGTGAACCAGGTGAGCATTGAAGTGAACCAAGGCGAGATTGTGGGCCTGCTTGGCCCAAACGGAGCCGGGAAAACTACAAGCTTTTACATGATAGTGGGCTTGATACGGCCCGACAACGGAAAGATATTTCTTGACAACGAAGACATTACTCGGATGCCTATGTACAAGCGATCGCAGCGAGGTATTGGATATCTGCCGCAGGAAGCCTCGGTGTTTCGTAGCCTCACTGTGGAAGACAATATAAAGGCTGTGATGGAAATGACCGGCAAGAGCAAAGTGGACCAACAACACCGCACCGATGAATTAATTGACGAATTTGGGTTGGAGAAGGTTCGGAAAAGCAAAGGCAACGTGCTAAGTGGTGGCGAAAGGCGAAGGACGGAGATAGCTCGTGCCCTTGCTGTTAACCCTAGTTTTATACTGCTCGATGAACCCTTCGCGGGTGTTGACCCCATAGCAGTGGAAGATATTCAAGCTATTATTTCAAAGCTAAAGGAGAAGAACATCGGTATACTCATCACCGACCACAATGTCCACGAAACCCTCACCATCACCGACCGCACCTACCTGCTGGTAGAGGGGAAAATACTACGCTCAGGCACGGCAGAGCAGCTTGCGAGCGACGAACTGGTAAGGAAAATTTACCTTGGCCAAAACTTTGAACTGCGAGGCTGAACTGATCAGCTAATTTGGCGATTTGTTAATTCGGTAATTGAAAGCCATTGCCCATATTATTGGCAACTGTTAAACTCAATTCTGCTGGTTGGGATTTGCAATCCCAACCAATCTCACCTAGTCCGGATTACAAATCCGGGCTAGCAGCCCCAATACCAACAACCCTTTCATACGGAGGCTCACCAATGACATTAGCGGGAGGCATGTCGAGCTCCGAGGGGTCACCAATAATAGTAGTGAGGGTTTGTCCAAGTAGGAAGCAACAATAGAATAGCAACATTTAAGCACTATAAACCACTTTACCATTCTCTATAGCCCAATTCTCTGTAAAACCAACATGAAAAATAGCCTTGCTGCTTCGGTCAAGCTGCCTTTGGGTTTCAGTTGTCCCGCCAAAAGTTTCACACTCCGCCGTTGTTGGTCTCCCGACCAACAACCCAATTAGAACCTAGACTGTGCACTAACAGACTTTGAATTTCAAGCACACATTTCCAGTTCCAATTGTTCAATTCTTTTCAAGCCCCCTTAATGCGTATAAAACGGCGAAATCATAAGGTAAACCACTACCCCGGTGATACACACATAAAGCCAGATGGGGAATGCCCAACGGACAAGCTTGCGGTGCTTGGCCACCTGCATTTGCAGGCCACGGTGGAAAGACATGAGTACCATGGGAAGCACCGCAGCCGACAGTAAAATGTGACTTATAAGTATGCAGTAGTAGAGATACCTTAGTGGACTGTCAGCGGGGTAGCTGGTTTCCTCGGCCAACCAGTGGTAGGTGATATACGACACCAGAAACACGCAGCTAAGGAAGAAGGTGAGTATGTTTATCCTCTTATGGGTTTCGATGCGTTTGCGGCGTATGTAGTAAAACGATACCAACAGCAGCAAGGCACAGATGGCATTGATGCAAGCATTGAGCGTAGGCAGCTTGTATATCCACTCAGGCACATTATCCGGGCGTGGAATAATTTTGCGGTTGAGCACCACCACGGCCACAAACACAAAGATGGAAAGACCCATCACCAGACGGAACACAAATTTATCGTTTTTCAGCATCGGTTTTATTATATTTATCGGTTAGTTCGTAGCACAATACTTTTATCTCATCGTCTAAGCGTTTCAGGTCGCTGGGGCTAAGCACATCATATACACCACGCACCCTTCGTCGGTCATCTACCAACAGCACCTGTTGGCTATGAAAAAACTTCAGAGAATCAGGAACAATTCCTTCCTCTTCCCCAGTAGGTAGCATGTACCCATTCATCCCGGCTATCTTATATACGTCTTTCTTTTGCCCGGTGACAAAATACCATTTGTTGGGGTCGGCGTGCAGGTTGTCCGCATAGCGTTTCATCACAGGCACACTATCGGTTTCAGGATCCACGGTATGGCTCAGAAACTTCACCATAGGCCTGCCTTTATATTTTTCATATAGGTTCAACACACTACCGTTCATAGTTGGGCAAATGGTTTTGCAGGTAGTAAAAAAGAAATTGGCTAAATACAACCCGCTGTCGAACGTGTGATTGTTGACAGGACGGCCAAGTTGGTCGGTAAATGAGAAATCAGACACGGTATGGTAAACAGTATCATTCAATTTTTCGTCATAATACTTATCACCTAAAACGGGAAGCTTTAGAATAACAGGCTTGCCGCTTTTCAATAAAAAAAAGATAGCTACAGGCAGCAACATAAAAGTTGCAAGGGTAACACGTTGTTGGGATTTAGTCATGGGGGAGATAAATAGGCAGTGATTCAGTAAGCAAAAGGTAGTAATTTATTCCCGATTTGGGAAGATAATGCCTATTGGTTATCCGACATCTAACATCTGTCTCTACATCCTTTCAGTTTATTCCATCCATTTGGTGAGGCTCCACACACCTCCTTCGTAAAGCAGTGCTGCTATAAGCCCGAGCACAAATGCCATTGGTAGAATAATCATAGCCATCAGCCTGACTTTTTCATAACGCATATGCATGAAGAAGCCTACGATGAAGTATGATTTCACTACTCCAAAGCCGATGAAGATGAAGTTGCGGAAGCCACTCTTCGGCATCATGAAGTAGATGACAAAATCGAGCACGGTGATGCCCAAAAGTATCCAAAATACCAGCCAAATGGTTTTCACCGTCATGGATGGTTCGTGGTGGTCGTTGTGTGCGTTGTCTATTGCTTGTGACATGGAAGTTTTTAGTTTTTGGTTTGGAGTTTTTAGTTTTTAGTTTCGATGGGAGCGGGAAGATTGAAGCAGGGAGTTGTATTTGCCCTTCTCCCTTTGGAGAGGGGTTGGGATGAGGCCTACTATATCAAATAAAAGAACGTGAACACGAATACCCACACCAAATCAACAAAGTGCCAGTAGAGCCCAACTTTTTCTATCATTTCATAATGCCCACGGCGTTCATAAGTGCCTGCCGCCACGTTCACATAGATGATAATATTGAGCACCACTCCGCTCAACACGTGGAAGCCGTGGAAGCCCGTCACGATAAAGAAAAGGTCGGCAAAGGCAGCTGGGCCGTATTGGTTCACATTCAGGTTGGCCCCAAATACTTGAACCCCGTTTATGATGCCGCCTTCATGCGTACCGCCAATGAACATAGTCCACTCCCAAGCCTGACAGCTAAGGAAAGCGATGCCACCAAGGATGGTGAGGAACATATAGTAGAGTACACTTTTCTTGTCCATTCGGTGTCCCGCCTCAACAGCTAGCACCATAGTCACCGAACTGTAGATGAGGATGAAGGTCATCAAACTCACAAACAGTAGTGGCAGGTGCTCGTGCAGAAATGGAAAGTGGTTGAACACTACCGAAGGGTCAGGCCATTTCATGGGTGCGGTGTCGCTACTGGCCAAGAAACGCTGGCAACCGTAGGCGGTGAGCAGTGATGAAAAGGTGAAGGCATCCGAAAGGAGGAATACCCACATCATAAGTTTCCCGGGGCTAACGGCAAACGGGGACTTGCCGCCCGACCAGGGGCTTTTGGCATTGAATACGGCTGTATCAGACATAGTCTTATTTAGTTTGGAGTTTTTGATTCTTTGTTGTCAGTTATCTATTGCCTGTTGTCGGCTGTTGTTATCTATTCTTTTTTTTCTACCTTAAATGCTTTCAATCACCAAATTTTCAAATTAGCTAATCATCAAATCAATTTCACGCATTCACCAAAAACACATACAAGTAAACCCATAAGATGGTGAGAAAATGCCAATACGTGCTTGCCAGTTGAATGCCCAGCATGCTTTTCTTATGAATCTTATACCTAAATGCTTTCACGGTCAATGCTGCCATCAGTATCACCCCGCCTACAATGTGTACCAAATGTAGTCCTGAAAGGATATACACAAAAGAGAAAGAAACCGAATCGCCCGAGAACACAATTTTGCGACTTACCATATCGCTCCATCCATCCCATTGCCCAAGGCAAAAGAGGATGCCCAACACAAGGGTAGCAACTATACCAATTTTTACTTTGCCAATTTCATCCTTTTGGGCTGAGCGGGCAGCCCACCAAAGGGTAGCACTGCTGGCTAACACAATTAACGTAGTGTACATAAACATGGCAGGCAGACGGAAATCGATCCAGTTCTTTTGGTCGGCCTTCTTGACGATGTACGCACTCGTAAGCCCTGCAAATAGCATACATATAGCCACAATGAACACCCACATCATGAACTTCTTAGGGTTCACAGTGTACTGTTCTTCTTGTTGTGATTTTATGTTCAAATGGGCTTGCACTGAGTTAGTTCTTAGTTTTAGTTATTTGCTTGCAGTTTCACACGCTCTACCTGAGGGAGAAGGGTGAGGCTACTGATTTTTTTTCTTTTGTCTTACTATCTTAAATCCTATTTCTTGTTTCTATATCTTATCAGTCATAAAAGCAACTTGCATCACAGTGAGATATATGTAGCTGCTGAACATTATTTGACGGGCTTCTTTGTTTTCGCAGGTGCGGTAAAGGTTTATGGCACGGAAGAGCATATAGGCTGCGGCTAATTCAGCAAAAATGGTGGAAACCATTCCTGCTTTTCCAAGCTGAAAGGGAAGTAATCCAAGTGGGAGCAGCATCAAGGCATAAATGATTATCTTGGTGGCGGTGGCAGTTGTCCTGCCACTGGTAGGCAACATCTTGAATCCAGCCTTCTTGTAGTCTTCGTCCAATATCCAGGCGATTGACCAAAAGTGAACAAACTGCCAAAAGAATTGGATAAGGAATAAAGCAATACACATGGCATCCATGCTGCCCGTTACAGCTGCCCAGCCAAGCATAGGTGGCATGGCTCCAGGGATAGCACCCACAAACACGTTGATAGGATGCACACGTTTCAGTGGGGTATACACAAAAGCATACAAGGCCAGCGAAGTGAAAGCCAAAATGCCTGTGAGTTGGTTAAAGTAAATTCCAAGGATAAGCACTCCAGCTATGCCCATTAGTAACGAAGCAATGGAAGCTTCGTTTACGCTCATGCGTCCTGCTGCAACCGGGCGGTTCTCTGTGCGGGTCATCAGAATGTCGTAGTTGCGTTCTATCACTTGGTTCAATCCGTTGGAAGAGCCAACTACCAAAAATCCACCAAGGGAAATAAGCACCAGTCCAGTCCAATCGAAGGCACCGCTACTGGCCATCACAAAACCAAAAGCCGCCGAAAACACTACCAACAAGGTAAGCCGCATTTTCACCAATTGCTTGTAGTCGTCAAGCTTGGCGGCTATGCTGAATGGAACGGCTATATGCTGGGCTTTCGTATTCACTTATGCGGCAATTGTCTTATATGATTTATGGAATTGAAGGTATATAAAAGAAGCTATCCCGAATGAAAGGCTACCCACGAACAGGTGAATGGCTTGGGCGGCGGCTGGCATATCAAAGTAATTCATTACAATACCCGTGAGCACTTGCACTAGTATGGTATTCAGTAAAAGTCCGGCAAGTTTGTGTGGGGGGGTGTTCGGGAAAAGTTTGTAGGCCATTCGTGCCATCGCGATACCGAGAATCATCAAGCCCCAAGTGAAGGAGCGGTGCCAGAAGAAAAGGCTGCTATTGTCAAATATGGCTTGCGAACGGTCGTAGCCGCTGCGTTCCATGGCTTCACGCACCTGCGAACCAAGGAGTATTTCTACCCCCAGCATCACCAGCATCAGCAAGGTTAGTCGTTTGAAAAGCACAGAAGGATTCAACTTCGTTTGAGGCGTATTCACTTTCATTACCAATTGAAACAAAATGAAAACAACCACGAGTGCCAGCAGCATATGAATGGTCACGACATTTTCCAACAGTTTGGTAGAAACTACCAGTGAGCCTATCCAACCCTCGAGCCCGATGATGAACACGGCCAAGAGGCTGAGGCCAATCACTGCCTTATTTGTTTTGCGGTAGCTGAAAGAAAAAATGCCCATCGCCACAGAGAAAAGTCCAGTAATCATGCCCAGCAATCGGTTCACATATTCAGTCCAGGTTTTACCGGCGTTGAATTCAAGTTCGTGATATATGGCTGGGTCGTTTTCGATGCGGGTGGCCATTGTTTCAGCCCCGATACAACGAAGCAACTTAGCCAGCTTAGTATTCTTTGTCAATCGCTTTGCAGCGTAATGCTCTTGATATCCCGGCTTCAATTGCGAAGCATCCATAGGTGGTACCCATTGCCCATAGCACTTGGGCCAGTCGGGGCAGCCCATGCCCGAACCCGTCACCCTTACGAGTGCCCCTGCCAATATGAGCAGATAAACGGATACGAGGGTGAGCAACACGGAACGCCTGTAGTTTTTTGGGTTTATCAAAACGGGTTTAGGCCGTGGCTGGCTTCAGCCCGAACAATTTTTTGAAGAAATTGGGAACAGAGAAATGTACTTCGTGTGTATCCGTATGTCCTCCACCTCCTCCTGGCGATCGGTAGGATTGATGGTCATTCGGTTCTATCAGATCACCTTCATGCGGCACATTTTGTGGAATAAAATCATGCTCAGCCCCAGGCACTGAGTAATCGTAAGGCCAACGGTAAACGGTTGGTATATCACCTTCCCAGTTGCCGTGTATGTGTTTGATTGGTGCTGTCCACTCAAGGGTAGTGCTACCCCAAGGATTCTGCTCTGTTGGGCGACCTTTCAGCACTGATGAGAAGAAGTTATAAAGGAATATCAGTTGGGCGAAACCACCGATGATGGCGGCCACTGAAATAAACACGTTCAAGTCGGTCCACACATCGAACTCTTCCAGCAAGTTAAAGGCATAATAGCGGCGAGGAACACCAGCCAAGCCCATGAAATGCATAGGGAAGAACACACCATAGGCAGCCAGAATAGTTAGCCAGAAATGGAGGTAGCCCAGTTTATCGTTCATCCGCTTGCGGTACATTTTTGGGAACCAATGGTAAATACCCGCCAACATACCAAAGATGGCCGCAGTTCCCATCACAATATGGAAGTGGGCAACCACAAAATAAGTGTCGTGCAGGTTTATGTCAAGGGCTGCATTACCAAGGTAAAGACCTGTCAATCCTCCGGATATAAAGAAAGAAACCAAGCCAATGGCAAAGCACATAGCTGGGGTCAGTCGGATATTTCCTCGCCAAAGGGTTGCAAGGTAGTTAAATACTTTAATAGCTGATGGCACGGCAATAATGAGCGTAGCCAATACGAACACTGAACCAAGGAATGGATTCATACCCGTTACAAACATGTGGTGACCCCAGACAATGAAGGAGAGGAATGCAATACCTAGCAGCGACATAATCATGGCTCGATAACCAAAGATTGGTTTACGGCTGTTGGTCGCAATTATTTCAGAAGTCAAACCCAAAGCCGGCAGCAGGATGATATACACCTCAGGGTGACCCAAGAACCAGAACAAATGCTGGAACAGGATGGGGCTTCCACCAAGTCGTTCAATGCCGCCTGTGAGTTCGGCAGGTATATCAGAAAGGTAGAACATGGTGCCGAAGCTGCGATCAAACAATAGCAGCAAGCAACCTCCTAAAAGCACAGGGAATGACAACAGACCCAACACAGCAGTAAGGAAGAAAGACCAGATGGTCAATGGCAAGCGAGTCATGCTCATTCCTTTGGTACGCATGTTCAATACGGTTACTATATAATTCATGCCACCCATAAGAGCTGAACCAATAAACAAAATCATGGAAACAAGCCACAAGGTCATACCCAAACCTGAACCAGGCATTGCTTTAGGCAAGGCACTAAGTGGCGGGTAGATAGTCCATCCTGGAGCTGCTGGACCAGTGCTTAGAAACAGTGAAATCATCATGACCACACTGCTCATAAAGAAGAACCAGTAAGAAAGCATGTTCACAAATGGTGAGGCCATGTCTCTTGCTCCGCATTGTAGAGGAATGAGCAGGTTACTGAATGTGCCACTCAGTCCGGCGGTGAGCACAAAGAACACCATGATGGTACCGTGGATGGTAACCATGCCCATATAGAAACTTGGGTCAAGTTTTCCTGTGTCGTTTATCCAGCCGCCCAGCACAGGTTTCAAGAAACTCATGTTGGCCTCGGGCCAGCCAAGTTGGACACGGAAAATCATGGATAGTACCATGCCTATTACTCCCATGAGTATGCCTGTGAAAAGGAACTGCTTCCCAATCATTTTGTGATCCATGCTGAAGACGTACTTCGAGATGAACGTCTCTTCGTGGTGGTGATGCTCCTCAGCGTGGGCATCGTGTGCGGTATGTGTATCGTGGCTCATTTAATATTTACGATTGGGAGATTTACGATTTACGATTTTGGAAATTATGATAAAATTAGTTCAGGAGGGCTATTTTCTTGTCCTTCTTGGTTGAATCGGCAGGTGCTGGTGTAGTTTCTGCTGGTGCGGCAGGAGCTTCTGGCTCATTCATGCTGACGTAGGTTGCTTTTTGAGCATTCAACCATTTGTCGTATTCGGCCTGGGTTTCCACCACCATTTTTATCTTCATATTGTAGTGAGCACTGCCGCATATTTTGTTGCAAAACATGTAGTAGTCCCACACAGCAGCATTCTTGCGGCCTTTTTTCTGCAATATTTCTCGCATCTCAGAAGTTGTGATTGTTGGTTTCAACCAAAAGTTGGTAGGCACACCCGGTACCACGTTTATCTGCGAACGGAAGTAAGGCATGTAGGCTGAGTGAATCACATCCTTTGCACGATACTTAAAGTTCACTAGCACATTCACTGGCAAGTGTATCTCTTGGGTAATGATGTCGTCATGCGATTTGCCATCTGTCCAGTCCACACCAAGGTCATTCTCTCCATTAATAAGGCGGAAGTTATGCTTACCAAGTTCTTTGTCAACACCTGGATAGCGGGCTTTCCAGCCAAACTGAAACGCATACACTTCAATATTTTGTGTGCCCGGAGGAGGTGGAGCAGTTATGGCATTCCACACTTTCAATCCACCCGTAATCATTACTGCCAAGGCAATGGCTGGTATCACCGTCCAGATAATTTCCAGTTTATCATTGTGTGCGTAGAAATAAGCACGTTTCTCAGGGTTGTGGCGGTATTTGTAAGGGAAATAGAATAAGGCAAACTGCGTAATGAAGAACACGATGAGGATGAACCATGTGGTCATATCGAACATATAATCAATGTCTTTGCCATGCTCAGCAGCACTTTCTGGTAAGAACCATTGGCTGTCGTGATCCATTTCCCAAATAGTGGCAAATAAGAATCCGAGCATAAAGATGAGCATGATGCGGGGATTCCATTTACCCCAGTTCACAGCCGCCTTCCCAGATACTTCGCCTAAAAGGCCAATCACATTGTTGAGTTGCAGCAACACACCCACAAACAAGATGAGCACAATGAAAAGAATCCACTTGATAGCTGAGTGCATGGGGCCACCTTCTTCTTTCTTGGAATTTGGATTTGGGTCCACTGCTTCAGTGGCCACATCGCTGCCGCCGCTGGGGCTTTCGTCCGGAAACTTCACATCGGCACCAGGGGCTAAAAGTACCTCGCCGGGTACTTCTGCTTTGGGCATTTCCATGGCCTTGCCAGATTCGTTGGCTTCGGTCTTAGCGGCTTTCGCATCCGCCTTGGCGTCATGTTTTTGGGTAGGGGCAGCCAGGGCTATGCCGGCCATTGAAATCATCAAAACTACTAAGAGTCTTGATAGTAGGGGCTTTAGAGTCATTGTTTTTTGCTTGCTAAAGGTCTGGTAAATCGGCGGCAAATTTATCCCCAAAACGCCACGTTGGTCAACAGAAAGTAAAATTTGCTATTTTTGTATCCGTTCTAAATTGGGAATTAGGGGGTTGTAGTTTGGGTTGAAAATTATTACTTTTGGATTGAATCAAAACTGATGTTTTCCAAATTTACCTTTCATTGCGACCCACTCGTCCCGTCATTGCGAGATTGCACGGAACGAGCAACGAAGCAATCTCCTGATTCTTGGCAAGAGGCTATTGCTAGATTGCTGCGATAGCAACAACGAAACAATCCTCCAACTCTTGGAAGAAGCTTTGTCTGCTGAAAGAGGAGATTGCTTCACCCCATAAAAAAGTTCATAAAAAGTGAATTGTGCAAAGGGTTCGCAATGACGTTCATAACAGCTTCTTCCAAGAGTTGGGAGATTGCTTCGGGCTAGAATCTATTGCTTTCAATTGGACATTTTCGTATGCCCTCGCAATGACGGCATGAATGGCGTTCTCAAAGCTTTCTCAAAGCTCATCATACAAATCCTTCCAGTCAGGATTTATGGATTCAATCAACCTTTCTTTTCCCTGCCTCGCCCCAGCCTTTATCTGCTTTCCCCTTGCTATGGCTACCTCTATATCGTGAAAGGATTTATGATAAACCAACTTGTCGATGTTATACTTTGCCGTGAACGATTTGGGATGTGCTTTGCGTTTATGTTCAGAAATCCTGCAATGAGGTCGGAGGTAACGCCAGTGTAAAGCACCGTGTTGTGCTGATTAGCCATGATATAAACGGAACCTCCTTTTTCCATGATAGTAGTAGCATTGAGAGGCAAATATAGAGATGCCCCTGCCTACCGCCAGAGCTACAGACTGCCTTGCCAGAACTGCCAGTGGACAGGAAACTGCTGGCTAAGAAAAGTAGTTTGGGCTTATAGTCAGTCGCGGCACTCCTTCACCTGACTTTCCCTCTAGACAAATTTGAAATAAGCATTCTCCTATTCCACAATCAGCACATTCCCCTACTTTTGCCCTCCATTTCAAAATTAAGAATAGATGAGAACCATCCAAATGCGGGAAGCCCTGCGAGAGGCCATAACTGAAGAGATGCGGCGTGATGAAAACGTATTTCTGATAGGTGAGGAAGTAGCAGAATACAACGGTGCATACAAGGTGAGTCAGGGAATGCTTGACGAGTTTGGCCCACGCCGGGTGATAGATACCCCTATTGCCGAACTTGGTTTTGCAGGCATAGCTGTGGGTGCTGCCATGAACGGCCTGCGTCCAGTGTGCGAGTTCATGACATTCAACTTTTCGTTAGTAGCCATTGACCAAGTAATAAATGCATCGGCCAAGATACTAAGCATGAGTGGTGGGCAGTTTGGCAACCCCATTGTATTTCGTGGGCCTACGGGCAGTGCGGGGCAGTTGGGGGCTCAACATTCGCAAAGCTTTGCTAACTGGTATGCCAATACACCTGGACTGAAGGTGATTGAAATTTCCAATCCGTATGATGCAAAGGGCTTGCTTAAGTCTGCCATACGAGATAACAACCCGGTGATATTTATGGAAAGCGAGCAGATGTATGGCGACAAAGGTGAAGTGCCGGAAGAAGGATACCTGATTCCAATTGGTGTAGCAGATATAAAACGTGCAGGTACAGATGTGACCATCGTTTCTTTTGGCAAAATAATGAAAGTAGCACTGGCTGCCGCAGAAGCATTAGCTCAAGAAAACAATATACAAGTGGAGGTGATAGACCTGCGGACGGTGAGGCCAATTGATTACAAAACAGTAATAGAAAGCGTAAAGAAGACCAACCGACTGGTAGTGGTTGAAGAGGCTTGGCCTCTGGCAAGTATCAGCCGCGAGATTAGCTACGAAGTGCAGCGGCAGGCATTTGATTACCTGGATGCACCCGTGCGTTGCATCACCACCCGCGATGTGCCATTGGGCTATGCCCCTACATTTGTCGAAGAATTTTTACCAAATACAAAGAGAGTGACGGAGGCTGTGAAAGCGGTGGTGTATGTATGATTAGCTAATTTGGCACTTCGTTAATTAGCTAATGTCTGAATTGTTGAATAACCGAATTGTTGAATAACCGAACTAACGAATTAAAACAATGGCCAAGAAACCAACCAATATGCACATTGCCATCGCTGGCAATATCGGGGCGGGAAAAACCACCCTCACCACTATGCTGGCCAAGCACTATGGCTGGGAGCCTCACTTCGAGGACGTGGAAGACAACCCCTACATTAGCGATTTCTACGACGATATGCCCCGCTGGTCGTTCAACTTGCAGATATACTTTCTCAATAGCCGCTTCAACACCATAATGAAGATTCGCGAGGGTACGGAGACTATTATACAAGACCGCACCATCTACGAAGACGCACACATATTTGCCCCCAACTTACATGCCATGGGGCTGATGACTACCCGCGACTATGAGAACTACCAAGAACTGTTCAAATCGCTTAACCATTTCATCAAAGCCCCCGACCTGTTGGTGTACCTCCGAGGAAGCATACCTACGCTGGTAAACAATATACAAAAGCGTGGCCGCGACTACGAAGACAGCATCCGCCTTGATTACCTGAAACGACTGAACGAACGCTATGAAGCATGGATAAGCACTTACAAAGACCGTATGCTTATCATAGACGTCGACAACTTGAACTTTATCGAAAAACAAGAAGACCTTGGTTTTGTCATCGGCAAGATTGAGGCGGAGGTGAACGGGTTGTTTTGAAGAAACTATAAATCAATCTTGTGTTGTTGATTGGGAGACCACCTTGAGTCAGGCTTTTTATTTGCTGACTATAGGTAAGCATACTTTTGCATCTGCGTTATCTTCAAATTAGCCAATCTCCAAATCAACTTTGCTCATAGCTGTAAACTGCCGACTACTGCTATATGGCCGACTGGAAGGCATAGGCCGCTACATGGATGAAACCTTGCCTTTGCTAGTGAAGGCACATCCTCAACATCAATTCCTTTTCATTTTCGACAGGGCCTGGCATCCTAGTTTCATCTATGCCGATAATGTGAAAGCCATCAAAGTGGGACCACAGGCAAGGCATCCGTTTTTGTATTATCTTTGGTTCGAATGGATGCTGCCAATGGTGTTCAAAAAGTATAAAGTTGATTTGTTCCTGAGCCTTGATGGATACCTATCGCTGAGAACTGATATTCCCCAAGTCAACGTTATTCACGACCTTGCCTTCGAGCATTTTCCTGAGGGGATAAGCCAAATAAACGTATGGCACTACAAAAAGTATTTTCAACAGTATTGCCGCAAAGCGGCACATATTGCCACCGTGTCTGAATATACAAAATCGGACATTCTAAAAACCTACGGCATTGCCCCAGAAAAGATAACTGTTACTGGCAATGCAGCCAACAGTAGTTTCGAGCCTTTGGCAAAAGAAGAACAAGAAGTGGTGAGAAAGAAATATAACAACGGCTGTCCCTATTTTCTCTATACAGGAGCTATTCATCCACGCAAGAATATTGGCAACTTACTATTGGCATTTGATTATTTCAAAACCAAAAACAATACTACCATAAAGTTGCTTGTAGCAGGCAGAGAGGCTTGGAAGAATGAAGAGATGAAGGAAATTTACAACTCCATGCGACATAAATACGATGTGGTGTTTACAGGTAGACTGAGCGATGCGGAACTTCAAGAAGTGATGGCTTCTGCTTTGGGTTTGTGTTATGTTTCCTTGTTTGAGGGATTTGGTATTCCCATCATTGAGGCTATGCAATGCGGTACACCCGTTATCACATCCAACAACACTTCCATGCCCGAAGTGGCAGGCGGTGCTGCCCTACTTGCCGACCCACTTTCGCCTACCGAAATAGCTGAACGAATGGAGCAGTTGTTATCGGAAGAAACAAGGAATGAACTTGCGGCAAATGGCTTGGAGAATGCCAAACGATATACTTGGGAGAAGGCCGCAGAATTATTGTGGGGGGCGGTTACTTCGGCCTTGGGTCGAGGGAGTTTAGTGCTTTAGGACTTCCTTCCGATACATTTTAATTGCTTGATGTTCTACTTTCTCTGCAAATATTAATTTTTTTTTTGTTAGTTTGCTTTGCTTTGCTTTGCTTTGCTTTGCGTGATAATTAATTTATACAAATGAAAGCATTATCAACCCACTTAAAAAGTACCCTCCTCGTTTTCTTTTTATTCATCGCAGGGCGAAGCTATGCCCAGTCTCCGTGCAACGTCATCCTCAAAAATGAACTTGATTGCCAAATAAAGTTTGAGTTTGGGATTGATTGCCCGGGAAAACTTACAAGCCACTACACTCGAATTGTCAGTCCTGGGAGCTGGGGCTCACCAAGCCAAGAAACTTTTTCAGGCGTCTCAAACCACTTTTGCAATTTATGTCCCGGGGCAGCCATTTCTGACACTTCATGTCTAAAAATTCGGATATGCGATTTGCCAGCATACGATGGTTTTATTAAATGCTGTGATCCTGGATGCGAAAGTGCCCCTTGTTTCTCTGACAACTGCTGCGGCGAAGCGTATGTAGAATGCGATGCGAACGGCAATCTTGTAATAGGTCTCCGAAAACCAATTGGCTGTCCTTAAAATGTATTTTGATGAGCTACAGGATTTTCTTAGTCGCGAGTTTTATGTGTATTACCTTTAAGCAAGTTAATGCACAACAACTACGATGGTATCAGGTGCTCACTTTTCAGGGAAACGATACAAGAAACCAACCCATCGGCGAACCGGCAATTGATCGCCAGAAAAACATTTATTTTTGGTTCAAATTTGTCGATAGTGCCGACCTTGGTGGCATACAACTTAAAGCGGATAGCGGATATACCAATTATGTACTTGTAAAATATGATTCGCATGGCATATATCAAAATCATTTAAGCCTTAAAACAGACCATCCATCTCATCAATATTATACCCCACAAATATACTTCGACTCTGCTGGCCACCTTTATATAGCGGCATACAATTCCGTATTCCGAATTGCAGACAAAAACCGTATATTGCTAGATAGCATTACTAGGGTGATTTATACTTGCTTAAAATTTGACAAAGGTTTCAACCTTAGTTGGATTTCAAAGGATGCCAGCTTCAATAGGCGAATAATCGGTGAATCTACAACGCAATTGTATCTGCACAACAATGCTCTATTTTACACAGTTGATAAGTCTACGGGGATTCAAACAGATTTCCACTATCGAAAAGGATTTCATCCAAGGGAAGTCCTGCGAAACCATAGTGATTATTTTGGGATAGGCGATTTTACTGATGGCTACTTTTTAGGTCCAAGGTATGATACATTGTACTTCGACTCCGTAGCTTCCGGAAAATACATTGTGCGTGATTCCTCAGGCAGTGATATTATTATCTCAAAGTACGATCAAGCTTGCACGGGACTGTGGTTTAGAAAAATAAGCATTCCGGGAGACCAAATAAAGAAAATTTGGGTGAACGATGTAGCACGTATTAACCGACAGGGCAACCTTATGTTGACAGGTATATGGCAAGACACGCTGGCCACAGCGTCATACTTTTTTAGAGGATCGCACTTTGATTATCAAACTTTTTATATGTGTGTTGACACATCAGGGACTTTAGTGTGGCTTAATGCCAATACTTCATCAGCGAATATGGCCAAGGTAGAGGATATTAAAGAAAGCGAGTATGATTCTGTTACTGACACATGGAACATGATTGGATTTTCTAACAGTCTTGATTTCAATGGGATGATAAACATTACCTCGCCCAATGCTCCTTATTACAGGCTTCGTTTGGATGCTACTAATGGGCAGCCTTTGGGTATAAGCAATTTTATGTCGCAGTACGATGTGTATAATATTACCGGTGTAAAACTAAAAGGAACAACCACAGCAGTTGGCTTAAGGGGTGGGCTTTTTTTTGAAGGGCAGCAGTTCGATAAGAACCAGTGTATCTTTACAATGTACGATGATTCGGTTGGAGGAAATATCGGAGTAAAAATAACAGAAGCTGGCCAAAGATGTTTTGTCTATCCTAATCCATCCTCAGAGAACATAATCCACCTTCACGGCAGTTGCCTTAATAATACTCCGGTGTATCTTTTCAGTCCGCAAGGCTCAGAGGTATTAAGGTGTTTTGGCAGTGAAATAAACACGAGTACCCTTTCCAAAGGTTTGTATTTTGGAAGATACACTCGGCAGGATGGTATTGAGGGAGTTTTCAAATTCGTAAAACAGTAGCTGCCCCAGTTGGTCGAGTTCAAATTCCTGAACGTGTTGTCCAAGCCAATCTTTAGCCCAGTTTGCCACGCCAAAGCGGGGGGGGCATAGCCAATGCCAAACGCTTTATTTGAGAGAAGGCAGCAGTAAAGTTGTGGGAGGCCGTAGAGAAGGCAATGTCTATTTAATAAACCCACCCAACCGCAAATAGAGGCAGGTAAAATACGCACCGCTGTATCGCCGCTTGGCATAATATTGACGGCTCAGGTCGTCGTTGCTGGAGTCGTAGAAGCCATCTATGTTTTGAAAGCCACGAAGCATGGCCCCTGATAGCTGAAACTCGATGCCGAAGTCCACAAGCAATTGGTCGAAATAGACCCGCTGCTTGCCAAATGCGAGTCCGCCTACCCACCCTTTGGGTGCCTGGCTGCGGTCGCCATTGGTTTCATGTAACTTGTCGCCCATCATATCGAAGTAGCTAAAATGATTGTAGCCTAAGCTATACCGCACATAGCGGCCTACGGGTGCTATCTCATCATTCTTCGTCATGAATTTAGTGATGCTGGCCACAAAGCTTGTACTGCGAAACTGGAACTGTTTTGGATAGGAACTCACGAAACTGCCCAGCAGGCTGTAATTAGTGTCTTTGGCATAGGCAAGTTGCGAATTATACATACCCACATTGAAACCGACTTGTGTGGTGCGGTTGAGACAATACTGCACTCCGCCTCCCCATTTCACATTTGCACTTTCTGTATGTTCGGAGCCGGGATACAAAGGTTTAAAAAGATCAGAGTTTTCTGATAAGAAAGATTTGATGTATGGGCTGACATACACATCAACTGTGGCTGAAAGCCGCTGGCCCATATAACCAGCCACTTGCGAAAAGGCATTGCCAGAAATGAAAAGGATAGAAACTAGGTTAAATATTTTTTTCATTTCCTCACAAATTTTACTTGGTTAAATATATCGTACAAATGAGCATTCATGAGGTCGCGACTGGCATTTCCCTTCACCTTGCGATGCACCACCATGCTCACTTCGCCACTTTCAAGGTTAACCACATACACGTTGAAATAGGTAGTGATGTTTTGCTTGAAACTATTGATGATGGCATAAGGGATAAATAATGGCATCACACAACTCAGAAGCCACCACATGGCTAGGTCTTCTTTCTTTTCGTGCAGCAATTTTACGTTCACCAGACACATGTATTTGGTGTCGTATTTTTTCATTATGTTCCGCAGTTGAGGCATTTCTGTAGTCACTATGTTAAGCCCGTCTGCCCGGTAGTATTCGTTTATCCAGTCGCCCAATATGGATATGTCGTTTAGCTTTTCAGCATCGCCACTTTTCAGGTCTTTGCTGTTGAGGTGTATCACGTCTAGGTTCAATTGGCGGCATATTTTGCTAATGCTTTTGTCCAATTCCCGCATCTTTTCTTCGCCAGCTTGTAGTTTTACAGGATTGTCTTTTCGCAAATCCACCTGAGTAAATTCAGGATCGAGCAACATTATTTTATTCACTCCCAAAGCATATCCTTTTGTTTCCTTTAGTTGCTTCTCTTTTCGCTCCTTTTTGCGTATGGCTTTCTTTTCACTCTCGGTCAGGTTCTCATCATCCTTGTCTAAGTCTCTGTAGCGTTTTTCAGCTGCGGCAAACGAGTCTGCAAACTCTTCGTCTTTGCCAAAATCAATGAAAGCCATTTTAGTAAATGCATTCTTGCCTGCCTTTTCTTTATCCTTCTTTTTCTTCTTCTTTATTTTGGTATATTTTGAGTCCTCCTCCTCTCCTTCTTTTTTTTCCTCTTTCACCTTTTCCATTGGAGCTTCTTTCAAGAAATCGTCGTGGCTTAGCTTATTTTCTTTCACCATGTCCCACATCACCTGCGATGCCATATTCGATATATCCTTGTCATCCGGAAACTTGAGATGAATATCCCACAGATGCTTAAGCGTAACAGTGCTAAAAGCTGATTTGTCCTTCGACAGCTTTTCAATAAAGTAGAACATCTGTTGAATGAAGCCTTCGGAGCCTTTGTATTTGTGGTGTACTTCTTTGAATGTATTTCGGCCATCGCCCAGCAAATGACGCTCGAGGGCATACAGAGCATGGCCGAGGGTGCGGTTGAGGTAAACGCTATTGGGGTTTGATTTAAGCAAAATATAAGCACTGTACAGAGCTTTTTCGTACTCTTGTTCTATCATGTATATGCGGCACACTTCGTAGCGGGCCATTTTCCTCACATCCAAAAATTCCTTTTCGCTGATGATAAATTTTTTGCGTTTGTCATCGCCATCCAAATCATATTTTTTGTCCAACTCTTTTCTGCGGTCTGGTATCTCAGGATGGGTACTGGTGTTTATTTCTTCTTCGCTGCTCTCTTCATCGTCCTCTTCCTCGTCTACCTCGTCGCTTTTCTTTTTCTTTTTATTCTTATTGTCAGCTTCATCATCTTCTTCTTCGTCCTCACTTTTTTTCTTTTTCTTGTCCGATACTCCTTGTATTGATTTCACCACTGAATCAGCCATCACCATTTTCTTGGGGAACTTCATAAACCTGCTCTCAAAAATGCTTGGACTAAATGATATTTCATCGAAAGGCAGATACGAATATTCGAGTACATCAAACACCCCGTCAATCGACTTGTGGGCATAGCCTGTTTTCTTAAACAACTTAAAACCTTCAACGTCGGCTTCGCTTTCTTGGTCGCGGCTGAAAGAGCTAATTTTCGAAATGGCATCGTTGAAATTGTCAACATCATAGTATTTGCCCTCTCTTTTTTCAATTTTTTTCTTTTCTACATATCCACTTATCACATGTTCTTTTCGCACATGAATAAATTCGTGACACAGAATAAATGCAAGTTCCGCTTCGTTGTTTAGCTGAGCCAGCAGTCCTATCGTTACAAATACTAAACCTTGGTGTGTAGCAAATGCATTCACTTCATCGGTTTTGACCACATACACGCGAATTTTCTTTTTCAATGCGTCATCATTCTCCAATATCTCGTCAGCCACTTTGTTTACATATTCGCCCACAGGGTCGTTGTAAAGCACCTTGCCACTGAGCAACAATGTGTTTACCGAATAACTGTTTTGCAGCAGAAAATCCTGTTTCACACCTTTGTTTATCTTGTTGCCATAGTCCTTTTTTTTCAATGTTTCTACCTCCTTTTTATATTGTGCAGAGGCGGTAGTTGTGACATCATTGGGTAACGATCCACCCGACTTCAAGGGCTGATAGTCATTAAAGTCTACCTTTTGACCGATGGCCAACCTGCCAGCAAAAAGCATGAAGGCGGCGGCTATCAATTTTAGTTTCATATTGGGTTGATTCGTGTATTTAGTTTAGTTTGCTAAAGTCATTTCCTGCACATTCTCTACAATGGTGAGGCGGCCTTCCGTTTTCTGTTGTATTTCTTCTACGCTCACGCCTGGGGCTCTTTCCATCAGTTTGAATCCATCTTCGGTGATGTCAAATACCCCTAGCTCTGTCACTACTTTTTTCACGCAGCCAAGTCCTGTGATTGGCAGAGTACATTTTTTCAACAGCTTGCTTTCGCCCTCTTTGTTGGTGTGTTGCATAGCTACTATTATATTCTTCGCTGAAGCAACTAAATCCATTGCCCCGCCCATGCCTTTCACCAATTTGCCGGGTATTTTCCAGTTGGCTATGTCTCCATTGTCACTCACTTCCATAGCCCCAAGCACAGTCAAGTCCACTTTCTCCGAGCGAATCATCGCAAATGAAATAGCTGAATCAAAAAAGGCTGAGCCGGGAACAACAGTAATAGTTTGTTTTCCTGCGTTTATCAGATCTGGGTTTTGTTCGCCTTCAAAAGGAAAAGGTCCCATGCCCAACAGCCCGTTCTCACTTTGCAGCACCACATCTACTCCTTCTGGAATGTAGTTGGCCACCAATGTAGGAATGCCAATACCTAGGTTCACATAGTAGCCGTCTTGCAGTTCGCGGGCTATCCGTTGGGCTATCTGGTTTTTGTCTAACATAATTGTTTCGCAAATAAAGGTTCAAAGCCCGCCACTTTCCAAAAGCCTTAGCACTTCTGCCGGACTTGTGTTGCTCAGTTTTACTTTTCGCCAGCGTTTCAGGTAGTAAGTTGTTGGAACTTGCTCCACCTTGCAGCGGTTTAGGATTTCCTTGCTGGCATATGCGGCTGTCCATTTTATGTGGCCATATTGAATATAGTTTTTTAGGAACTCAGGGTGAGGGCCATAGTACAATCCTATCACTTTTATTTTTTTTCCGTATCGGCTCACAATGGCAGAAAGTGCGGTAGTATCCGCTTCCAAAGTGGGGCTTTTGAAGTCGAAGAAGTAGATAAGGGCTTTTTTGAAACGGAGTTTTTTGGTAGCTGTTTTCTCCCGTCTGGTGTTTTGGTAACTAAATTTTGGGAAGCGGCTGCCAACTGCCAAGCTGAAAACTGTTTGGTTGGCCTGTTGCTGGGTTACTTCTAAGGTGTCGCCGCTTGGCACCACTTTCAGCGAATATTTCCTACCCCGCCGCTCAAAAGTATACTCTGATTTGCCAGTCAATGCCATCGCTCCATCCTCTATGGTCGTGCTGAAAACCGAATCACCCTTGTTGGCAAACACTAGTTCATCCTCTTCCGATTCGGTATAGTTTCCATTCGTATTTCCATCGTGAAGGCCAATCTGAAAACTGTCTTGCCCGAATATACAATCTGCTTTTCTCACCCTGAACGTTTGAGCCCTGAAACTTGCAAAAAGACCAAGAAAAAGTCGTTCTGGGTAGGTGTTTTGGTAATACTGGTTTTGCAAAGTGTAGTATCCTTCGTAGCCTTTTATGCTCATACGGCTAAGCCTAACCATCGTTTTGCCGCCCTTTTGGTTATGCAGGATCACATCGGCATACCTAAAGGTTCGAGGCAGCTGAACCCCTTGACCATCGTCAGTAAAGTTGAAGTTTCCGTTGTAGTCAATATGCAGTTTGAGGGGCTTAGTTGGTGTGATAGGGTTTTCGATGATAACTGGCACGCATCCTTTCACAAGCGAACTTGAGCCATTGAAAAACAGATAGAAATATCCTGTGTCTTTGCAGTCAGGCATTGATGGAAATTTTATCTTAAACCAATCTGCTTTACTTGTGCCCTCAAAAGTGTTGCCTTGTAAGGAGTCGCCCCTCATTTTGAAAGTGGGCAACAGTATCTGGCTTTTGTCAAACTGTGCGTCCTTGCCCCAGTCATTCAGTGGCAACGTTTGGGTCTGTTGGGCACTTGCCAATAGACAACCCAAACTAAAAAGCAAGCAGATGGTTTGGGACAACGACATATTTTCGTGGTCGAAATTAGGCAATAACCACAAACGCATGAAAGGCAAACCGCTACAAAACTTTCTAGACTTGAGCGTCACCGAAAAAAGGGGTGTTTTTACCGTATTGATCATCATTGCAGGTATCACAGCCTACCCGTTTGTGTATGATTGGCTTTATCCACTCAACTATGAAAATGCGTCACTCAGCCCCAAAATAAAGCAAGCCCTTGCCGACCTTCACAAAGAAGAAATCAACTCCGCTACTGACACCTTCTCGTTGAAAACTACGACCGCCGAACCCAACTTTTTCTACTTCGACCCAAACAATACCAGCGATAGCGAATTTCTTGAACTCGGTCTTCGGCCCTACCAAATCCGAAGCATAAACCGATATATGGAAAACAGAGGGCCGTTTAGGTTCAAGGAGCAGTTTATGCACTTGCATATTTTGGACAGCAACTGGGTGCAACTAGCCGAAGAATATATCAGTTTACCACTCATGGTGAGTGTGTATCCAAAATATAAAAAACGAAACTATCAATCCAACAATTACCACAAATCCTACCACAATACTCCAGACTCCAAACCCCTGATAAACCTAAACACAGCTGACAGCGAATCATTGGAGCAGTTGCCCGGTTTGGGTGATTGGATGGCGGGTAAAATTGTTCGCTACCGCAACCGGCTTGGTGGGTTTCATTCCATTTCGCAACTGATGGAAGTGCGAGGGCTGAGGGCTGAAAATTATGAAATTTTCAAAAGCCGGTTGACTTTAAGCTCCTATCAAAAACTTAGGCTAAATACATGCACCGTAGAAGAATTGGGAAAGCATCCCTACCTCAATTTCAAGTTGGCAAAAATGATAGTGAACTACCGAAGCACCCATGGAAAACTATATGACCCAGCCGTGCTGAAAGCCTTGCCTCTGATGGCCGACAGCACTTACCAAAAAATATTGCCTTATTGGGACCTTGAATGACCGTTGCCGTTGATGTTGACAGAAGGATTCTGACCTGCTCGCTGCAACAATCAGCCTTGCTATTTTGCCCTTTGCTCCCTGTCACCGAAAATTGAGCCTGATTCTAAACTATAAACTATAAACTCCCATGCCAATGCAAAGACCTTTCAATTTCAAAAAATGGATAGACGAAAACCGTCATCTGCTTAAGCCCCCAGTGGGTAATCAGGTTGTTTATCAAGATACCGAATTTATTATCATGGTGGTTGGCGGACCCAATAGCCGTAAAGATTACCACTTCAATGAGGGTGAAGAATTCTTTTACCAATTGGAAGGCAACATAGTGGTAAAAATAGTGGAAGATGGAAAGCCTGTTGACATTCATATCAACGAAGGCGATATATTCTTGTTGCCACCCCGCACACCCCACAGCCCACAGCGAGGGCCTAACACCGTTGGCCTTGTCATAGAACGCAGACGAGAAACGGTAGAACTGGATGGATTCCTGTGGTACTGCGAAAACTGCGGCGAAAAGCTGTACGAAGAATATAACTATGTGACCGACCTGGTGACACAAATGCCGCCAATTTTCGATCGCTTTTACAACACACCCGAACACTGCACCTGCAAAAGCTGTGGTACCAAAATGGAAAGGCCGGCAAGGCCAGTGTAAATGCCATCTGACAAAAGAATTTCAAAACCAAAGGCGTGGCTTCATGCCATGCGGTTGCGTACATTGCCCCTTGCGGCTTCGGGCATTATCTGTGGTAGTGGCTTAGCATGGTTTGATACCAGTATGGAATTTAATTGGCCTATTTCCTTGCTGGCATTACTTACATCCTCGCTACTACAAGTACTTTCGAACCTTGCTAATGACTATGGCGATTTCAAAAAGGGAACTGACAATGAAGAACGCATCGGTACGCCACGAGCCTTGCAGTTAGGTATGCTTTCCGCAAAAGAAATGCTGCGTGGTATCATCGTTTGCGGGGTGCTGGCTTTTGTGTCTGGTTGCGGACTATTGCTATTAGCATTTGGCGGCAACTTGAATAGTGTCATCTTTTCTTTCTTCATATTAGGATTGTTGTCCATAGCAGCGGCCATCAAATACACCATGGGAAAATTTGCCTACGGATACATGGGACTTGGTGATGTGTTTGTGTTCATTTTCTTTGGCCCAGTTGCCGTTATGGGCACTTGCTACCTGTGTATTGGCCTATTGGCCTTCGATGCGTGGATGCCTGCGGTAGCATTGGGCTGCCTCAGTGTGGGCGTACTCAACACTAACAATATTCGCGACATGGAAACCGACCAAAAGGCTAGCAAAGTAACCTTGGCATTAAAGCTTGGGCTACGAGGGGCAAGGATATATCAAGTTTGCCTAATTATGCTTGCCTTTAGTTGCTTGCTCGCCTACTCGTTCAGGCACTTCGAGTTGTGGTACCAGCACGCTTGGCTACTTTCGTTGCCTTTGTTTATGTATAATACAGTAGCTGTGTACATGCTACCTCCTAGCCCCGACCACAACGACCTCTTGAAACAACTTTCGCTCAGCACGCTTTTGTTCAGTTTATTGTTTCTGTTAGGGTGTGTTTTGAGTTAATTTTGCAAGCAGTAAATGAAGTCTACGAAACATTAGAATTTCGGTAGGTGAGCCTAACTTTTTAACTGCATCTCCAACTCAACCAATCTCCAAACCTTCAACTCAACCAATGCTCTCAGACAAAATAAACGCAGACATCAAAACGGCCATGCTAGCCCGGCAAGAAGCCCGGCTGCGTGCCCTCCGATCTATTAAAGCCGCTCTGCTGCTGGCCGCCACCGAGAAAGGTGCAGCCGAGGCAGTGACTGACGAAAAAGCCACACAGGTGTTGCAAAAACTGGCCAAGCAACGCAAGGACAGTATGGACATTTACCAGCAGAATGGCCGTGACGATTTGTATAATGGTGAAAAGGAAGAACTGGAAGTAATCAGTGAGTACTTACCTGCCCAAATGAGCGAAGGCGAGATTACACTAGTTCTGTCGCAAATCATTGCTGAAACAGGTGCTACATCGGCTGCCGAAATAGGCAAGGTGATGCCCGTGGCTATGAAACAACTGGCTGGTAAAGCCGATGGCAAGACCATACAAACCCTTTTGAAAACCCTGCTGGGCTAATGGGCTGGAAGCAGATGTTGGCAGTAGTAGTTGGTGGAGGTCTTGGCAGTTTTTTCCGCTGGGGCATTGGCCAAATTTCCTTTTTACAAACCCAGCAAAACTTCCCTTGGCCAACTTTTGTAGTGAACATGATTGGCTGTTTTTCCATTGGTTATTTATATAAAATGCAGGAGCAGGGTAGCCTTGGAAACTTGCTGCCGCTTTTGCTCATCACTGGTTTTCTTGGGGGTTTCACCACCTTTTCCGCTTTTGGGCTTGAGTTGTTCAAATACCTGAAGCCGGGAATGTGGATGCAGGCCACCTTGTATGCAGGTGGAAGTGTGGTGCTGGGTGTGGCATTCGTTTTTGTGGGATATTCGTGCAACAAATGAACAGAAGCCATCATAAAATTCTTTTTACCGTCATTGCGAGGGAGGAACGACCGTGGCAATCTACTCATTTTTACTTAAAAGTACTTTGGAGATTGCTTCCCTTTGGTCGCAATGACGAATTCTAAGATGGCTTCTACCGCACTTGTCACCAAATCCACGGGCAGTTGGTACAGCCTGCTGCTCGACGATGGTAGCACGGTGCAAGCACGGATAAAAGGCAAGCTGCGGATGCAGGGCCTGAAAAGTACAAACCCTGTGGCGGTGGGCGATAAGGTGGAGATAGAAGCGGAGCCGGGCAACCAAAATTATATGATTACGGGCATAGCTGAACGCAAAAATTATATAATACGAAAAGCAAACAAACTGAGCAAGCAAACGCAAATACTAGCAGCAAACCTCGACTTGGCTTGCTTGGTAGTTTCACTCGTAGAACCAAGCACCTCCAGCGGTTTTATTGATCGATTTTTAGTAGGGGCTGAGGCATATCATATACCCGTGTTGCTCGCATTAAATAAGATAGACCGCTACGGCGAAGAGGCCGCCAAAGCCATTTTAGATATCTATGAACCATTGGGCTACCATTGCCTCACCATGTCGGCCACCGAAGGGATTGGCCTAGCTCAACTGCAAAATGAAATTGCTACTAAAACAACATTGTTTGCCGGGCATTCGGGGGTAGGGAAAAGCACCTTGCTAAACAAACTGATACCCGATCTTTCACAAAAAATAGGAAGTGTATCTAGCTATTCAGGCAAGGGAAAACACACGACCACTTTCGCCGAAATGTTTCAACTACCACAAGGAGGTTTTGTGATTGACACCCCCGGCATACGCGACTTTGGGGTGATAGATGTGGCTACAGAAGAGGTTTCTCATTACTTCCCCGAAATGCGTGAACGCCTGAGTGGATGCCGCTTCAACAACTGCCAACACCTGAACGAACCCGACTGTGCCATACAACAGGCAGTGGAAGCTGGGCATATTCACCGGAACCGTTATTATAATTACCTCAGCATCCTGCGAAACGAGGATGTGAGGGGATGAGCTGATGATACTGCTTCGTAGCATGTGTAAAATCAGCTTTGCTTACTCAAAACTATTTTGAGCATATTGTTTCATTTTCAGGCTTTTACTTTGTGGTATTAAACCAAAAGAACAACTTACCCCAAATGCAAAACTTGAACACAAAACTAATGGGATGCCCCCCCTAACGAATGGCAGGAAAATCAAAAAATTGCGGAGTAATGGACATTTTTGATGCTGTTTATTTTTCAGAAGTAGTCGTTGTTTTTGTAATGGTGTTTAATCTTGCTCTGTTGGGCAAAAACGGAAGCGGGCAATGCTGGAGAGCAACCTGCCAGGGATTAGCTTGACGGTCGACGGAAGTATTA
>SHWZ01000074.1 GCA_009693575.1 Flavobacteriaceae bacterium | reverse complement strand
TTTCAATAGAGTTACCTCCGCAACTTGTAAGAATGAATGAAGCAAATAATATTACTCCAAAAATTGTCATTTTGTTTTTCATTTTGTTTTGCGTAGTCGCCACTTTTATTTGATTATGTTCCGTTTTTTAGATTGGGTTCTGGACTCCACTTTTTAATCTTTATTGACTGTCACATTGGGTGGTCAGCCCATTGGCTTTCGCAGACCGTCTTTGTTTTTAAACTTGCCCATAACGGTTTGCAGATTTGCGATGTGGCGGACTTAGAAGCTTTATATTTCATTTTATCACCAATGTTAATTAGTGCCAGAATGTTTCATTTACCACTAAACCCGCCATATTCGCAAATGTGCTGTTATGGGCTGGTTTTCTATTATTTGGTTATTTTTTTACTTGTTTCATTAAATCCGCAAGATTTGAAGAAATCCCAACTCCAGGTAATTTGACAGGTGCTCCAACCTGTGCCAGGAAACTACCCTGAACTTCACCAACTTTATAAGTTGTGAATCCAATACGATACAAACCTACCACCAATGCTTTTAACGGATTACTTACTTCGCTGGTTATTCGCATTAAAGAATTGTACTTACTGCCGGAAGGCTGAGCAGGCATCTCCCCTGAATCATCATTGGATCCGTATGAATTCCATTTTGCAGTTTTACCTTTCAGGATATCATCTACACTTAAAATACCATTCGCCCTTTCAAGAGTAATCCAGGTATCAAAATAACTTTTGGCATCTCCTTCATTTCCTTTATAGTCAGCGCCTACAAAGTCATTTTCAGCAGGTTTCATTCCTTCTGGAATTGGAGAAATCATTCTAATTCCAATTTCCGGAGCTACCAGTGGAATCCACACATAAAGATAGTAGAATTTTTTACCATCTCTGGTTTCATCAGGAACTGCACCCACTTTTATATAGCCAAAATAGTTTACTATATCGGTATATGGAACCCTGATTTCTTTACCCATTATACTTTTTTTACCAAAGTCGGCTCCAAACTTATCTAATTTTTGTGCATTGCTTATCACTCCTATTCCAAAACAAAGTAAACATGTGAAAATAATTTTTTTAGTCATTTTATTTAGTATTTAATTTTCCTACTCATAAGGCTTTTCGGAATACGCCCCGTTTATTTGAGTGGGTTCTGGTCTCCACTTTTTAATCTTTATTGACTGTCACATTGGGTGGTCAGCCCTTTGGCTTTCGCAGACCGTCTTGGTTTTTAAACTTGCCCATAACTTACTTATAGGGGAAGTTTTTTGATTCAAATATGAGCATAGCCAGCCAAAATTGGTACGCTTTGCTCAGTTTTGTTTTTTTCGGGTTGAGCTTCGGTCACTGACAAGCCCCCCGCCCCCCTTGCATGGGATCGCTGCCCAATAGGGCTGCTAAAAGTGGTAATTGTCAGGGTTGTGTGGCTGTGCATTGAGGGCTCAAATGTAGGAAGGATTTTAATACTTCCAAATTTATTTGAAAAAAGTTTTCGCTTGTCAACTTTTGGAGAGTTCCAAACTCTCCAAAAGCTGGGTGGATTAGCTTTGCCCCTTAAAACAAGAAAAAAGAAACTATGCCCCGCCGCCTCAGCCGCATTGTACAGATAGGAGATACCCCATTGGGTGGGCATCACCCCATACGCATACAAAGCATGACCACCACCGACACCATGGATACGCTGGCCACGGTGGAGCAGAGCATACGCATGATTGAGGCTGGCTGCGAGTATGTGCGGATAACAGCACCCAGCATTAACGAGGCACGCAACTTAGAGAATATCAAGATTGAACTGCGGAAAAGGGGATATACAACTCCACTGGTTGCAGATATTCATTTCACACCTAATGCGGCAGAGTTTGCTGCACGCGTAGTAGAGAAAGTGAGGATTAACCCCGGCAATTATTTCGACAAGAAGAAATTTGAACAGATAGAATATACCGATGCGGAATATGCCGATGAGATTGACCGTATCAGCAAACGCTTTTTGCCTCTGGTAGGCATTTGCAAAGAATACGGAACCGCCATGCGAATAGGCACCAACCACGGCAGCCTGAGCGACCGCATCATGAGCCGCTACGGGGATACCCCGATGGGCATGGTGGAAAGTGCCTTGGAATTTTTGAGGATATGCCGAAGCGAAAACTACCACCAGATAGTGCTGAGCATGAAAAGCAGCAACCCCCAAGTGATGGTGCAGGCATACCGACTGCTGGTGCAACGCATGGATGAAGAAGGCATGGACTACCCATTGCATATAGGCGTGACCGAAGCAGGCGAAGGCATGGATGGCCGCATAAAAAGTGCAGTAGGCATAGGCACTTTGCTAGCCGATGGACTTGGCGACACAGTGCGGGTGAGCCTGACAGAAGACCCAGAGTTTGAGTTGCCGGTGGCGAGGGAGTTGGTAGACAATTACGTCCCGATATCTATCGGGATAGGAATTAGGAGCGGCAAAGCCCTCGAGGAAGTTAATTACAAATTGGATGCAGGAAATCTAGACTCTTCCATCGTTAGTCTTCCATCTTCCATCCTTTCCTATTCACGCAGACAAACCCAAGAAACCACCAATATTGGCAGCAGCAACGTTCCACGGGTGGTGGCCGACCTGAGCCATTTGCCTGAAATAACCGAATTCGACTTGAAGCAGGTGGGGCATATTTACGACCCCATGTTGGACAAATGGCATATGACTGACCAAGGCTGCGATTTTATTTTTTGCGGAAAAAACTTACCGGCTTTTATGCTGCCAAATGGCCTGAAAGCTATTGTGGATGCTGAAGTTTGGGTTAGCTTGGATACTAAAGAAAACTGCTTCCCGCTTTGGGATGAAAATAAATATCAAGCCCAAAGCAACCATCCGAAACTAAACTTCGTTAGCACCAATAGCCTGACCCCACTGAATGCCTTCCCAAAGAAGGACAGCACCGTGGTTTTTGTTTTGGGTCTAAGCCCAGAAGAAACTTTGAAGCAACGTAGAAAGTTCTTTCAACTAGTAGATGAAACCGGGTTGCACAACTCTGTTATCATCAAAACAAGATACCCTGAACTGGACAGCACAAACGACAAATTGGTGTTGCAAAGTTCCACCGACCTTGGCAGCCTGCTGATAGATGGAATGGGCGATGGCGTGTGGATAGCCGCCCCAAAAGCCAGTCTCTCGCTCGTGAACCAATTTGCATTTGGTACACTGCAAGCCTGCCGACTACGAATAAGCAAAACAGAATATATCAGTTGTCCAAGCTGTGGCCGCACCCTATTCGATCTGCAGGAGACCACCGCCTTAATTCGCAAACGAACTGAGCATCTTAAGGGTGTGAAGATTGGCATCATGGGCTGCATTGTGAATGGTCCCGGTGAAATGGCAGATGCCGATTATGGGTATGTGGGGTCTGGCCCCGGAAAGATAACGTTGTACAAAGGCAAAGAAGTGATGAAAAGAAGTGTGCCTAGCGGCAACGCTGTGGACGAATTGATAAGCCTGATAGCGGCAGATGGCAACTGGGTAGAGCCGCAACTAGCCTGATAAATCTGAGAATCAATTTTTATCGAAAAAACAAAAAATACAAGATACAATAAATTAACCCTATTTTTGAACCCCAAAATCAACCAAAACAAATAAAATGAACAAAGTAATTTTTACCTCACTATTGTTTGTAGGCATGAGTGCTATGGCACAAGAGAAATTGCCCGTAAACAAACAAGATCTGGGCAAGGTGGACGAATCAAAATCCATCAAAATGCAGCATCGCCCTTCAGCCAACAAGACCAATGAAGAAATAAGCAACTGGTACTATCCACTTGACTTTATCCAAAACTCAGCACCAAATGGAGCTTTCAAAACCTATTTCTCGTACCTTTTTCCAGATTCGAATGTGCTGGTGGTTGCCGCTGATGGTACAACAAATTATGTAGGAACTAACTCGGTTGGATTTGTATTTGACCCAAAAGATGAGAACATCATCAATGCTCAAAATTCAGAAACCACATTTCTTACCAACTACAACACTTGGACGCTTGATTCCTTGTATATGCCATTTTCATACGTTAGATACATGGACTCTATGGATTTAGGTGGTGGGATTATGCAAAAAGTTGTAGACAGCTTGATTTTGAATGTGTACAAGATGCCAGCATTGACCAAAGGAGGATTTAGTGGTGGCAATACTGAGAAATTTGCTCGTCCTCGGTTCGACGTGAGTACTGCTAATGGACTTGGTGCCATTTGGACTAAATCAATTGCACTAACTGACCAAGACTCTACACCTGTTCCATCTTCCACAGGATGGGCTATTCAAGGTCAAATGCTGGAAGAAATAAACCTGACACTGAACAAGGTGAACAAGGTGACTGCCAGTGCTGACAATATTGTTGGCTTTACAATCACCTTCAAACCAGGTTATACTTATTCTCTTGATGATACGCTTGAATCATTTTCTACTAAGCCTGTAAAGGCCATTAACTACTTTGGTTTCCGTCTGATGCTGAATGAGGCAGCTGTGAGTGACCAAGTGCCTCAGGAGAAATATTACAACAATTACCTGATGGTGCCAAAATGGACACGTTACGGAAAGAGTGCTACCAACGGCTGGGATGGTTACCTTCCAGGTAATGCATTCAACTCACACTATTACATGGATTGCCAGTTCAAAGTAACTTGTTCAAACGTGGGTGTAGAGCAGCCAACTGTGCAATTGCTCGACCAAGTTTACCCTAACCCAGTAGCCGCTGGCAGCAGTGTTCGTATTCCTTTCGAAATGAATAGCAGCAGCCAAGCTGTTATCACCGTAAGCAATGCCCTTGGCCAAGTAGTGAAAAGCATACCTGCTACCCGCTACAATGCAGGTAAAAACTTTGTAGACATGACTATGGATGTTGCTCCCGGTATCTACACCTACAGCATCACCCAAGGCGACAATAGTGTTTCAAAACGTTTCGTTGTTAGTCAATAATCAGCTTAGAAAAAACAGCAAAAGCCCACCCGCAACGGTGGGCTTTTTGTTTGTGAACAATTTATGCCAACGGTCCTACGTTATGCTTATATCGTTAATTTTGCGAACCAAATGAACATCAGTAAATTTCTTGCCATTACACTGCTTGCAGTGGCTTGCCATAGCCAAAAGAAAGTGGCTGAAACGAAGAAGGAAGAGTCAAGGGAATCAACACAAACCAAGCCTAAGAAAGCCAACTTTGCAATAGCACAGAGCGAATGGAGCAGCTTTGAAGCCAAGACCCATATTGATTATGAGAATACCTCCAACCCGCTACCAATTAATGATTTCAATGCCAAGCTGCGGATGCAAAAAGATAAATTTGTTTGGATTTCGGTGGCCATGCCCTTGATAGGTGGTGAAGCAGTAAGGGCACTCATCACTGCCGACTCAGTGAAGATAGTGGACCACATAAACCGCAAATACTTGACGACCACTTTTACTTATATTCAGAAATTTAGTTCGGTACCACTAACACTTTCCAAATTGCAAGCAGCCCTGCTGGGAAATCCCACTTTCGACCTAAATGGAATGCAGACCGATACTTCAGAAGGTTTCATTTTGGCCGTATTTCAGGATGCCAAAGTTCGAAACGTGCTGATGGCTGCCATGGACGACTCACGCATCAGAACGAACAAATTGATGGACCTGCTCAAAAACCAAGACTTCACTGCCGAATACGCTGAATTTCTCACGGTGGGTGGGGTAAAACTTCCGGGCAATGTGTTTTTCAAAACAACAAACCCACAAGCTGCCAGTGCTAACCTCACCTACGAAAATATACAATTGAACAAACCCATCAACGGAGAATTCAAGATACCGAGTTCGTATAAACGGATGGGACAATGAGCATTGAATATTGATTGATTGAAATAGGATTGACGACTTGGAAGAAAGAATTAAATGAGCATAAAAACACTCCGCGAATGGATTACCCCTCTTTACCTGAGGGGATCTCGATGGCTCTCGAAAGGGGTGAGGCCTCTCCTTCATATGGGGCTTTTACTCCTAGCATTTCCAGCATTGGCACAAACAAGCAAAGAAGACTTGAAACGGGAAAGGGAAGCCAAACAGAAAGAGATTGGCCAAACTAAGAAATTCATTAACGAAAACAAGACCAAGCAGAAGAAAACGGTAACAATGCTGCAGGCTCTCAATAGCCAGATAAACCATCGTGAGCGACTGATAAACAACATGGAGCGGCAGGTGAATATGTTGGAAACCGAGATAGATTCACTGAACCGAGGAATAGCTGACTTGGAAGCCAACCTTGCTGTGCAACGCCAACGTTACGCCCAAATGGTGGTGGACGACTACAAGAACCGGAACAAGTACTCCAAGATATCGCACGTGTTTGCCAGCAAGAACATGCACCAAGCTCTAAAACGGCTGAAGTACCTACAAACCCTGAGCGAAAGCAGAACCAAGCAACTGCAACAAATACGCGAAACCCAAGCCCAACTGAACGATAGACGGAATAAAATATTGGGAATAAAATCGGACAAAGAGGAAGTAATCACCTCGAAAGAAGGGGAGAAAAAGGAGCTTCAATTAGACAAGAAAGAACAGCAGGTGGTGTTTCAAGAATTGAAATCAAAAGAGAAGGAACTGGCCCGCAAGCTGCGTGAGCAAAAGGAATCGGTACGCAGGCTAGACGGAGCTATTGCCGAGATAATTGCTAGGGAAATAGAGGCAGAACGCCGCCGCCGCGAAGAGGAACGCAAACGGGCAGAAGCAAACAAGAAGCCCGACTCAGCTGGCAAGCCCGCCAAGAAAACTGAAGTAAATATTAAAACTGCCGAATACGACAAACTCACTGCCGACTTTTCGGGCAACCGTGGCCGCCTGCCTTGGCCAGTAGAGAATGGATTTGTGATTAGCACTTTTGGTATCCACCCCCACCCCACCCTCAAAAACATCATGGTGCCCAACAATGGTATAGACATCAGCGTAAACCGTGGAGCTAAAATCAGGGCAGTATTTGGTGGCACGGTGAAGCATGTGTTCAGTGTGCCAGGCATGGAAAAATGTGTGATGGTGAACCACGGCGATTACTACACCGTGTATTGCCATTTGGATAACGTGACTGTGAAGCCGGGCGATAAACTCAGCACAAAACAGGTGGTAGGCACAGTGCATACCGACGAAGAAGAAGACAGAACAGTACTCCAATTTCAAGTGTGGAAAGGCAGTGCCAAGATGGATCCGCAGGATTGGTTGGCGAGGTGAGGAGCCAATGTGAGAATATGGGAATGTGATAATGTGCCATTCGGACTCTCCCTTTTACTTTGAAGACAGGCTGGAAAAACTATGAACTTAAAACTATAAACTCTCAACATGAAACTACGCGTAGGCTTCGGCTATGATGTACACCAACTGCTGGCAGGCCGTGAGCTATGGCTGGGCGGTGTGAAAATAGAATCCCCCTTCGGGGCTTTGGGGCATTCGGATGCTGACGTGCTGCTTCATGCAATTTGCGATGCCATATTGGGTGCTGCCGGCTTGCGTGATATAGGTTTCCATTTTCCGGACACTGACCCTGTCTACAAAGGGGCTGACAGCAAGCTGCTGCTGAAACGTGTAATGGAATTGATAACAGAAAAAGGCTGGAAAGTGGAAAATATGGATAGCACCCTTTGCTTAGAAAACCCGAAGATAAACCCATACGTGCCAGCAATGAAACAAACCATTTCAAGTATATTAAACATTGACCAAGATGCCGTTTCCATCAAGGCCACCACCAATGAGCAAATGGGCTTTGTAGGCCGGCAGGAGGGGTTGACCGCCTACGCAACCGTATTGTTGATTGGGGTATGATTAGATATATTCCTTATGAATCCATAGACAAGGCCAAATGGGATGCCTGTATTCTGGAGGCTGCCAATGGGAATATATACGCTACCTCATCTTGGCTTGATAGCTGGTGCAAGTGGGATGCCTTGGTATTGGGCGATTACGAAGTGGTGATGCCATTGCCAATAAAACAAATTGGGTTTATTATCACGATAGCTATCGGGATCAGCCGACAGCCCTTGTTCACACAGCAGTTGGGTGTGTTTGGTAGTGATGCTTCGACAAGGCTCAGCATGACATACAATGAACTAATTGCTGAGTTTCTAAATAAAATTCCGCTGGGACTTTTTGGTAAAATATACAAACTGCACTTGTACCTGAATGTGGCGAATCCTATTGAAGCTATCCCCCAAAAATTCAACCCCAAGCAACGCATTACCCACCACCTTTCGCTTGCCAACGGCAACAAAGGGTATAATGAAAATACCCAACGCAGTATCAAAAAAGCAATTGGTGCTGGCATGGTTGCCAAGCAAGAAACACTAAGCCCCGAACCCATCTTGGAGTTCTTAGTTTCCAATTCTGAAAAGATAGAAACCTTGAAGCCCCGCCACTGGCAGCAGTACAAAAAAGCCATACAAATACAATGGAAACTGGGTAATGTGCAAGCTTGGGAAACGTTTGACAAAGCAGGAATCCGGCAGGCCGCTGCCCTATTTCTAGTATATAAAGATGTTGCCGTTTACAGCCTTGGGGCTTCTACCCCAACAGGCCGCAGCACCGGAGCCATGCACCTTCTTATTCATTCATTTATTTGTCATGCTGAGCCTAGTCGAAGCATACAAACCCTCGACTTTGCCGGCTCCATGCTACCCAGCATCGCCCGATTTTTCAAAGGCTGGGGAGCGGTGGAGGTGCAGTATGCGGAGATAGGATTGTAGGTATC
>SHWZ01000020.1 GCA_009693575.1 Flavobacteriaceae bacterium | reverse complement strand
ACGAAGCATATCAATTACCGCTTCGCTGAATTGGGTATGCCTCAGGCTAGGGTCATCCACCGTTTTAGTCCGTGCAATGATTCGGGTAATTCATTCACCAATCCATTCAATTTCTATAATGATAGTGGCAGACTTATTCATAGGCAGGAAATGTTATTTGACGATGAACACAGGAAGTGGGAAAAGCAGCCAGGCACTTTTTTGATGGGCGAAAAGTATATGGATTTTGACGGCAAAATGCATAATGTGCCTAAGGATTTCAGCGACCGCAACCGCTATTCGTTGGAAGACATTACAAAGACCCTGCAGATGCTGATTTTTCCCGAGGCAATGGACAAAAAATTTGAACTGACAGAACGCGATTACCGTTTCATACATAAATACATCAGTATGTACGCAACTGAAAGCACTGACCCGGTTTATTCATCATACAAAGGCTACTACGATTGCATCAAAAAGTATTTGGTGTATGGACAAAGTCGCGACACACTAGCGAACAAAAACATTCGCATATTCAATATAGTGGGTTTCTCCTACGGCTTCTTGGTGGATTGTGCATACATCATCGATTTGGAAACCAATACAGAGTTTATGCTCTCATCCGTTATCTACACAAACGAAAACAAGGTGATGGGCGACAATATCTATGAGTATTACAGCATAGGGATGCCATTCCTGAAAAGGCTGGGGCAAGACTTTTTGAAAATGGAGCAAAGCCGCCCACGGCAATACAAGCCAAACTTGGAACAATTCAGATTTGATTATACAAAGCCGGATTAAAATTCACCCAGGTTTATACTTGCTTTGCTTCAATATCTTTTGGTAGTCGCGTTCGGCTAGTAGTTGTGGTAAAGTCACTTCGGGATGTTCTTCCATGTAGTGTTTCACTATTTGCCAACCGCAATACATGCCCAAGCGGGGTGCTGCTTCAGGTGGCACATTGGGCGAAGCGGTGAAAGGACCATCAATCATAAATCGATAAAAATCGTTGGCATTGCTGTTGAAAAAGAGTTTGTGTTCAGCAAAATAATTCCACATTTGCACTTGGTTCTTCTCGCAAAACTCCAATTGTTTCAGGGTGTATTCACGACGAATGGTATCGTGCACATTAGGAAGTAGGGCATCAATAAAATATTGCTTCTTTCCTTCCTCAATCATTGCTCCCAAAAAGGTTTTGTCGGCAGCACCACCCTCAAAATGATAGGCATACAAAGCCTGCGAAAGTGCTTGCACAATATACTGACGGCTCATGCGGCGAAGCATGTACACTGGAAAAGCTTCCATCATGGCATAGCCACCAAAGTCCTGACCAAGGAACTTATCCAAACTGATGCCGATGGCATGGCGGTAAGCAGCCGGACCAACCGAAAAGCTGAATTCAGAAACACAGGTTTGTAGTTTGGGTATTTCTTTGGTAGGGAAATGGTATTTGAAATATTGCAAAGCCTTTTTCCATTCGGCCAATACGTCGTCCATCTTGGCATATTTAAGGTGAACCTCATCATAAATCTTGCGTATGTAAGGGTGAAAAACAAAGCTTTTGAGGGAGTCGTTTAGATCGGATCCAGTTTCAACCGGGATATGGCTGCGGAAAGTATAATTTACCACATAATCATAAAAGAAGGCTGTATCCTTTTGTCGGATAGCTTCAATCTTTTGATCAAAATTGGCGGCTGTGAGACTGAACACCTCCTCCTCAAATCTCCTCACTTCGGGTTTCACGTCAATGTTTGAAATATCCACATCGAGGCGGTTGCCTTTGCAGGCCGAGAGAATTAGCAGAAATAGGGGGAGATATTTGGCCTTGGATAAAATTTTCATGGGTGCTAAGGATTTATGGTTCATTTTTGCGCAGACTTTGGAAACAAGGCCGCAAACTTACTTTCAAACTATCCCGAGGCTTCAGGGCTTAAAATTAACAACAAAAAGTATGAATAAGAAATTACTATTGGTAGCTGCCCTTCTGTGTACCACAGTCACATTTGCTCAAACCAAGCCACCCAAGAAACGGGATGATGACAAAAAATTCCGCTTCGGCTTCAAAGGAGCCATGACAACAAGCTGGATAAAGAGCGACGACAAAAAAATAACCAAGGATGGCATACCTGTTGGCTTTTCTTATGGTTTCAATGTGGATTACAAACTGGCCAAAAATTTCAGTTTTGTAACTGGTTTTGATGTGACAAACATTAACATGAAAATGAAAAATATACATCCAAATCAGGATTTTACAATGATAAGTAGTACGAAGTATGACTCGTTAGGAAAAAGGCTTACTACCACAAAAACCTCATCCACAACTTTATTAAATATTACAGCCAAATACATCGAAGTACCGATCTTATTTAATGGACACACAAACGAGATAGGATACTGGACTTACTTTATCCAAGGAGGCTTCTCTCCTTCTGTTTTGGTTTCACAAAAAGCCACACTTACTTCTTCTGACACTTCTTTTCCTGAATTGCTCGCCCAAGGTGAAGTAAAATTGAATGCTACTGAAAGTCTTGATGAATACCGCAGCACCGAAGACGATATTGCCTTGTTTCGTGTAGGTTTCGTGATAGCTGCTGGTGCTGAGTACAACCTTTCTGGCAATACATCACTTGTGGGCAGCTTACGTTACAACAATGGCATGTTCAATATTATGAAAGACCCAAGTAGCCGGTTCGATAAGGTGACGAACCACTACGTATCACTCAATGTAGGCATTTTGTTTTGATGCTTCGGATAGCACTGGTCCAGATGAACCCACACGTTGGGAACATTGAAGGCAACCTTGAACAGATAAAAGATTTTACAGCCCAAGCTGTTGCTGCAGAAGCAGGGCTTGTTGTGTTCCCTGAGTTAGCCATTTGTGGCTATCCGCCACTTGATTTGTTGTTGTTCGATGATTTTTTGTCCAACTGCGAGCAGGCAATTCAATTGTTATTGCCTCTTTCTGAAAAAATTGACATTATTGTGGGAGGACCAAGCCGAAACTCAAGGCTGGAAGGTAAAAACCTCTTTAACTCTGCTTGGCATTTGAGTGGCGGCAAGGTGAAAGCTAAAGTGAACAAAACCCTGCTGCCGACCTATGATGTTTTTGATGAGTATCGGTATTTTGAACCAAATGTTGTTTTCCAAGTGGTTGAATGTAAGGGTGTAAAAATAGCTCTAACCATATGCGAAGACCTTTGGAACCTGGACAGCGACCCCATGTATGTGAAGAACCCGATGGACGAACTGATGGAACTTAAGCCAGACTTAATGGTGAACATCGCATCTTCTCCTTTCTCTGATATTCAAATGGGAAATAGGGTAGGGGTGCTTCGCAAAAATGTGGAGCAATACAATTTGCCATTGATATATGTGAACCAAGTTGGAGGCCAAACGGATCTAATCTTTGACGGCCATTCAATCGCATTGAACAAAGACGGCAGCCCTGCCTTGAAGTTGGTCGGTTTTGATAGTCAAATGGCTAGTCTTGATTTTGATGGAGAAGCTTTTATTGGGGAACCGCTTGCTTTTACCCATGAGGTTGCAGAAGTTTATACTCATCAGGCTTTGCTACTTGGCATACGTGATTTTTTTCAAAAACAAAATTTCAAAACTGCAATCTTTGGGCTTTCGGGCGGTGTTGATTCCGCATTGGTGGCTACATTGGCAGCACAGGCTTTGGGTAAAGAAAATATATTAGCAGTAATGATGCCATCCGAATACTCATCCGAACATTCCATTTCTGATTCCATAAAATTAGCGGAGAACCTTGGCATCAAGTGCATAAAAGTGCCAATTACTGAAGGATTTAATACGTTACTCGAAACCCTTGAACCCCATTTTGAAGGCAAATCTCCTGGCCTTGCTGAGGAAAACTTGCAAGCCAGGCTGCGAGGAAATATATTGATGGCTTTGAGCAATAAACATGGCCACATAGTGCTGAACACATCCAACAAAAGCGAACTGGCAGTGGGCTACGGCACACTCTACGGCGATATGTGTGGAGGGCTGTCTGTTATAGGAGACCTTTACAAAACACAGGTGTACAGTCTTTGCAACTATCTCAACAGCAAAAAAGGAATTATCCCACAAAATATATTGGACAAAGCCCCTTCAGCCGAGCTACGCCCCGATCAAAAAGACAGCGATAGCTTGCCAGACTATGAAACATTGGATTCCATCCTTTATCAATACATTGAACTGAACCAGACTGCAGACTCTCTTATTCAGCAAGGCTTTCATCAAGAAACAGTGTTAAAGACTATTCAATTAGTAAATTGCAGTGAGTACAAGCGAAAACAGTTTGCCCCTATTCTTCGGCTGAGTCAGCGGGCTTTTGGGGGAGGTAGACGAATGCCTATTGTAGCTAAGTTTTAAGGCTTTGACGAAAAATGTTAATGAGGTTTGTTTTCAATATTCCCATCCTCCTATATTTGCACCCCCAAACGCAGAAGTAGCTCAGTTGGTAGAGCACGACCTTGCCAAGGTCGGGGTCGCGAGTTCGAGTCTCGTCTTCTGCTCCAAAAGAAAGGGTTTGACAATCGGATCAAACCCTTTTTTATTGTAGAAACGATTAGCTGCCTATACTATCCTACCGTTTTTAGGCTAGATCTAAAATCTTGAGACCTTTTTGCCGGATGAATTTTTACTAAATTGTTTTTCTAAGGCTTTCATCCTCTTTCTTTGTAGCAACTTTAGCCGCGGTGGTGGAACTGGTAGACACGCCGGACTTAAAATCCTGTGGCCTTACGGCCGTGCGGGTTCGATTCCCGCCCGTGGTACTATTGTTTTGTGGTATTATTAAATACCTTACTATTTGCATTTTGAGGTAGGTTTGAAAGATTTTTTATGTATTATGTATATGAAATGAGCAATACCTTAAGGGCTTGCATTTATGTTAGATTTACGGCCAGTATCGAAAACCGTCTTCATCGCCATCAACACGGTTATGAGAAAACTACCAAAGCTTATTGGCCATTCAAACTCATTTATTCAGAGGAATGCCTTGAGAGAAATACTGCTAGAAAATGTTAGATTTACTTAAAGTATGGGATTGGAAAGGAATTTTCAAGTTCTATAGTTACACACTAACATTTTGAAAGAAGACATAGACTATTATTTCAACGAACAGGGGTTGATGGTGCTCACAGCTAAATTCTTGCTGGAGCGTGGCTACTGTTGCGGTAATGGTTGCACGCATTGTCCATACAGCGATAAAAATTTGAATAAGGTTGCTAAAAGATAGCTTTTTGTTGCAAGAGCTGAAATTAAAAAGTCCATGGCTATTGACCATGGACTTTTTATGCTATTTGAATAATTAAGATCTTATTCCTCTTCTTCCTCGTCGTCTTCGTCCTTGGCCTTACTCATTTCTATCTTTTGTAGAAAAATAACAGTTTTACCATCTTTCTTCTCATCATATTTTGAATCGTGTGTTCCTTTTTCGGCAGTGCCATATGCGATATAGTAGCCCTCGTACCAGTAGTTAGCGTTTGTACTTAGGTTTATTTCATATTCACCTTTCCTGGTTTTGGAAAGTACTGCATCCACTTCACTTTTGCTCAAGTGGTCTTCTTTTAGGTAGCGAGTCACTATTACACCGCCAACACATACTGAGAAGGTAAGGTCGTCGCCAGTCGTCGCTATTTTTATCACCCTGTCATCAAGGTTGAATGTGCGATGCCAGGGAAGTGCAAATGCATCACTCCATTTCAGCTTACCGTCTTTGCTAAAGCCTGCCACAAGGCCAGCTTCGTAAAGAAAGCCATCGAATACTGTGCGTGAATGTGTGGTCATTTTTCCGTTTGAATATGTTGTGTAGTATTCGGTATGATAGGTAGGATAATAGGTTTCGCCAGTCATTATGAATTGGTCCTCGGTTTCAACTAGGTTATGAAAAAGGATGTACCTACCCACAGTTGCATTCTTCCCCTTCCCTTTGCTTTTCTTTAATTTTTTCTGTGCACTTTTGCCAAGGAATTGTGTTTTGTAGGCCTTGAAATCGACAAAGCCATAGTATTTCATGTATTGCTGTTTTTGGCCGTTCAGTTTCGAAATAAAAACTCCCTCAGGCTCGACCGATGCACTTAATCCTCGCACCTTTATTTTTCTATTGGTACTCCCGTAAGATCCTATCAGCAGCTTCTCTTTATCACTTATGGTATTGAACATGCAATAGGCTATTTCCTTACCTTCTTCTAAACCTAGTTCCCATTCAGTTCCAATATCTACGCCTTTTGAAGTATATTTCATTGGCTTCACATAGGTAGCGTATTTTTTGCGGGTCAATTGACACTTCACCAACATATCACCTGTATTATTCTCGGTGTTCACTTGCCCGCTAAGTAGCTGTGCCCTTTTACGTTTGTTGAATGTTAAGTATTCTGTAGTGGCATCTTTGGTTTTTTGATTGATAGTATGGATCACAGGCCAGTTCTGGAAATTAAGAGAGCCGAATAATGCTGGGATATAACAAAACATAAGGGAGAAACACGATCGTGCAGATTGATTAAATGATTTGATACTTGAATTGCCAAGCATCACAATTATTTCATCATCTATTATCATTTTGTCCATTGCCAATTGTTTGTCGAATTTACCGCTGATGGTAGTCTGCTTTTTGGTTTCATTGTCCATAACTATCAAGTTGTATTCCTTGAATTTTTTGCTGACGCTGAAAGTTTTTTGCGAAGTCATGCCACTCCCAGTGTTCAATTTGGCAAACAACATATAGGTATTGCCATTATGTACAGCATGGTCTACTAGCTCCTCGTTTTTGTTCACACTTATTTCAGTAGTGTAAACCTTTTTCATGGCTGTGCTATATTTTATTACGGCATATTCGGTCTTGTCTTTTTGGTAAATTAGTAACACACCTTCCTTGTCCAGAGGTATCACATTGAAATTTCGGATGGAGCCAGCTATGTCTACCTCAACACGGTTCTTGTTTGATTTTTTTGATTTCTTACTTTTCTTTTGAGCCATGCTCGTTAGCGAAAAGGTCATAACCATGAATAGGATGAAAATACGGTTCATTGTTTTTAGATTTAAATTCTTAATTGAATCAACAGTCATAGTATTTGTCAATTCGCCTTGCAAATTAGGTACACCAAGTGACGTTGACAAATCATAAATACAGGAGATCACCCCAGCCCCTTCAAATAAGTCAGTATATCAGCTTGAGACTGAACTGGGAGGGTCTTGCGAAGTACATAAGGGTTGTTCTGTGTTTCGTTAATGCGTCGAGCTTTGTTGCAATCCATCAGTTGTAAGTCTATAATGGTGCGTATCTGTTTGCGACATTCCTCATCGTACAATGGGAAGGCTAGTTCAATGCGGTGTTCAAGGTTACGGGTCATCCAATCGGCACTGCTCATGTATATTATTTCCTTTCCACCATTGCCAAAAATATACACCCGCGAGTGTTCAAGCAGCCGGTCAATAATGCTGATGGCACGAATGTTCTCACTTAACCCAGGAACCCCCGGTACCAAGCAGCAAATTCCTCTGATGATAAGGTCTATTTTTACACCTGCCTTTGATGCTTCGTAAAGGCTGTTTATCATTTCGTCATCAACCAGGCTATTCATCTTGGCTATTATTCTCCCCTTCCCCCCTTTTTTTGCAATGACTATTTCCTTTTGTACTAGCTCAAGATATTTTTTCTTCATATTCACTGGAGCTAGCAGCAGGTGCTTGGTTTCCTTCAAGTATTCGGGTGTAGGCATCCGCATGAAGATTTCTTCAATTTCTGATGTGAGACGTTTGTCTTTGGTCAATAGGCCGCTGTCGCAATATAAGCGTGCTGTAATGCGATTGTAATTGCCAGTACTCAGGTGTGCATATCGAGCCATTTTGCCATTTTCTTTGCGTGTTATTAGGCATATTTTCGAATGAATTTTTTGACCTGGTTTTCCAAAATAAACAGTAGCACCACCTTCTTGCAGTTTGTTGGTCCAGTATATGTTCGACTCTTCATCAAAACGGGCATGAAGCTCCATAAATACAGTCACTGTCACCCCATTTTTCACTGCATTAATAAGTGCATTGGCTACATTGCTGTATTTAGCCACACGGTACAATGTAATGTAAATTGATTGAACGTCAGGGTCTATGGCGGCCTCACGCAGTAGGCGTATCAAGTAGTTGAACGACTGGTAAGGGTGATGCAAAATATAATCTCGCTTGCCAATGGCATCAAACATGCGTTTCTCTTTGTCTAAAACCGCGATGGGTGCTGGTACAAATTCGGGGTAACTAAGCTTGGCATGGCCCACCTTGGGAAAGTTGATAAAGTCCTTGAAATTGTGGTAACGTCCACCAGGAATCAACCCACGGTGGCTCACTTTCAACTTGCGTATAAGCATTTCCAACATTTCGGTTGGGATACGTTCATCATATACCAAACGTGTCGGATCACCCTTCTTGCGGTTCAATAAACTTTTGGTCAGTTTCTCTACTAAGTTTTCGCTCAGGTCGTAGTCCATGTCCAGCTCGGCATCACGTGTCAATTTTACAGTGAAGGCATGGAAGTCATCATAGTCGAAAATTGAGAACACACGGTGCATATTGCTGCGAATGACATCGTCAAGCAATATCACATAAGTCTTACCTTCTTTTTTAGGCAACACAACAAAGCGATCACAGGCATCAACTGGTACCTCCATGATAGCGTATTGGGTCTTGGCTTTTCCATCCGTTTTGCCCATGCTTATCACTTGGTAAATGCTCTTGTCACTCAATTGTGGCATCTCAAATTTATCATCAAAAACCACAGGAAAAAGGTGGGGCTGTACGTCGTCAATAAACTTCCGTTTTACGAAGTTCATCTGTGTTTCGTCCAACTGCTTTTCGTTTATGATAAATATATTTTCACGTTCAAGCTCTGCAATAATTTCTTTGTAGATACTATCAAACTCCTTTTGCAGTTGTAGCACCTTTTTTTGAATTTCTTTTAGAACATGCATTGGGTCGTTTTGCAAAGGGGATAGGTCACGTTTTTTTACCTTTATCATCCGCCTAAGCGAAGCAACCCGTACCCTAAAGAACTCATCAAGATTCGACGAAAAAATGGAAAGAAATTTTAATCGCTCAAGCAGGGGGACACGACGGTCAGCAGCTTCTTGCAACACCCGGTGGTTAAAAGATAGCCAGCTTATTTCCCTATCGTGATAGAGGTATCCAAGGTGATTTTTTATCATACTAAGTGAGTAAGTTTAATTGTATCGTTTACTGTGTCAATTAAGCATCAATCATTCTCCAAATTTATCCCCACCTAACCTCATTATAATGGCACCTTGTAGTTCCTGTAGGATTCTTTTCATAGTAGTATTCGACACATTTAATCAGGTAGATAATTCTGAATTGTGTTATTGTCTTTAGTGGTAATTAGTTCTAAAATCGTATCTATTTTAGAACTACCGCTATACGTTTTTTTTAAGTTAAATATCTCTGCTATTTTTTTGTATCTTAATTCTAAGTCAAAGCCCCATAAATCATTCAAAATGTAGGCATTTCAATTTTAGACCCTATTTCGTTCGGTCATACTTTTTATCGTTTTGCTTTCTCCCATATTGCACTTTGCCCACCTTTCAAATACCTAAAAAATCCTAAAATAGCAGTGTAATTCATAAATGAAAAGTAGTATGGTATAAAGAAAAATTTTAGTCGAATATTCATTTTTTCTGCAAGGAAACCAGCGAAGGTTAAAGCATAAAAAACTAACTGCAAATAAAAGAGCAAGGTGTAAATATCCTGCCTGTGGCATAGCAAAAGTCCTGTCGGGATTAGTAACACTATGGATAGAGGGCAAAGTGTCCATCGCAAAGCCCGGTGACTCACAAACTGAAACGTCAGTAATGGATACTGGAACACATTGAAAACCCGCGGCTGCCTTGCCATGCTCTGCCAAGCACCAGCTACCATTCTCACCTTGCGTTTCTTTTCTTCGTTCAAATCGCTACTCGGAATTTCAGTGGCAAATGCATCGGAGGCGTAGGCCACTGTATATCCTTTCAAATTTACTTGCAAACTCTGGGTCAGGTCGTCGTTGATGGTGTCGTGGGGCATAGGAGTGAACAATGCAGTGCGGATAGCAAACAACTCGCCAGCAGCACCAACCACGGTATGAAATGCACAATCAAGCTTCTTTAGAAGCGATTCGTATTTCCAATAAATTCCTTCGGTTGCACCAGCTCCTGTATTTGACCTCAACACCCTTTTTTCACCAGAAACTGCACCCACTTTGGGGTTGGCGAAATGCTTTACAAGATTCTGGATTGCCTCTTTGTTAAGTAATGTATTGGCATCGCAGAAAACAGTAATTTCAGTTTCCACAAATTGCATTGCACGGTTCTCGGCCATGGCTTTGCCTTGTCGATCTGTCTGGTGTAGCACCTTTACTTGGTGATATTTTTCAAGCAATTTTTCAGAGTCATCGCTTGAGCCATCAGTGATGAAAATAATGTGTAGGTTGGGATAGTCAATTGTGAGCGAATTGGCAATTTTCTTTTCTAAGATATTGGCTTCGTTAAAGCACGGGATGACGAGAGTCACGGAAAGAGGCGGTGAGATTGGGGATTGAAGCGAGCATACAGAAGTTCTTTTAGACCCACCAATTGTTTTAAAAAATTTACCTACAAAAACAAAGAAGCCGATGAGGAGGCCGTAGCCGAAATAGGTATAAAATACGCAGCATAGGCTCAACCAGAACACCCATTGCAAAAGGGTATCTGGCATATCAACTGTTGACGATGATATTTATTTCTACAAGTGCTTCTTCCAGGTTTTTTTGTACCTTTTCTAACTTGCCAGGTATTATTTCCACGTTTTCGTTCAACTTGGCAGCCCGTTCTATCTCAGATAGCCATTCAGCACTTTCCAACTTCAGTATGCGGGCACTTGATTTTATTTTGTGTGCCAAAAAACCAGCCTGGGTGTAGTTGCCTGCTGCCGTCAGTTTACCCAGTTCATCCATGTCGCCAGGCAAATGGGCTGTGTATGCCATCAGTATCTGTTTCAGCATAGCCGGGTCGTTTCCGGTCACTTCGTTTAGGTAGTCAAAATTGAGTATGCCCATTGTAGATAGGTTTTTTATGATGGGCAAAAGTAGCACCAATGCTACGAAGTTAGTACACTATTTTACAACAAACTGATCCATGCTTCGAGAACGTTGCTCCAGCATCACCTCTCGCCCGCCTATGATTCTGTCAATGCTTTCTTTGGTATAGTTTTTTACCGAGATAAGTTCTACCCCAAGATTGCATACCACCTCAAAATCCTTTTGCAGGATTTTCTGAATTTGTTGGGTCTTTTCTGGGTCGTGGTTCACACATACCGAAAAGCTGATGGCGGAGTTTTGCATCAAGTTCACCCGAAGGTTCAGGTTGCCAAATACCTTAAAAATAGTGCTCAAATGTTCCTCCACAATAAAAGAAAAGTCGCGAGTGTAAAGAGAAATCAGTACTTGCTCAGACTTGAAGATAAAAATTGGCTTGCGGTGATCATCACCTTCATTACTTATTAATGTTCCAGGAGCATCAGCCTCAAAAAACGAACGTACATACAACGGAATGTTTTTTTTGAGCAACGGCTGTATGGTCTTGGGGTGAATGACATTTGCTCCATAGTAGGCCAGTTCTATCGTTTCTTTAAACGACAGGCTGTCGAACATGACCGCATCGGGCATACGCTTTGGGTCGGCATTCATTACTCCGGCAACGTCTTTCCATATTGTCACGCTTTCGGCATCTATGCCATAGGCGAATATGGCAGCCGAATAGTCGCTGCCATCACGTCCAAGGGTAGTCGTGGTGAGGTCTTGCCCACGGCCGATAAATCCTTGGGTGATTATCAGTTGTTTCTTGGCTATCGGTAACAGTTTTTTGCTTATGAGTTCGCTAGTTTGCTCCCAGTCGACACGTGCTTCGCGGTGATTGTTGTCAGTAAAAATGAAGTTGCGGCAGTCCATCCAGCGATTACGTTGGCCATTTTCATTGAGGTAGGCGGACACAATGCGGGTGGATATCAGTTCGCCAAAACACACTATCTGGTCGTAGATATAATCGAAGCTGCTGTTGGGTTCTTTATCGGTTTCCAACAGGCAATCAAGTTCAAGAAAAAGGTTATCAATGTCGTCGAAAGTGCGGTCGTCCTTGCATTTCAGCAAGCCATTTATGATGTTTTGGTGAAAGTCTTTGATCTCGGCATATCTGGCTGCAATTTCATCAGTCTGGCGAAAGTAGGCTTCTGCCAATCGCTCAAATGCATTGGTCATTTTCCCCATGGCCGAAATAACCACCAGCACAGGCTGTCCTTCATATCTTGCCAGTATGCTGCCTGCATTCCTCACGGCCTCCGCATCCTTTACGGATGCCCCGCCAAACTTGAATACTTGCATTGAATGTTAGTTTGATACTTTTAAAATGAGGTTTGTCATTCCGACAAACAAGGTTTCTTATTTTTCGTATGAATGCGTTTGTTTCATCCTTCAGCTAGAAAAATACTCGTATTGAAAATTACACTGCTTACTTGTTTTACTTCCGTTTGAAAAACTTCTTCTTCTTGTTTTTGCTGCCTGGTTTTTTGTCTTTTATTAGTGGGTTCACACTCTTGCCAGAGCGTGACATATCCAACGAATACTCTTGACCATCGTAAACTAGATTCAGTTTGTTGTCGCTCAATTCGTTCATGTGATCCACTATGGCTTGGTCGCTCACGTTTTCGTCGTTCCACGATTTGCATGAGCTTTTCATGAATGAACCCAATAAGCTGGTATACATGTTCTTTTCGCCTCCATCAGGCATCTCTGAAACGCGTTGCAGGTAGCGTTCCATTTGCTTGCCGTAATAGCGGTAGGCAATGCGATTTTTTATATACGGAATCTCTTGAGGCTTGGCTGCCACTATCTCAGGGCTGGGTACTGGGAAAGGGGTCTCAATGTCAAGACAAAACTTGCCCATGATGTGCAAGTGATCCCAGAGTTTGTGCTTGTAGTCGGCTTGGTCGCGATAGACAGGCGGGTTCAGCACACCCATTACCTGTACAATGGCGGCGGCATAGCGGCTGCGTGTTTCGCGGTCTTGTATGCGGGGCAGGCTGGCCACCATATCCTGCACGTTGCGGCCATATTCGCCTAGCAGAATATCTGCCCGCTGGGTATTGTAGTCCAGTTCGTCGAGTACGTTCTGAGGTCTTGTGAGTCGTTTCATTTGGGGCAAAGGTAAAGTTAATGTGGGATTTTGAAAATAAGATAATCCCGATAGTATTCAGGACAGGTTGTACGAATGCACCGTTGTTTCTGTCTGTCTGACTTTGGCATGCATAGGAACGAAGCATTTTATTCCTCACCAACAAGTGCCAACTGGGCTCATTTTAGGCTCAACCTACCTCTACATCTAATAAGCCTCGGCCAAGGCAGTTTAGTAGTGGGTTTGATGATGGGAAGTAGGTTCCAAGACCTTTTTCACCATTTTGCGGGGATGCTGCTTTACTGTCTGCCGACAGGCAGGCATCCCGATGGTGTTTTTACTCCTCCCGGCCAAGAGCCAAGCAGCGAAGCTCCATCAGACCAAAGCTGGTGAGTGGTTGGGTTCGTCCCGCTCCACCTTCCCATCTTTCAATCGGATAATACGTTTTGCCCGGCGGGCAATTTCTTCCTCATGGGTAATGACAATGACCGTGTTGCCATGTCTATGAATCTCTTCAAATAGGTTCATTATATCATCGGAGGTCTTGGAGTCGAGGTTTCCCGTTGGCTCATCGGCAAGGATAATGGCAGGATCATTCACCAAGGCACGGGCTACCGCTACCCGCTGCCGTTGACCACCCGAAAGCTCATTTGGTCGGTGGCTCATGCGGTCGGTCAGGTTCACTGCTTCAAGGCATTTGGCCGCTTTTGCTTCGCGTTCGCTGCGTTTTTTTCCGGCATACACCAATGGTAGGGCTACATTTTCCAATGCTGATAGCCTTGGCATGAGGTTGAAAGTTTGGAACACAAAACCGATTTCCTTGTTGCGGATTTGTGCCAGCTCATTGTCGTTCATGCTGCTCACATCGTTGCCATTGAGTATGTATGTGCCTGAAGAGGTGGTATCTAAACAGCCCAACATATTCATCAGGGTAGATTTGCCTGAGCCGCTCGGCCCCATCAACGCTACATATTCGCCTTTTTCTATTTCGAGGTCAACACCTTTGAGAGCATTCACTACTTCGCCGCCCACTTTGTAGGTTTTGGTAATATTTTTTATGGAGATAATTGGCACTTGCGAATTGGAAATTACGAATATATTTGACATTTGTCATGCCGATCACGTTAGCGTTTGGGAAGGCAACTTTATTAGCTAGGTTTCAAAATTAGGTGTAGTATTCGGAAACGCATTTCTCAATTCAATAGCAGCCTGAAATTAATAAACCACATTCACACCATCGGGGTATTTGGCATCTATTTTATTAATTAGAAAATCGTAATCGGCTTGGCTGTTCACAAAATCGGCTGAGGTGGTGTCAAGAATAAGGACAGGGCTTTTGGTGTGATGATTTATGTAATCAAAATAAGCTTCTTGAAGTTTGAGTAAATACTTATCAGTAATTTTCTGTTCATAGCTACGTCCACGTTTCTGTATTTGTTCTTGCAATTTGCTCACTGGCTTGTGCAGATAAACCAATAATCCTGGCTGTGGCACTTGTAGATTTATGATGCCGAACAACCTAGTGTAGAGGTCGTATTCATCATCGCTAAGGGTTATTTTTGAAAACACAAGGCATTTGAAAAATACGTAATCGCTCACAACTCCTGAGTCAAACAAATCTCCCTGCAGTAATTCACGATTCAGTTGGTTGAAACGGGAAGCCAGAAAGCTCATCTCCAGTGGAAACGCATATCGGGCTGGATCTTCATAAAATTTCGGCAGAAATGAATTGTCTTCAAATTCTTCTAACAGAAGTTTTTTTCTAAAGTGTTTGGCAATACGGCTGGCGAGGGCAGTTTTGCCGGTGCCAATGTTGCCTTCGATACAGAGGTATTGGTGACGCACGTTTAATTTCGCTTTTTCAGGGGCAATATTATTTAAGAAAGGACACATAGTGAATAAGCTTTTTGCCAACCAAGCTAAATGACGTTTGTTTTGGCCGAATTTTGCTCAATGGAAGAATACGCCGAAGGAATTTGCCTGCTGTCGTGTATCGCGATTAGAAAAGAGCCCAACAGTGCCAGCGAAATGACTAGTCAACTGTTGTTTGGTGAAGTGTTTCTCGTTGTTGGTCAAGAGGAAGGTTGGCACCGCATCATGTGCGACTACGACGGCTACGAGGGTTGGATTAGCACCGCACAATTGAGTTATCTGAAGCCTGATGGCTTCTGGGCTAAGTTTGATTACAGGGTGCAAACGGAATTTCTGCTGCCTACTGATTCTGGCGGACAAACTATACAAACAATGATGGGCAGCAACGTGAAACGTAACGGCCACCAGCCGACTATGCAGCCTGCGACAGAAAACCTATTAGCCACTGCCAAGTGCTATCTAAATTCACCTTATCAGTGGGGGGGGCGATCGCTATTTGGAATTGATTGTTCAGGCTTCATGCAGGTAGTGTTCAAAATCTGTGGTGTGAAGCTGTTACGTGATGCTTACCAACAGGCATCTCAAGGATCGGAAGTCGCTTCCTTAGATGATGCTATGATTGGAGATTTATCATTTTTTGAGAATGATAAGAATCGAATAACTCATGTTGGCATGATGCTCGGGCCTGGCCAAATAATCCATGCTTCGGGCAAGGTGAAGATTGAAACAATTGACAGCGAAGGAATATACAGTCGAGAGCAAATGAGGCATACTCACAAACTTCACTCAATCAGGCGAATAATTTGAAATGGCTTGATGATTGGCTAAGCCCGCAGAAGCATGACAAGGTGGTAGAAACTACCCTGAGCAGCCTCAACCCAACACTTGAAGTAGTGCATGTGGATGGTCAATTAGTGCTTAACGGTGGCGAAGGCAATTACTCCTTTGGGGCATTGCACTGGGTGTTTGATGATATTTTTTACAAACTTGATTTCAGGAAACGTAAGTTCGCCAACATTCTTGTGCTGGGATTGGGTGCCGGCTCTGTAGTGGATTTGCTTCGCAATAAATACAGGCAGGACGCACCTATAGTCGGAGTGGAGCATGACCCGGAGGTAATCAGGTTGGGGAAGCAATATTTTGGACTTGGCGATTATGAGAATCTTGAAATAGTGGAAACCGATGCCGCTCAGTTTGTAACAGAAAAGAAAGCCAGTTTCGATCTCCTTATTGTGGACTTGTACAACGGATTGGACGTGCCTCCTCAATTTGAGATGGAGCCATTTGTTGGTCAAATTGCTTCCATTTTAGCCCCCAAAGGGCTATTAATCTTCAATAAAGTGGTAGTTTCAAAGGCACATAAAACGCAGTTTAATACATTGTTGAAGCTATTTGGGGAGTATGGTAACACGAGTACCCTTACACTGCAAGAGCTAAATAAGGTAGTTATCCTTACTAATTAAATTTGGCATTAATTTTTAAGCAACAAAATATTGTCTTGCTCAAAGCTTTGGTAAAAGGTCATTTTTTGTGCATATAGTATAGTAGGTGAAATCCTTGGTTTATCTTCCTATCGCTATATTCTTTTGTGATTGAAAAAGCATCTGGAATGCTTACTAGCAATTCAAACAAAAAGGCTTTGAAGTGAAAAAAATGGGCTGAAGAATAAGCCGTCGCTTACAACAATCTTAACAGGAGTATAAAGATTTTAGAAAACCCCCTGACTGTAACAATTCAGGAGTTTTTTGTAAGGATGCTGTCAGGTGGAAACACCTGACAGTGCCCCAAACCCACTGACTGCACAACCAATCAAGTTCCGTCTGCTTTTAGCTGAAGGAACTTGGGAGAGGATTACATTTGTGACATAAACAGCAAACAAAGCAATCAAACCGCGAAACCAAAATGAGCATCCGAAAATTGATTTTATGTGTTTGCTTTACAAGTATCAACTTGAGTGTTTTTGGACAGGCCAGTTGGCAATATTTTTTCTGGTTTAATTTGTATGACATTCAGGGGAATAAAATAACGTTGGAAGAATATAAGAAAGGCAACATAAAGTTGTTTAGCGAACCTTTTGGAGTTTATGGAGATAATAAACTTGAATATGACACCTTAAATAATTCATTCAAGTTTTCGCAACATACGGTCGTTACAGACAGCAGACTTGTCTTTATTACCCATACTGACACAACAATTATTGATATTAGCACACGCCACCTTTATGTGAAAAAGCTCTATTTAATCAATGGTTATTTTGACATGACGGCTTGGTGGGGGAAACAGGAAAATTTTCGTACCTGTAAAAAGTTTTTAGGAAATATTAGTAGTGGAGCTGTTATCTATAATAAGAACAAATTCGAATCATATAAAACTGAGGAAAAACAAAAGAGAACTTTAGAGTACCTTGTTGAAGTGAAGTTGTAGTGGGATTCTTTGCTTGTTCTCTCCCGCTGGTCGAGATTTTTAATCCAAACCAAATGAGAATGGGATTTCAAATCCCAACCTCAACAAGTCAGGATTGCAAATCCTGACGAATGCGGGAATGCGGCTGGGGGCTTTTATCTCTATTTTTGCCACACACAATTATGCCCGAATACAAAGGAACGATAAAGACCAAGATGCCCCGTGTGGGCACCACTATTTTTACGGTGATGAGTGCCTTGGCAGCCAAGCATAATGCCATCAACCTTGCTCAGGGGTTTCCCAATTTTCCCTGCTCGCCCAAGCTGGTATCGCTGGTGGCTGAGGCTATGCAAGCCGGACACAACCAATATGCACCCATGCCAGGTCTAATGCCCCTGCGTGAGTTGATTGCCCAGAAAATTGAAGACCTTTACTCGTCACAATACAATCCAGATACGGAGATTACTATTATGCCCGGCGGAACGCTTGCTTTGTATGCCACCATATCGGCACTAGTGAGGGAAGGGGATGAAGTGATAGTGATAGAACCCTGCTACGACAGCTATGTGCCTGCCATAGAGATGAACGGCGGGCGGGCTGTATACGCCAGCTACAAAATGCCTGGCTACACCATAGACTGGAACGAGATAAATAAGCTCGCGAACCCCCGCACCCGCATGATTATCATCAACACACCCAACAACCCGACCGGCACTGTACTGGGGGCTGCCGATATGCAAAAGCTGCAAAAGATTGTGGAGAATTCGGAAATAATAGTGCTGAGCGACGAAGTTTACGAGCATATCATTTTCGACGGCATGGAGCATCAGAGTGTGGCCCGCTACCCCAAGCTGGCTGCCCAAAGCGTCATCGTTTCATCGTTTGGCAAAACCTACCATACCACAGGCTGGAAGATTGGCTATGTGAGTGCTCCCGCCAAGCTGATGACCGAGATTCGTAAGGTATATCAGTTTATGGCTTTCAGCACGCACACACCCACCCAGTATGCCCTGGCCGAATATATCAAAGACAAGGAAGCTTACCTAGAGATTGCGGCCATGTACCAGCAAAAGCGTGACGAGTTTCAGAAGCTGATGCAGGGAAGCCGTTTCAAGCTGCTGCCCTGCCAAGGTAGCTATTTTCAATGTGCCAGCTACGAAAAGATAACCCACGAAAAAGATCTGGATTTTGCAGCCCGCCTCACCCGCGAACATGGTGTCGCCGCTATTCCCGTGTCGGCCTTTTACCAAATGGGCGAAGACAATAAAATACTGCGGTTCTGTTTTGCCAAAACCAGCGAAACATTGGAGCAAGCTGCAGAACGGTTGGTGAAAGTTTAAATATTACACCCCAATGAAACTCACCATCATCCAAACCAATCTCATTTGGGAAAATCACCAGGCAAACCTTGATATGCTTTCAGGAAAGTTGGAGTTGCTGGAGGCTGGCGTAGATATAATTATACTGCCCGAAATGTTCGCCACTGGCTTTACTATGCAGCCGGAGAAATATGCTGCGACAATGGATGGAATAGAAATACAATGGATGAATGAAATGGCTGCTAAGACAGGTGCAGTGGTGTGTGGAAGTTTGTCGATGGTTGATGGGGGCAGGTATTTCAACAGGTTTGTGTGGGCCATGCCAAATGGCGATATACAGAGCTACGATAAACGGCATTTGTTCAGCATGGGCGAGGAGAATAATCATTATACTGCTGGAAAGGAGAAGGTAATAATTGAGCATAAAGGTTGGCGAATCCGCCCAATCGTTTGTTATGATTTGCGTTTCCCAGTTTGGTGCAGGAATGTGGGCGACTACGACCTACTGCTTTGTGTTGCCAATTGGCCCTCCGTTCGCAGCTACCCTTGGCGGCAACTGCTGATAGCCCGAGCCATCGAAAACCAATGCTATGTAGCGGCCGTGAATAGGGTAGGGGTTGATGGCAACAGCATGGAGCACAATGGCTTTAGCTGTGTTGTTTCGCCTAAGGGAGAAATAATCTGGGAGCAGGGACAAGGGTTGGAAACTATTGGCAAGATAGAAATTGATTTACAAACCTTGCTTGATTTTAGAAAGCAGTTTCCGGTTCTGAGTGATGCGGATAGTTTTGAAATAAAAGATTAACTGTAGCCGTCATTCCGAACTTATTTCGGAATCTCAAACAAGATGCTGAAACGTCTTTTCGACAAGCCTCAGAGTGACAAGAACCAGCATAAAGTAAATAAGAAAAACTAGATCAATCCTAAATTTATCAAAATGAAATACATATTCCTCACCCTTGTGCTGGCTTTGGTCCTGCACCCGACCTTTGCCCAAAAAAACAAAAAGACAATGGAAAAACAAATCATACTTACCAACGATGCCCCGCAACCTATTGGCCCATACAGCCAAGCTGTGCTTATGGGCAACACCCTCTATGTGAGCGGCCAAATAGCCCTGAACCCCCAAACTGGACAGATGGAGCAGACCGACATAAAGGCCGAAACCCAACGCGTATTGGAAAACTTAAAAGCTGTGCTTACAGCTGCTGGATATGGTTTCGAGCATGTGGCCAAATGCACCATCTACTGCACCAATCTGGGAGACTTTGCTGCTATCAACGAAATGTATGGCAGCTATTTCGCAAGCAACCCACCCGCCCGCGAAACGGTGCAGGTGAGTGCCTTGCCCAAAGGAGCCAAAGTTGAGATTTCGGTGGTGGCAGTCAAATAATATCTACATCGTTATTTGGTGTTAGTGTTCGGATTGAATAGAAAATTCGAAAAAACGAATTAGTACCCTCGCTTACATTCCCTGGTTTTCCCCTCTTGCCCCTAGCATTAGCTTTGCCCCAATGGATACCCTCGAAAACTTGGTGGAGATGAAAGTGGAAGGCATGACTTGCAGCAGCTGTGCCCGCACGGTGAGCAAATACCTGGAAGGGCAAGGTATGAAAGAAGTATATGTAGACTTTGGTACGGACGAAGTGCGGTTTGTGAATGCCGTTCAGAAGCCATTATCCGTATTAGAAAAAGGTATTGATTCGCTTGGCTATCATGTGGCCAAAACGAATGTTCATCAGGCGGAGAAGCGACCAGTCCTTTCAACCCCTGAGCAGAAGTTTTGGTTCACACTTCCGTTCACAGTGCTATTGATGATGCACATGTTGCCGGGCTTTCATGCCATGCATAATGGATGGCTGCAACTGATACTATGCCTACCTGTGGCTTGGGTTGGCTTCAAGCATTTTGGGCGAAGCGGTTGGCAAAGTGTGAAGGTGCTTGTACCCAATATGGATGTGCTCATTTTTATGGGGTCGTTTTCAGCGTTTGTGTATAGTTTGATTCTGCTTTTCTTCTTTCCATGGCAGGCAGTTTATTTTGAGACAACAGCCAGTATCATCACATTGGTATTGCTGGGAAATTTGATTGAGAAACGATCGGTGAAGCAAACGACTACCGCTATCAATTCGCTAAGCAAACTGCAACCGGAGAAAGCCCTAAAAGTGCTTCACGACCTTGTCACCAACAAAGAGGTGACCGAAGAGATCGCGGTGCAGGATGTGAAAGTAGGGGATAGGCTGCTGGTGAATGATGGCTCACGTATACCAGTGGATGGGGAAGTGCTACGTGGGGAAGCCTTGGCCGATGAGTCAATGTTGACTGGTGAAAGCATGCCTGTTGGCAAAAGGTTTGGCAGTGCGGTGATTGGCGGCAGCCTCATTACGGACGGAAGTATATACATAAAAGCTACCCAAGTTGGTCAAAAGACTTTGCTTTCACAAATAATAGAACAGGTAAAAAGAGCCAAGGCCGACAAGCCCTCCATCCAAAAATTGGGTGATAGGATAGCTGCCATCTTTGTGCCTGTGGTGGCTGGTATTGCAGTGTTTGTTTTCTGCATCAACTATTGGGGCGTAGGCCTTGCGGCTTCTGAAAGTCTGCTGCGGTCTATCGCGGTATTGGTTATATCATGTCCGTGTGCCATGGGGCTTGCTACACCACTTGCGGTGATGGTTGGGCTGGGAAAGGCAGCCAAAAAAGGTATATTGGTAAAAGGAGGCTCAGTATTGGAAAACTTGGCACAGATTGATACCGTTGTGTTGGATAAAACAGGCACACTCACCAATGGCGACTTTGAAATAACCCGCTTTGAGACCTTTGATTTTAATGAGCGAGATGCAAAAAATATTATACATCACCTGGAAACGCAAAGCAATCATCCCGTGGCAAAGTCCATTGTAAAAAAGCATGAAGATTGGCACCACCACAACATTGTATTTTCGGAAGTAAAAGAAGAAAAAGGGTTGGGCATAAAAGCCAACGATCATTTTGGGAATAACTATACCTTAGGCAGTCCGGCATTGCAAAAAAATCAAAAGAGTGACAATCCAGAATTTGACATTTATCTCACCCGAAATGGAATTACCCTTGCCGCATTTGACTTGAGCGATACCTTGATGCTAGGTGCTATGGAACTGATAAGCTTACTCAGAGCGAGCGGCATAAATACGATATTGCTGAGTGGTGATTCGGAGAAAAAATGCAGAGAAGTACAGACAGCTTTGGGCATTGGCGAAGTATATTTTAGGAAGACCCCTGGACAGAAGGTGAGTATTGTAAAAAAGCTGTGCGGCACCAACAAAGTAGCCATGTTGGGTGATGGTATCAACGATGCTTTGGCTCTCACTGCATCTCATGTGGGTATATCAATTAGCGGAGCAACCGATGTAGCTCGTGATGCAGCCGATGTGGTATTGTTAAAAGGAATAACAGCCTTGCCCCAGGCTCTCAACACCGGCATTGCCACCTACAAAACCATCCGCCAGAATCTTTTCTGGGCATTCTTGTATAACGTAGTAGCAATTCCATTGGCGGCTGCAGGTTTCCTCAGCCCAATGCTGGCGGCTCTTGGCATGGCTTTTTCGGATCTAGTAGTAGTTGGGAATTCGTTGCGAATAAAATTAAAGAAATGAATCTCCCTATAGCTTTAGGGATAGACTTTAAAACCACATTATCACATTTCCACATTATCACATTCCCTTGAACCTCCTCCTATACTCTTCCCTCGCCATAGCCCCCGGACTTGCTGTTTGTATATTCATATACTGGCGTGACAAGTTTGAGAAAGAGCCGCTGCGGTTGCTTATATTCAGTTTCTTTTCGGGATGTCTGTGTACACTTCCTGCAATCGCAATTCAAATGGCATGCAATCATTGGCATATAGCCTTGCCTCGTGGATTGTGGGGCACAGCAATTCATACCTTTATTGTCGTTGCATTGTCAGAGGAGTTCTGCAAGTTTTGGTTCTTGAAACGGTATTACCGTCACTCGGCATTCAACGAACCTTATGATGGAATAACCTACGCGGTGATGGTGTCCATGGGTTTTGCTACTGTTGAAAATCTATTGTATGTTTTGGGAAGTGAAAACCCTATCGAAATAGGTATGGTGAGGATGTTCACTGCGGTTCCTGCCCATGCAACATTCGGGGTGATGATGGGCTTCTTTGTTGGCATGGCCAAGTTCAGGCCAAGGTACGCATTTTGGTTTAAGTTGGCTGGCATATCCATAGCGGTTTTGTTTCATGGGTCCTACGATTTTTTCTTATATGTAGGTGCAAAAAATGGTACATGGTCGGGGGCGGTTGCTTCTTTGTTTTTGGGACTTTGGCTCTCGCTTCGTGCAATAAAAATACATACAGGAAAATCCGTATTTGTATTGGAAGGCATAATGCCAGAAGAGGATGAAGAAGATGAACCTAGCAAATGAGAAAAGATACTAAAAAATTATTGGACGAATACGGCGAACTGGTAAACCAGCCAGGCTTCATTGTAGACGACCCTATTTCTATTCCTCACCTTTTTACCCAAAAACAAGATATAGAAATCATGGGACTGTTTGCCGCCACACTTGCTTGGGGTCAGCGGAAAACTATATTGGCTAATTGTCATAAACTGGTAGAATTGTTTGAAGGCAAACCGCATGAATTTATTATGAACCACAAGCCAAATGACTTACAACGATTTGAGGGATTTGTTCACCGCACGTTCAATAGCACCGACCTTTTGTACTTCATTCATTTCCTGAATTGGTATTACAAAAAGCATGATTCGCTGGAGGCTGCTTTCAGCAAAGGCGTTGGAAAGAAAGATGAAACTGTGCAATATGGATTAAATGGATTTCGGCAATTGTTTTTTTCGCTGGAAAATTACCCAACCCGAACTCATAAACATATATCATCACCTATCCAAAAATCTGCCTGCAAACGATTGAATATGTACCTGCGATGGATGGTAAGACAAGACGACAAAGGTGTTGATTTTGGGATTTGGCAGCATATCAATCCTGCCAAATTGATATGCCCGCTTGATGTGCATGTGAGCCGCACCGCTCGCCAACTGAAACTGATAACCCGGAAACAAGACGACTGGCAAACAGCCATTGAACTCACCGAAGTCCTAAGAAAATTTGACCACAAAGACCCAGTGAAATATGATTTCGCCTTGTACGGAATGAGCCTGCTTGGGAAGGCCTCTCAGAGGTTGCCCAATTTCCAATAATAGTTTTCTGGAATCCATGAAATATTTGGTTCCATATCAAACAAGCCAAAAACTGCTGAGCCACTTCCAGTCATGCTGGCATATAATGCTCCTTGTTGGTAAATAGTTTCCTTCAATAATTTTATTTCCTGGTACTTTGCAAAAGCATATTCTTCAAAATCGTTTTGAAAGTTTTCTTTCCAATCTTCTATCGGAGAATGAATGATCTCCAGAAGTGACTTACTCCCTGAATGATTATCGATATTCAAGTTTGAATAAGCTTCAATAGTAGGGAGATGAATGCCTGGATACACCATTAGAACTGATAGCTGTTGCAATTTAATTTCAGGCCAACCCAATCTATCGCCACGGCCAGAAACCATCGCAGGCTTGTTGCGGATAAAGAATGAGCAATCGCTGCCAAGTTGTGCTGCATATACTTCAAGCTCCGATTCTGAGTATTCAAGGTTGCAAAACATGTTCAACAACTTTAGCATAAAAGCTCCATCAGCCGAGCCACCACCTAACCCAGCACCTATTGGAATGGATTTTAACAAATGAACATTAACAGGTGGCAAACTATGTGTTTTAGATAATAACTTGTATGCCTTTACTACCAAATTTTGGGCTGCATCACCCCCAACATTCAAACCAGAAATAGTAAGATTGCATGGATTCTCTCCTTGCTTGAACTTTGTATTTTCATTTAACTCCAAAGCATCATACCAAGGTGTGGGTACAAATACACTTTCAATGTCGTGATAGCCATCAGACCTTTTGCTTATCACTCGCAGCCCAAGGTTTAGCTTCGCATTTGGAAACATAATCATGAGGCAAAGAAAGGGGGTGTGGCAAGTTGCCGAATAACAAAGGCATTCTGAAATCTAGATTTCATTCTGTGGGTAAGCCGTGAATAAAACCAATGCCCACTTCCCCGTATTTTCGCCCCATCAAATAATAACCAATGAAATTTTTTATAGACACTGCCAACCTTGACCATATACAAGAAGCCAATGAAATGGGTATAATAGACGGGGTGACCACCAACCCCAGTTTGATGGCCAAGGAAGGAATAAAAGGAGAGAAAGCCGCCCACAAACGCTACAAGGATATTTGCAACTTAGTGAATGGGGACATTAGTGCAGAAGTTATCGCTACCGACTTCAAAGGCATGATTCGAGAAGGTGAAACACTTGCCGCAATTGATGAAAAAATAGTGGTGAAAGTACCCATGATTTTGGATGGACTCAAAGCCATTAAATATTTTACAGGCATTGGTATACGTACCAATTGTACTCTTGTATTTTCTCCTGGACAGGCAATACTTGCCTGTAAGGCAGGAGCTACTTATATCAGTCCTTTTATTGGCCGCTTGGACGATATTGGCTACGATGGAATGCAACTGATCGTACAGCTTTCAGGAATCTTTGCTGTACAAGGCTATGAGACCCAGATATTGGCTGCTAGCATCCGTAATCCTATTCATATTATCAAATGTGCCGAGGCAGGGGCTCATGTGATTACTTCACCTTTGGAGCCTATTCTAGCCTTGCTGAAACACCCACTTACTGATATTGGTCTTGAGAAATTCTTGGCCGACCATCAAAAGGCGAATGGGTAAGGTTCGAAAGGTGTGATGTAAATTGGTAATGTAAGTAAAATGTCTCCGCTTACTCAATCCTAATTTGCCATTTTACTTAAATCTCACCCCCCATAAGCCTTAATAATTTCCCTTACCAATCTATGTCTCACCACGTCTTCAATGGTGAGGTGGACTATTTGTATACCTTTTATTTCAGCCAATTTATCAATAGCAAATGGCAGCCCGCTTTGTTGGGCCTTTGGTAAATCAATCTGTGTAGTATCCCCGGTGATAATAAATTTGGCATGTGTGCCCATTCGGGTTAGGAACATTTTTAGTTGAACCCCTGTGGCGTTCTGTGCTTCATCAAGAATTACATACGCATTATCCAATGTTCGTCCACGCATAAATGCCATCGGGGCAATTTCTATCACACGGGTTTCAAGGTAGGTTTTTAGTTTGATCGGATCAATCATATCTTCCAATGCATCATACAATGGACGTAGGTACGGGTCAATTTTTTCTTTCAAATCGCCTGGAAGGAAACCAAGATTTTCGCCTGCTTCAACCGCCGGTCGGGCAAGAATGATGCGTTTTATTTCTTTGTTTTTCAATGCTTTTACGGCTATGGCTACTGCAGTATACGTTTTGCCTGTGCCTGCAGGACCAGTGGCAAAAAGTATATCATTTTCGTCCATGGCATCTACCATGCGGCGTTGATTGGGTGTGCGTGCCGTTACTATTTTTCCGTTAGGGCCATGCACCAGCACATTGTTGTCGGGGGCTTTGTCCTCGTGTGGTAGTTCGGGTGTCAGTGGTATATTAAGTATATCAGCAACTTTGGATTCAGTTAGCACTCCCTTTTTTTGTAGATAGGCTATTATCTGGTTAATCTTCTTGGCAGCATCTTGTATTTCATGATTTTCGCCTATCAACTTCAGTTCGTTGCCTCGGCTTAGTATTTTAGCCTTGGGGTAAGCTGATTGAATGATTTTTAGGTATGCATTATTAACGCCAAGCAGTTCGCTGGGGTTTACATCTTCGATGGTTAGTTCTATTTCTGTCAATGGGTTAGGGGATATTTATAGTAAAAAAAAAATGGTGGCAATTGTAAGTCTAATTTTGCTCCAAATATAAGTAGCCGACAAAGAGTGCATTTTATCACCCTCACCTCCGATTGGGGTCATGCTTCCCACGAAATTGCCCCTGTAAAAGCAAGACTACTGGTGGCCGTGCCAGAGGCTCAAGTTTTGGATATTTCTCACAATGTTCCCCCATTCAATCTTTCTGTGGCCGCACAGCTACTGTCAGAAGCCATTGATGGTTTCCCCGCTGGAAGCATTCATTTGGTATTGGTCGATACCGAACTGGCAGAGCATAAGCGGATTCTGTTGGCAAAGTATAAACACCAATTCATTGTGGCAGCCGACAATGGTTTTCTTTCCCTACTTGAAATTGAAGCACCTGAAATTTTAGCTTGGGAAGGATCACCAGATTTCACCAAACCATTTGCCGAAAAGGAATTGCTAATTGAAGCAGCTGTTACCTTGGCAAATAAAATTTCAGATGAATTACCTGGCAAACCAGTGAGTTCTATAAAGACCTTCACTAGCGAAAAACCTATGGTGGAAGATCGTAAACTAACGGGTAAGGTTATCAGGATTGATGCTTTTGGAAATCTGGTGATAAACATTGATAAGGGCACTTTTGAAGCCGCATGCAAACGTCGCAGCTTTCAGCTAATATTGAGAAATCATGACCGCCATGATAGAATAGACCGAACCTATAGCGATAGTCGTGATGAAGCTGGAATGTTCTGTATATTCAACACGGCCGGACTTATGGAGATTGGACTTTACCGTGATAATGCAAACAAACTATTGGGCATGAATGTGGGCAATGTTGTCATGATAGAGTTTGGAAGCTAAATAGAAAACGGCCCAATACACGCAAACATATTTTTATGGCTTGCATAATTCAGGTACTGAATGATTTGTTTTGGTGGGCTAATGGTAAAACGTGTACTTTTTTGTACTCTCAAAAATAGATTTCTAAACTGAGACAACAACGTGTGGTAAAGGTAGACTGTGTTTAAAAACCATTTCTCCTTAATCGCCACCTGTCTCCAAACAAAATCTTGAAATAAAAGATAGGGTTTGCGAACTTGGCTCGGAGATCAATATCAGCAAACATGCTGGAAATGGTATCCCTGAATTCGGGGTTACGAGTGGCTTTGTTTACTACAAAATTTAAAAGCCATTGTTGTTCGCAAAGCCTCAAAAGGGTAGAACTCAATCGCAGCTCAGCCCCTACTTTTTTGCGGATGATTTGGTCATAGGAATTTAGATTTTTGGCTAAAAAATTCTGCGTCGAAATTGCCTTCAATGCCGCTTCGGCAGCATATCTTCCACTCAAAATGGCATTGCCTATTCCCTCACCTGTGAAAGGGTCAATGAGTGAAGCAGCATCGCCACAAAGCAATAAGTTGTCACCCGAAATAGAACCCACTTTTCTGCCAAGCGGCAATCCCCAACCTTGTGTTTTTCCTTCTGGTTTCGCATTGACAAATCGTTTAGAAATGATAGGATGTTCTTGGATAATTTTCTCCATTTCCTTTTTTAGATCCACTTTGCGGTTTGCTACTACACTGCTAAGCATTCCTGCTCCGACATTGGCTCGGCCATTAGGCATTGGAAATATCCAAAAATAGCCGGGTAGCAATTCGGGAAGGAAGTGAAGTTCAATGAAATTCATATCATGGAAACCTTCCACCCCTCTATAATATTGCCTTACTCCAGCACTAAAACTACTGCGGTCGCGGGTGGCAGTGCCTGTATGGAATTTCCTTAGTAACGAACGCTCTCCATCAGCCGCAATCGCCAGTTGGGTTTTTACTTCCAATGCTTCGCCGTCTTTTTTTAATTGTAAAACCAGCCCCCCATTTTGCTTTGCAATAGCTATCAACTTTGCATTTTGCCAAACTTCTGCAAAAGGAGCAGCAGCAGCTTTTTGAAACAGCCAGTCATCAAAATCGAGGCGTGAGGAAATGAAGCCTGGCGGCGGGTCTGTGGCTGTTATATTTGGAACAAATGGCACGTCCAGTTCTTTGCCGTTTGGTGCCACAAACCGAACGCCGTAGCTAGGTAAAAACACAGTTGGCAATTGACAGCATTCTGATCGCACATCGGGCAGCACATGTTTTAGGTGGCTGAAGACTTTGCCACTGAGGGCATCTCCACAAACCTTGTCTCGGGGAAACGTAGATTTGTCAATAAGCAGGTGTGGAATTTTTTCCTTCGACAGAAACAAGGAAGCACTGGCCCCCGCTGGGCCAGCCCCGCATATTACTACTTTATATTCCTGTGTCAAGAGGCCGCAAAAGTAAGTAGTTCACTTGGCATACAAAGTCCATCGGCCAAGGGTTGATTTTTTAGAATAACCATCTGCGAATTGATCTGGATGATTCCAAATCAATAAGAAGTTTGAACTAATTTTACTATTCAAATCTGAAAGACTGCCATCAAGGTCTATATAATCTATCGAGCTATAGGCAATTGGATAATAATCAACCATTCCAAAATGGCAATCGAATGAAACCAAACCTTGTTGATGTGAAAGTAAAAAAGGAGTATGCTGAAGTATAGGCGTTTTATTTAGAAAATTGAATGGAAGTTTTGCAATCAATTGGGTATTCAGAGAAGACGTTATCTTTTTTCCAGCCTCCAAATCAGCACCCAATACCATCATATCCTCTACCTCTCTTGATAGTTTATATTCTGTTTTAACCAACTGAAAACTGAAAACTAGAAACAATAAACCGGCCCCCAACGAAACAAATTGCAAAGCTCTTATCGGCTGAATATTTTTTATCAGAAACAACACAAAGAACAACACACCGAGCAAAGCTAACCTGATATTTATAAGCCCACCACCAGCGGCATTGGATGGGAAAATGAAGTAGAGCAACAGAAGAAAAACTGCGACAAAAAAGTAGCTATCATTTAATATCGCCAGCATTTTTTTTTGCCAGAATAGGAGGGCAAACAGCAAAAGTAAAATCAGGTAAAAACAATAAGCAAACATTTGGTCAAGTTGGCCGAAACTGTTCAGGAAATCACCTTTGAGTAAGTCGCCAAGCTGGTGGGTGAATGGCCGCCACTCTGGCGTTTCATAAGGGGTTTGCATAACCCAAATTGCAAATAGGATAAGGGGCAATAAAGCAGTAACCAATATGGGCGTTCGCAACTCCTTTCTTCTCAAAAAATCAAGACCAAGCAAAGCAAACAAAGGCAGCAGCGGCAATGGCTGCGAGAAGAACATAAACAACATGAGCCCACCACAGATCCAGAGGTTTTTAGCTTCCTGATTCTGTTTATACTTTGCATAAAAATACAAAAACCAAAGCAGGGCAGCGACTGAAAAATTGTTATTGTAAAACCCTTTGAAGAATGCTTGACCTATGGCGAGGGGGGTAAGCAAAAGCCACCCTTCGACTTCGCTCAGGGTGATAGGCATTAGTATTTTTACCAAAGCCTTCGCCCCAAAAAGAAAAGCCAAGAGATACAAAGTAGCCAGCACTTTCTCAGCCGTATTTCCATCAAAAAAATTGAGCAAAAACCCAGATAGGAGGGGGGCTACCCAGTTGGGTTGCAGATGATAATTGCCCTCTAAATACTGGTGGATTGGTTGTTCTTGAAAACTGAACCATGAACTGATGTACATGAGCGAAGGTCCGTCTTGCGACACAAAATAAGACGGAAGCCAAACAATGGCCAAGGCCGACAGGAAAACCAAAGGTGAAATAACCCTAGCTAAAAAGGATTGCAGATTCATCCCAAGAAAACTTTGTTTGCTTCTAGGAAAGCTATTTGAAATGCAGCACTATCCACACCGGTTTCTATATTATTTTCTTTACAAAAAGCCAGCAGATTTTCGGTGGGCATGTTGCCAGTGAGTGTGTTGGTAGCCATAGGGCAGCCACCAAAGCCTTTCACCGCTCCATCAAAACGGCGGCAACCATTGTCCCAAGCAGCTTGCACTTTCTCTCGCCAACGATCTGGTGTGGTGTGCAGGTGTGCTCCAAATTCAATATGTGGGTAGGCGGGAATCAGGCTAGAGAAAATAGCTGAAATACTATCAGGATTCGCCGTGCCAATGGTGTCGCTCAGTGCCAAAATTTTCACACCCATTTTATCCATCTTGTCAGTCCAATGTATCAACACATCCGCATTCCATGGGTCGCCGTAGTGATTGCCAAAACCCATGCTGAGATAAACGACGAGTTCCTTTGTGTGTTTTAGGCAAAGGTTCTGCATTTCGGCCACAGCGTTAATGCTGTCGGCTATACTGCTATTGGTATTGCGTTGCTGAAAAGTTTCACTCACCGAGAAAGGAAATCCAAGGTAAGAGATTTCATCGTGTAAGCAAGCAGTTTCAGCCCCTCGAATGTTGGCAACGATGGCTAAAAGTTTGGTTGAAGTATTCGCCAAGTCAAGCCCAGCCAGCACTTCAGTTGTGTCAGCCAGTTGAGGTATAGCTTTGGGCGAAACGAAGCTGCCAAAGTCCAAGGTGTCGAAGCCACAACCTAGCAGCAGGTTGAGGTAATCTGTTTTTGTTTTAGTAGAAATAAAATCGTGGATCCCCTGCATGGCATCACGAGGGCATTCTACTATCTTTGCGTCCCTCTTCATAAAAAATAAGCGTACAAACATAGAACACCGACGGGCTACTTTGGTTCAACCAAGCTCCTTAACTACTTTCTAACTTTAACACTAAAGTTATTAAAATCGTTTAACAAACAAAAAGATGAACGAATTCAACGAAATGAATGCAACCGAAAGTGAAAATTTGGGAACTACGGAAGTAGCCCAACCCGAAAACCTACCTATGACCGAATCTTTACACACAGAGGAAACAGTAGAAAACACGACTAACACGGATGAGACAATCGTTTCAAAAGCTGATGTAGTAACTGATGCTAACGAAGAAGTAGCTGAGCCTGCTGCCGAGGTCCCTAAAAAAAGAAAATCGCCGACTAAGAAGGTAAAAGAAATGGAGGCTATTCCCGAAGAACAGATTCTGGACCAAGTTCAGAATGACAAGAATGGTGACGTTTCTGTTGAAATAGTTGCCGACATTGATACACCTATTGAGTCGACTCTGATTGAAACGGTGGCTCAAGTAACTGCTCAAACTGAACCCTTTGATAATCCCGAAATAGTGGGACAAGGTGACATCGAGCAAGAGCCGCCTGCAGAGGTGGAAGAAGAAGAGGAAACTGAAATTTTGATAGAAGAAACACTACCAGTGCTAATTCCTGACGAAATGGATGCAGGTCATGAAAGTAGCGGAATTGAAAACCCTGTGGAAACACCTGTAGAGGAACTTACCGCTGAGAACGCTGAAGCTTTTATGGATGAGCATGATCATCATACAGAAAGTACCGCCGAAATAAGCACAGCCGACTTGCAAGGTTTGGACAAAGCTGCTATACTACTAATGGCTTCCGATGCTGCCAAAAGTGATGTCCTTAGCGAATCATCGCAAACTTTTAGACGTGTGAGGCAGATGTTAGAAACCATCTGGAATTCGGAAATGCAGGCTGCCAGAGCCCAATTTGTGGAAGCAGGTGGCAAGCCCGAAGAATATAAACACGAAGACCCGAGTCGTGACGAATACTACGGTTACTATAAGCTATTTACTGCCAAGCGTGATACCCATAAGCAAAAGCAGGAAGAAGAGAAACTTAAAAACCTGAAACGTAAAAAGGAAATACTTGACCGCATAAAGCATCTGGCCGAAAATGATGAAACCGATGGCAGCCTTACTGAAATAAGGACTTTGCAATCTGAGTGGAATACCATAAAAGCTGTGCCTAATGAAGAGAGAGAAGCCCTTTGGCACAACTACCAGCACTACCTTAATACCTTCTACGACAACCATCATATAAACAATGAACTGAAAGACCTTGATCGCAAGAAAAATCTTCAGTTGAAAATGGAATTGTGCACCAAAATGGAGGCTTTGCAACATGAGAAATCATTGCGTAAAACCTTAATCGAGCACAAAAAATTATGGGAAGAGTGGAAGAACACTGGGCCCGTGCCAAACGAAGCTCGCGAACCTCTCTGGCTCACCTTCAAAGAAGCTGCTGATGTTGTGTTTAATGCCAAAATGGAGGAGCTTAAAGTGCTGGACGGCGAACGTCAAGGAAATCTTGATGCCAAAGTATTATTATGCGAAAGGGCTGAGGAATTTGGAAATTATTCCACTACTATTCCCAAAGAATGGGTGAATAAAATCTCAGAAGTAAACGCCCTATTTGAAGAATGGAAGAAGACTGGTCCTGTTTCGCTCAAATACCATGAAAGCATTTGGGAACGATTCAAGGCTGCGGTTGATAAATTTTATACCAACAAAAACGACTATTTCAAGGGACTGGAGAAGCAGCGGGCAGTGAACCTTAGAATGAAAAAGGACTTAGTAGAAAAAGCAGAAGCTTTGCAGAATAGTGAAGACTGGGGCAATACCAGCAAGGAACTGAGGCACTTGCAAGAAGAATGGAAAAAAGTGGGCAATGTGATGGACAAACATGCCGAAACCCTTTGGACTCGTTTTCGAACTGCCTGCGATAAATTTTTTGAGGCCAAAAATGAAAAGTTTGCAGGTCAGCAGCAAGACCAAGCAAAAAACCTTGAATCAAAGAAGGAAATACTTGTTCGTATAAACGAATTGGCCACAGCCGAAGATAATACGGATTTAAGCAATAAAATCAAAGCCTTGCAAGACGAATGGAACAGCTATGGGTTTGTGCCTTTCAAACAGAAAGATCAGATAGGCAAACAATATAAAGATGCTTTGGATGCTATATACAACCGTATCAGAAAAGACTTTGCTTCGAATAGCCAAAGCCGAAACCGCAACCACTATGAAGTAATAGCCCGCCAACCTGAAGGCAAGAATATGCTGGTGAGCGAGGAGCGGAGGACTGGTGAACTTATCCGCATGCTCAAAGCAGATATAGATACTTGGCAGAACAATATAGGTTTCTTTGCTAATAGTAAAAACGCAAATGCCTCTGCCTACATCAAGCAGGTGAACGAAAACATAGAGGACGCCAAAAAGAAACTGGCCAAGTTGCAAGATCAGGTTCGTACGTTACGAGATGTGAGTACGGGCAAGAATCCAGAGAAGAAAGTAGAAGAAAGTAAGCCAGAAGTAGGTGCCAATCAAGAACTTGGTGAAAAAGAAGGGAATTAATTTTCAGATTACCTTAAACGAAATGCCTTTGCATTGAAGAGGTTTTTTTTGGGAGAATGTTGCCGCAATCGACTACTAAATAGTGTCACCCCTCGACTCCATACTCCCTCAACTTTTCTTGAATTAATTCAAATACCTGTTGGCGTAGTTTCGTGATATCGGTTTCATTCATGCCTTCAACATTAATTGGCTTGTGCACAAACATCCGCATTTTCCCTGGAGTACCTTCAATCTTGTTTCCTGGGCCTCGTTTCCAATTATCTATTATGGTTATTGGTAGTATCGAAGTTCCAGTTTCTACCGCCATTTTGAAAGGTCCATCCTTGAACGGTGAAAGCTTTGGGATTGAATCCTTGATTCCCCCTTCAGGAAACACAGCGATGCTCATACTCCCCAACCGAAGTTGCTCCTTAGCACGCATATATGCCTTGGCAGCATGTACTGCATTTCTTCGGTCAACAGGTATATCAATTGTTTTGAAAAAAATGCCAAACAAGGGAATTTTTTGCAGGGCAATCTTTCCAATAAAATTGAGATGAATTGGTACTTGACAACTTAGTGATATTATATCTAGATAGCTGCTGTGGTTCGCTACCACCACATAGGTTTTGGTTGTGTCAATCGGCATTTCGTAAATGGTTTTTGGCCGTAATCCCCCGAAAAGCATGAGCCACCTGCCCCAAAAACGTCGAAGCAGGTGGGCTTTTTTGTACAGTTTTTTCTTGGAAAGAAACCAAAGAAACAGCGGATACAGCAGCAGAAAAATGAGTGCAGTCCATAAGTAGAACCAGCAAACATATATTTTTATCAAAACCTTTTTCATTCAGCAAAATGTCTCATCAGGCCATCGGCCTGCATATCGAGAAATTTTTTGAGCGGTTTGGTAGCCACCATTTTTATGATTGGATTCATTGTGGCTTCGAGTACAGCATTGGCCATGCATCCAGTTTTGTTTTTTTCAAATTTCCAAATCAATACAAACGAAAATGGAGCTTTGCCATCAGGCTCTATGCTTATCAACTTGTTTAGAAGTTTTTCCTTAATCCTCAGTTTTAGATTACCTGTACCGGTAATGGTAAAGGAACAAGTATGCTCAGTGCTTTGCCATTCGGCCACTTCTGGTGGCATTATTTGGCCATGGTGGTTCATGTCGGCCATGAACGCATATACATCTTCGATACGTTTGGGCAGCAAGGCTACTTTGCTTTCTATAGTAGTAGTCATACTGCTTAAACTTCCTGCCGCCAAGTAGATGGTGATTGCCTCCAAGCGGAGAGTGTTTCCAATTGTTCCAGCTGCACATCCCCTGTTTTTATGGCAGTTGCTATCAAAGTTTCATAATCGCAAAGCACTTGAAAGGGGCAATTTGCATTGGAAAAATTTAATTCTGCCTGTTCAAATCCATACGAAAAAACGGCAATTAGCCCCAACACTTCGCAGCCTTCTTCTCGCAAAGCTTCTATAGTGGCTAGACTTGATTTTCCTGTTGAGACTAAATCTTCTAGGACTACGACTTTACTACCAATAGCAATGTCACCTTCCAGCCTTTTTCCCATGCCATGCTTTTTAGGCTCAGGCCGCACATAGCCGAAGGGAAGGCCGAGCAAGTCTGCCACCAAAGCACCTGGAGCAATTCCAGCTGTGGCCACACCCACTATTGCATCCGCATCGGGGTAATGGTTTTTTGAGAGTGCAGCTAGGCTTTCTTTCACAAAGGTGCGGGCGATTGGGTGCGAAAGGCTCACACGATTATCACAGTATATCGGCGAACGCCAGCCCGATGCCCAAGTGAAGGGTTCTGAGGGGCTCAATTTTACTGCCTTTATTTGTAACAGGAATTCGGCTATTTTTGCAGCGGTTTCAACTTTATTCACACCGCAAAACTAAAGGAAAGCCAATCCCAACCTTCAACCATTTATGTACAAAATATTTGTGAACGAGTGTCCACTCATCATAGCTACGGCTGATGAGTACCAACAAATGCACACTTCTGATTTTATGCGGGTTGAGTGCAACAAAGAAGAATTTGCCCAGGTGATCGAATGGATGTTTAGGGGGCCATCGAAGGGATTTATCACCATTACAGCCAATCCTGACAAGGCATTTGATATTCTAAAAGACGTGTGCAAACCAATTGATGCTGCCGGAGGTGTGGTGTTCAATGATTCTGGCCACTTGTTGATGATTAATCGGATGGGTTATTGGGATTTGCCAAAAGGTAAGGTTGATCCAGGTGAAACTTTTGACTTTACGGCCATTCGCGAAGTGAAAGAAGAGTGTGGGGTGAAAGAAATAAAGCTCGGAAAGCCAGTAGCGAGAACGTATCATTTGTACAATCAATACCCACATAAAATGCTAAAAACCTGTCACTGGTATTTGATGACCTGCCCTGATGGCGTAGTTCCAAAACCACAAGCGGAGGAACATATCACCGAAGCCATCTGGAAAGACATGGCTGGGGTCGACTTAGATTCTTTGCATACTTACGAAACCATTCGAGGTTTGTTGAAGACGGTGTTTGCTGAAAAGGACAAACCAGAACTCTAAGTTTTTACCATGAATATGTAAATATTTGTCTTGTAGTATGTTACTTTCTACTATTGAATATTAAAATTCAAATTGTGGATTGAATGTTCATAAGCAAAAATAGTAGTTGATAACTGTGTGGAAATGCTGGAACTTTGCTTCCATACTATGCTACATAATTCACTTTTTTCCTATCGCAAAAGCTTATTAAGCATTGCAATTGCAATCAGCCCCTCCTTTATCCAGGCCGATGATTTCTGCCCACAAAATTTCAAAACATTCAGCCAATCAGATGTGGTCACCAAATCTAGGTTGGTGTATGTCACTAGTTCAAAAAGTTACGAGTGCAAAGAATTAACCCGTGACTTATTGAATATAAAGCAAGTGAATGCAACGCTCCGTCACAACTTTGAGTGTATCTGGCTTAATGCAGAAACTATTGAAGCAAAGGCATTTATCAAAAAATACAGAATTAAAGTGTTTCCAGCTATCGTGTTAATCTCAATACCCATTCCTACCTGGGGAGGCTTGCATTACAATTGCGAAATAGGTAAGGAATCAAGGTTTCTGCTCGATCAAGCTTCCTTTTTTCGGTCGGCAATAAGTATTTCAAAACAATTGGCCGACTTGATGAGAATGAATCACCTAAGCCGAAAAGACGCACAAATTTTGCTGGCGAAGGCTTATGTGGCCAACGACATTCGCAATAGTCAGGCAGGAGAAAGACATTATTACGCACACAAATACACATTAGGAGTAAAAAGTCTAGCAGTGTTTCAAAAGGAATATTTGCTTGAATGGGAAAGGCGGGATGCCATGTCTAAAACTGGCGAATAATTTAGTTTACCAATGGGCGTTTTTGTACTTCCTTTTTTAGGAATAGTACAGCACGCTTGGTAAATGAATTATTATAAAGCCTCATTTATACCGGATTCCGCTGTAGAAAATAAATTACTTTACAAATGATTGAAAATCAAATCCTAATAAGGAATTGTTCTAAAGCGTAGTGTTAGAGTTTTTTTAGTATAAAATCCGTCAATACCTTTTGCAGCATCGAGTTTCAGAAGATTCTCAAATTGAAAAACCACCTTCTGCGGAACCTGGGATGAAATGAAAAGAATCAAAATCTTGCCATATCGGATGCTGGGTGAGGTAATGGTAGATCCTACTCAAGAATTAATTATCGCAGAAGTATAATACTAGCATTAGAAAAATAGTTACTGCCAACACTCAATAATAAATTGGTTAAAGAGTTTGAGGCAGACTATAAAGGCGAATGAGAAAGACTTGGTAGTGTAGTGGCCAAAAGAAGATGAAGAAGTAACCAGAATAAGGAAGTTGAAATGCAAAATTAATACTATTTTATCAATAAAATAATGTGGAAAAAACGCCTTAAAAAAGCCGTATTTTTATTGTCTAAAAATGAAGTTTAGCCCGTAAATTGCAACACAATTACCAAATAAATTATTATGTCTGAAACTGTTGACAATCAATCAAATTACACCGCTGACAATATCCAGGTTCTGGAGGGACTAGAAGCCGTAAGGAAAAGACCCGCCATGTACATTGGCGATGTTGGGGTTCGGGGTCTTCACCACCTTGTATATGAAGTGGTTGACAACTCCATTGACGAAGCCCTTGCCGGCTACTGCAAAACCATTAAAGTATTCATCAATACCGATAACAGCATCACAGTAGAGGATGATGGCCGTGGCATACCTGTGGACATGCACATAAAAGAAGGTCGCTCGGCACTTGAAGTAGTGATGACCGTGCTACACGCTGGTGGAAAGTTTAACAAAGACAACTACAAAGTATCAGGCGGACTTCATGGTGTTGGTGTGTCATGTGTGAATGCACTAAGCACCGACCTCAAAGTAATTGTGAACCGTGCTGGCAAGCAATACATGCAAGAATACAAAATAGGCCAGCCATTGTATGATGTTAAAGAAATCGGGACGAGTGAGCATACAGGCACTATAGTTACCTTCAAGCCAGACGATACCATATTCATTACCACCACCTACAATTTTAGCACTTTGCAAGGCCGCTTGCGTGAGCTTTCTTTTTTGAACAAAGGTGTATCCTTAAGTATTACCGACTTGCGTGAATTGGATGCAGATGGAAATCCGCTTACCGAAACCTTTTTGTCAGAAGGTGGTTTGCGTGAGTTTGTCGAGTTTTTGGATGCTACCCGTGATAGGCTTATTCCCGAAACCATATACATGGAAGGCGAAAAACAGGGTGTGCCTGTGGAACTTGCCCTCCAATACAATACCGGCTACTCTGAGAATCTTTTCTCGTATGTAAATAATATCAACACCATTGAAGGTGGTACGCACGTGGCTGGCTTCAGGCGTGGATTGACAAGGACCTTGAAAGCCTATGCTGAAAAAGAAGGACTACTAAAAAATATAAAATTTGAGATAAATGGTGACGACTTCCGAGAGGGGCTCACTGGGGTTATCTCTGTAAAAGTGCAAGAGCCACAATTTGAAGGGCAAACGAAAACTAAACTCGGCAACAATGAAGTGATGGGAGCTGTGGACATTGCTGTAGGCGAAATGCTTGGCAACTACTTGGAAGAGCATCCAAAGGAAGCTCGCACAATAGTAAACAAAGTGATCTTGGCCGCCACTGCACGTCTTGCAGCCCGCAAAGCCCGCGAACTGGTGCAACGCAAAGGAGCCATGAGTGGCAGCGGACTTCCAGGAAAACTGAGCGACTGCAGCGAAACAGACCCAGGACTATGCGAAATATATTTAGTCGAAGGAGACTCAGCAGGAGGCACAGCCAAACAAGGCCGTAACCGTGCCTACCAAGCCATATTGCCATTACGAGGTAAGATATTGAACGTGGAAAAGGCTATGGAACACAAGATATATGAGAACGAAGAGATAAAGAATATGTTCACCGCCCTGGGTGTTACTATTGGTACCGAAGAAGACAGCAAGGCACTGAATATAAAGAAGCTTCGCTACCACAAAGTCATCATCATGACGGATGCCGACGTGGACGGAAGCCACATTCGTACCCTTATCCTCACCCTGTTCTTTAGGTACATGAAGGAATTGATTGACTTTGGCTACATATACATCGCAACACCACCACTTTATTTGGTAAAAAAAGGTAAAGACGAACGCTATTGCTGGGACGAACCCGGCCGCGAAAATGCAGTAATGGAACTGAGCAAGGGCGGCAACCCGGACAATGTGAATGTACAACGGTACAAAGGCCTAGGCGAGATGAATGCAGAACAATTGTGGAGCACCACCATGGACCCCGAACGTCGCACTCTAAAACGAGTGACGCTTGACAGTGCAGCCGAAGCCGACCACATCTTTAGCATGCTGATGGGCGACGAAGTACCACCTCGCCGGGCATTCATAGAGCAAAACGCCAAATATGCCAAGATTGATGCTTAAGGCAGTTTGGCATTTCCAAATCACAGGACAGAAATAGAATTAGAAAGACCACCCAAATGAGGTGGCCTTTCTAATTATTAATATTTTAGCAGGATCAGGGAAGAAGAATCTTTTTGGGATGCCAGCAGTTCTTGTCCATCACATAGATGTCGCTAGTTAGTTTTACTCTATTGTTGCCATTAGCCGAGTAGCTTCGTTTGGTGGCTACTAACCATTCCCCATCGTTTGAGAGGTTGGGTTGCAGATATTGCTTGTTAGGGCAAACAGCTCTCAAAGGTATGCGGCTATTGGCTGCTATGTCCACCAGATATATGTTTTCCTTTTCACAGGCCATTAAGTTAAGGCCATCGGGCATCATGCACACCCTCAAAATTGTATCGTCGGTGCTTGGTCGGTAGGTATGTTTCTCTTTGGTTTGTGAGTTATACTGCGTGAGCACTCCACTGCGGTCAATGCTATACATAATAGCAGGATTATTGGTAAAAATAAAGGACCTGTGGCAGAATACATTGTATCCACAGGCTTTGCATTATTCATAGCAATAACGGTAAAGCCGTCCACATCTGCCAGGGCTTTTTTACAGTATAACTAAAAAGCGAACCATCACCATTCCAAGATGCATTTGAGGCAAATCCATCTCTTTTCACAAAGGTCATACGTTCAAGGCCGGTACCATTAGCCCTCATTTTTCATAGCTCAAAGTCTTTCGATTGAATAAGTATCCACCCTTGGGGTCCAGATGAAAAGTCGGCTACCTCAAGTTGTGGGTGGTTGTGGATGAGCGGCCAAAATTGGTTGCTGCCGATATCGTAAGCAAAGAGACTATGTTGTTCGGGGCGATTCTTTTCAGATCTAAGGTAAATAATTTGGTTAGCGTTCTGCCGGTTGAATTGAGGCTTGCTGTAGCAAAATTGAGTAGCCCAAGAAATAGTGAGATTTGACTTACTTAAATCAAGCGTTTGTTCGCATTCATCTGCTGTGTCTGGCTTATCTAATGGTGGCGAAGGATAACGACGGCAAGCCCCTATAAAAAGTAATGAGAGTTGATGACCAGTGAAATTTCATATTAATAACACATTGATAATGCAAAGCTAATGGATTGGAAAATCAAATAAACAAATCTTTTTGTAAAAATTTTGAAATAAGTTTTACCAATGTGAATAAGTAGGAAGTTTTTCCAGGTATTCTGTCCTAGTCTCTTTCACCAAATAAAGGGCTGAATGGATACCATTGGTGAGCATAAGCATTGATGCAGATACCTTTAGGTTGTATCGTAGGGCTTGAGCCAGCACCTTATCATCCATTTTTACTTCCGGGGCTTTGCATTCTACGAGCAGGGTTGGCTTTCCGTTCTTGAAAACCTGCAAATCAGTTCGTTTACCCATGCGGTTCACTTTCAATCCACTTTCTACGGCTATTTGTCCCAAGGGTACCTCAGATTCTTGCACCAGATAGTGGATAACATGCTGCCGCACCCACTCTTCGGGAGTAAGTACCACCATTTTTTTTCGTACTATGTCAAAAATGTATTTCTTTTGCCCCTTCATTTCAGTCCGCACAGTGATGGGCGGCATTTTCAACAAAGGCATGGCCAAATCATCTCCAAATTCCATACAGCAATACAAGCAGCTAACTGCCGAAATAAAAAGCGGAAAATTCAGACCCGTATATTTTTTGATGGGCGATGAGCCGTTTTACATAGACAGGCTAAGCGATTTGATAGAGCAAAGTGTTTTGACTGATGCCGAAAAAAGTTTTAACCAAACCATTTTATATGGCCGCGATGTGACCACAAGTCAGATTGTAGGCACATGCAAACGGTTTCCGATGATGAGCAAATACCAATTGGTAGTGGTGAAAGAAGCACAATCGTTAAAAGATACTGAAAGCCTAATTCCGTATTTTGAAAACCCAATGGAGTCAACAGTGGTGGTATTTTGCTGGAAAAGCGACAAGGTTGATAAGCGGACAAAATTCTACAAAGTGATAAGTTCGCAACTGGTATTTGAGAGTAACGCTATACCCGATTACGAGATAGTGCGTTGGATAGGCGACTACATAGCTGAGCGGGGATTGAAGGCCACACCCAAAGCTGTGCAACTGCTGGCCGACCACCTTGGCAGCGACCTTGCCAAAATAACAAACGAAATAGACAAAATACTGATAAACAAACCCAACGGTGAGATAAACGAAGACGACATTGAAAAGTATGTAGGCATCAGCAAGGATTTTAACCTTTGGGAGTTACAGAATGCATTGGCCAACAAGAATCTGAAGAAGGCAATGCAGATTGCCAACCACTTTGCCAACGACCCAAGCGAGAAAAGCATTATCCCTGTTTTGGCTGGACTTTATGCCTTCTATGCCCGTCTTTTTTCGGTATTGCACGAACAAGACAAAAGCATCGGAAGCCTGAAGCAGAAGTATGGTCTGTTCAACCTCTCAGCCCAAAACGATGTAACAGCAGCTATGCGTAGCTACAGCATTGGGCATGTGGAAAACTGCATGAAAACCCTCCTTGATTTTGACTTAATGAGTAAAGGGGTGAAAAGTCCCTCAATCTCTGAGCCTCAAATGTTAAGAGAATTGATGGTAAGACTTTTAGGCTAAAGCAACCATTTGCTCTTTTTTTTTTTTATTAAGATAAAATTTGTTATGAAGGTACAAAATGCTTTTCTTTTGCATCCCGAAAAATAACTAAAACAAATAAAATGAAAAATTTATTTACCCTTATTGCCTTGTTGTCAATGATTGCTTTAGGGCAGTCAGCTCAGG
>SHWZ01000019.1 GCA_009693575.1 Flavobacteriaceae bacterium | reverse complement strand
ACCGCTGCCATTGCTCTGGATGGTACCATTGTTGGTAACATCGCCAGGGCAAGTAATAGTATAGCCCGAGTCGCTCACAAATGTTGTGGCATTAGGGATTACCAAGTAGTTAGCTATACTCGTATTACCAGTGAATCTGTATGAACCAGCTCCGCTCAATTTCAAGTAGTAGTAGGCTTGGCCTGGTATGTCCTGTGCTTGTGCAAGATTCAACTGACCTCCGTTGTGAACAAGAGTTCCAGTAGAGTTCTTCACATAAGCCCCATTCACCGCAAGGTTGGCTCCATTGTTAAGTGTGAGAACAGCTCCTGCATTTATAGTCAATGTGCTACAAGATGCAGCAGAGATAATAACTGGCTGATTTGCTGACGCTGATATAGTAACAATAGAACTGGCTGTAGGAACACTACCATTACACCAGTTATTAGGGATATTCCAATTGGTACTGTAAGCCCCAATCCACACACTGGTAGCTCCAATGGTAACTGTCACTATATTAGAATAAGCAACGTTGCAGCTACCATAGCTCACTTTAGCACGGTATTGTGTAGTAGCAGATGGCTGAACACTTTCGATATCATTTGTTTGACTTGCCATAGCAGTCCAAGCACCTGCTCCTACCTTACTCTGCCATTGGATGGTCCCAGTGTACCCTGTTAGGTACAGCGTATCATACTGGCCAGCACACAAACCTGTTGTTTGGATACTTGCTGTGCCTGCAATAGCATTTGGATTAATAGTGGTTGCTGCAGTATTGCTGGTTCCACTTTGACTGAATGGATCAGTAACAACACAAGTGATATTGAATGAGCCATTGTATGATGGATTGTAGTTATACTGATTGTAAGGACTTCCAACACCACTGTACATAGTAGTAGAGCCTTCTTTCCAAGTATAAGTATACCCAGCCTGAGCACCACCTGTAACGCTAAATACCTGACCAACACCCTGACAGAAAGTTGGGGCAGTAGGGGTAATAGCTGGGGTAGGGGTAGATGGAGGAGTCAAGGTAACTGCGTAGTCTTCGGCTTCACCGTAGGTATAGGTTGCACAAGGCTGTAGGTTGGTGCTGTTGTAAACCAAACGAACCCTCATCCTTGTTTCGCCGAGGCTAATACCAGTGGTTGGTAGGGTAAAGTTCAGGTTTGCTGCACTTCCTGTTACGGCTATGCTATTCAATTCTCCGAGTTTCTCATTTGCATCACCAAAGTCACCGTCTTGGTTCAGGTCTATCCATGCTGCCACATTCACACCGAATGCGTAAGTGCCTGGGGTAACTTCTAGAGTTTGTGAAGTACCGACTTGGATATTTGTACTGCTTATCGTTTCTGAGAAATCAGTATAGTAAGGTGCGGGAGGTTGTGCTCCATTAGCATTATCAAGGCTTCCAATTTTTACCCGGGCAAGAAGTAATCCTGCCAAGGTATTGGTACAGGTAGGTTTACAGTATGCTGGAATAATTTTACGCTTGCAGCCAGGAGAAGTTGCTGTGGGTGTTTGATTAGTACCACCAATGGTCATTTGCGTGCAACTCACAGTAATTGAGTCACCAGTAGTAGCCGTGGTCTTCACTTTATAGGTTACCCAGAAATAATTAGTCCCTGAATTCATTGTAAGATTTCCAGTAACATTGAACGAACCGTTGGCTCCAACATACGTTCCAAACTGAGTAGTAGTTGTAAATGTGTTGCTATTTCCAGTGTAGAATACCCTGATAGTATCGAAGTCGCTGGTGTTGGTGCTACCGTTTGTGCTCAAGTTGAACTGAGTCATATTGATTGGTGCACCTGTACTCATGCTCACATCAATGCGGGCTACCCTTGCATAACGTGTTCCTACGGATACGTTGTTAGATGCAGCACAGGCAACAGTGGAACTTGTATAAGTCATAGGCACATTCACATCCCTGTCTCCGCTTGGGGCGGTAGTTGCAGGTGTGTAGGTGTTAGAACTAATCGTAGCATTGTTCACTTCAATGTCTACGGTATTTCCAGTAGTTGCTCCGCTAGCCATGTCGTAGGCCAACCAGAAGTAGTTGGTGTCTGGGGCAAGGTTTTGAGAACCAGTTATGCTAAATGAGCCATTAGGACTTGCTGTTGTTCCTACCAAGGTGGTAGTAGCAAATGCATTGGTTGTTCCGGTATAGTAAAGTTTAGCGTTGGATATATCATTACTTGCTGAAGTTGAACCATTGGTGTTCAAGCTCAATGCTGAAAGGTTCAATGTGCCTGGGCAGCCACCTGTAATGGCACGCACACGGGCAATTTCCTGGTTGCTGGCACTTGCAAACACATCATTGGTGTTCAACTGGTCAGCTATTACCGATACCACATTGTATGTGCTATCGGCAATGTTCACTTTGTAATCAACAGTTTCACCCCAAGTGTATGTACCACAAGCTGCTGTTATAGCTGCAGTGGTTTCAGTCAATACAAAACGCATGCGGGTGCTCCCTAATATGGCTGAACAAGGCACTGAGAAATATCCCATATGATAAGGAGTGCCAACCGCTGCTGGGGTGGTTGATCCCCAAACCCGTTCGTTCGAGCCGAAGGTGCCGTCTTGGTTGTAATCAATAAACACACCTAGCATATTGCTAAAGTAAGTAGCTCCCGCCATAACAGCATACGCTGTAAAGTTATACAAGCCTTGCTTCTTAAGGTTTATGGTCACGTTGGTCATATCCGTGGTTGCATTTATTCCGGTAGCAGTCGTATTATTCAATACTGGTGTCTGAGCTCCATCACTGTAGATAGTGGTTTGAGTAAGACTATCACGGAACATGATTCCACCAATGTCGTCATCGGCCTGGTTTATATTATATGATGTACAATAGGCATTGATAATCACCCTGCGACCTGAAGGATCGGTTACCGAAGGCACTTGGCTGATTGTAGTTCCAGCCGAGTCAAATGTGCCACCTTCAAATGTGCCGTCAATGGAGTCGTAGGTAGCTGCTCCACTCGGTACATCGTAGGCCAACCAGAAATAGTTATCGCCTACTGCAACAGTTTGGTTGCAGTTTATAGTGAAGCTGTAGATAGGGTTTGAATAAGTGCCCAATTGGGTAGTAGTAGCAAATGTGCTGCTGCTGCCTGTAAAGAAAGCCCTCACCGTACCAATATCGTTAGTGGCATCGGTAGTTCCAGCAATTGTGAAGTCAAGGGTTTTGGCTATCCATGCACTTCCGGCACTCATGTTCAATTTCACCCTCAACACTTGGTTGCGAGTTGAGCCTTTGGTCACCGTTCCAGTTACCTGCTCGGTCACATAGCTATTCATGCTCATTGGATTGTTAATGGTGCGGCTACCACTTGGTGCTGTCGAAGAACCATAGGTAGCTGAATTCACTGTCGCCACTGTTCCTTCTGCATCAACAAGGTTGCCGGGTGTAGCTCCGCTCGCTATGTCGTAAGCCAACCAATAGAATTGACTGTCGGCAGTCACAATTTTGGAACCTGTAACAGAGAATGCTCCACTTGGAGTGGCTGTGCTCCCGAACTGGGTAGTGGTAGCAAAGATGTTACTGTTTCCAGTGAAGTAAACACGGGCATTGGTAATGTCGCTGGCAGCAGTTGTACCGTTGGTATTGTAATCCAATTGTCTAGTGGTGAATAAGCCGCTGCAACCTGACATCTGAACCTTCGTTTTCAAAATGGCCTGATTGGTGCTTCCAGGCAATACGTCTGAAGTAGCGGCTGTGGTTGACACCACAGAGGCTACCGAATAAGTACTATCTGTTACGTTCACGGTGTAGTCCTCACACTCACCATAGTTAGTGTTCAGAGCACAAGGCGATGCTGTACTTGCTACAAGAGTGTAATATTCATTCAGCACCCGCATCCGTGTAGTTCCTAAAGTTGCACTACATGGTACATATATGCTAAAGGTAAAGGTTTTTTGTGCTCCCACACCATTTGTATAAACATGGTTGGTGAACACACGTTCGCTTGTTTGGTAAGTACCGTCTTGATTCCAATCTACCCATACGCCTGTCAGGTTATAGTAATCGTATGTGCCTGTTTTCACAGTCATGGTTACCGAGGTGTAACGCTGCATAGTGGTTGATTGGGCAGTAAAATTCTGCACTGTACCTGGGCCTATTGCTGTTGTAACATTGTTAATGCTACCAACAGTCACTTGTTTGATTCCTGTTTCGCCAAGTGTAGCAGTCCAAACTGGAGCACAGTATTGGTTCACAATCCTACGCTTGGTCGAAATGGTTGAACTGTTGTATTTAGCAGATCCACCAACTGTAACAGAATCCCACATTGCTGTGATAGAATCATTAGTAACCGCAGTCACAGGCACATCGTAGGTAAGCCACAGGTAGTTGTCGTTGTTGAACAAGTTGGTAGAGCCTGAAGTAAATACCAATGTTCCGTTTGGAGCAGCTATTGTGGTGCCATACTGAGTAGTAGTGGCAAACGTGCTGCTGTTGCCAGTGAAGAATAGTTTGGCATTGGTAATATCAGTAGTGGGAGCTGTGCAGCCTGCAGTATTCAATGTTACCCTACTCATCGGAATGCTAGAGCCGGTAGCACTCGTGTTCACTTTCAATAGTACAACCCGCACACCAGTTGTGCCTTTGATTACATTGTTGGTTACAGGCATTGTTAGGGTTGCACTGTTGTAAGTCATTGGGTTTGCAATCAACCTGTAACCGGTTGGGTTGCCAGCAGGAGCATTTTGTGTAACACCCAAAATAGTTGCACTGGTCAAAGATGCATCAACAGTATCGCCCAAGTTGGCCGTAGCTTTGATATCATAGGTTAACCAGAAGTTCACGGTATCTGGAGTCAACAAGCTTTGTGAGCCAGTGAAACTCATTGAACCATTGGGGCTGGTGATGGTGCTTCCAAACTGAGTAGTGGTAGCAAATGCTGCCGAATTGCCCGTATAGAATATTTTGGCGTTGGTCAAGTTTGATGTAGCATTGTATGTGCCGTTTGTACCCGCCGTGTTCATTGTCAAGTTGGTAAGCGGGTACGTTGTAGCACAACCCGTCATGATAGCTTCCATGCGAAGGAAAGCCTGATTAGTTGAGCCTTGACTTACACTTGTTGATTGTGGGTTTGTATTATTTTGAGCCACAATCTGCCGTTGGTTATCAACCACATTTACGGTGTAGTCTTCTACCTCTATATTAGAAGACGAAACACAAGGGTCAATGAATGTAGTAGCATATTGGTGCTTCACCCTCAAGCGGGTTTGACCCAAAGTAGCTGTACATGGAACAGTAAACACCATATTGTAATCTGTGCCAACCGCCATTCCAACAAGCTCACCGAGTTTCTCACCCGCATCAACAAAGTCACCGTCCTGATTCCAGTCTATCCAAGCAGCTATGTTCTGATTACCGTTTGCGTAAGTACCTGCTTGCAATGTGAGCGTAGTGCTGATATACCTACCGATATTGGTGCTCATGCTGGTGTAGTCAGTGTATGAATCAGCATAAGGTGAAACTGTTCCCTGAGGGGTATTCGTCGTGTTGTTTATACTTCCAATAGCCACCTTCTTAATACCAAATCCACAGCACATGCTTGTTGCCGCAACCGTACAATAAGCAACTACCACTTTACGCTTACCACTTGTAACAGCAGCTGAAGCTGTTTGGTTCGTTCCAGCTAGGGTTACTTTTGAAAGTGTAGCGGCAACCGAATCGTTGATTACAGCTCCTATTGGGATAACGTAGGTAATCCAGAAATAGTTATTGCCGGGTTGCAATGCAACTGTTCCAGCAAATCTCATGGCACCATTGGGTGCGGCAATCGTTGAGCTATATTGTGTCGTAGTAGCAAATACAGTGCTCGTGCCTGTAAAGAACACCTTGGCACTGTTTACATCGGTAGTAATGGGCCCTGTGCCGGTGAAGGCAGTATTGGCCACCAATGAGTCCATGTTGATAGATGCCCCCGAATTCATGTTCACATTCACACGAGTCACATAGGCATTTGTTGAGCCTCTTGGAACATTGTTATTGTACTGAATCCAAGAAAGGTTATTGAAGGTCATTGGGTTATTGATTGGCCTGTTACCTGACGGTGCTGTAACTGTTGGTGTTTGGCTTGAACCATTAAAGATAAACGAGCTACACTCTACGTCAACCACATGGGTCAAAGTAGCACCACTAGCTATATTGTAAGCTACCCAGAACCAGTTAGTGTCCGAGGTTAGGTTTTGCGTTCCGCTAACTGTGAAAGCACCACTTGGTGATGATTTTGTTCCGAATGATGTAGTAGTAGCAAACACATTGCTATTGCCTGTGTAGTAAACCTTGGCATTGCTAATATTAGATGCGGCAGTTGAGCCATTCGTATTCAAACTGAACTGGGTAACTGGCACAGCACCACCGCAACCATTAGCAACTATAGGTATCTCCATTATCTGAGCGTTGGTCTGTCCTTGGAATACGGATGAAGTATTGGTCTGAGTAGTCGTGCTGCTCACATAGCCCACAGCACTATCAGAGAAGTTTATGGTATAATCTATTGTTTCGCCCCATGTTGTAATGCCGCAGGATGGAGGTGCCATTATACCTTCTTGGTTCACCAACCTCATTCGGGTTGTACCTAACCCTGCAGAACAAGGTACTTGCATGGTAAAGGTGTATTTGTTGTCGGCCTGAGTGCAATATGCGGTAGGAGCAAATACTTGCTCTCCAGCGTCAATAAAGTCACCATCTTGATTGTAGTCAATATAAACAGTAATACCCCCCGAATACCAAAAGTTAGCAGCCATTACTGAATACATGGTAAAGCTATAACTGGCTTTACGTTGCATATTTATGATAGTGGCTGTCATATCATTGGTTTGGTTGATAATAGTGGCAGTTGAGTTATTCAAGACAGGAGTAGCTGAGCCGTCCTTGTAAACAGTATCTGTTCCTCTCAAGATTACGATACCTCCAATGTCGTCGTCGGTTACATTGGTATTGTAAGAAGCACAATACGGAGCCATTATGCGGCGTTTGCCAATAGCAGTAGCTGCACTTGTGTTTTGATCCGAACCGTTGATTGTGACTTTGCTAACCGGGGCAGCTATTGAGTCGCCAACCACCGCTCCTGATGGTACATTGTAGGTAATCCAGAAATTGTTATCACCGCTCACCAATGGGGTTGCTCCTGCAAAACGCATCGCACCGTTGGGTGCAGCTATTGTTGAACCGAATTGTGTAGTGGTTGCAAAGGAGCTACTGCTACCCGTGTAGAACACTTTAGCGTTTGTGGCATCACTCGTGATTGGGCCAGTGCCTGTGAAAGCTGTAGCAGCCACCACAGAGTCAAGGTTTATAGATGCTCCACTAGACATATTTACGATCACACGCGACATTAAATTATTCGTGCTGTTTTGTGTTGCACCGGTATTATATTGCTGCCAAGTCACACTATTGAATGTCATTGGTGTGTTTATTTCCCTGTTGCCGCTTGGTGAAGTAACACTTGGAGTTTTAGTACTACCATTCACAATTATGGATGCACATTGGGCATCCACTACATTGGTATTGGTAGCACCACCAGCAATGTTGTAAGCTAGCCAGAACCAGTTGGTATCACCTAGTAGATTTTGTGAACCAGTTACATTGAATGAGCCGCTGGGGTTTGAAGTAGTTCCAAACTGTGTTCCTGTTCCAAATACATTGCTGTTGCCAGTATAGAATATCTTGGCAGTTGTAATGTCGCTTGATGCAGCAGTAGATCCACTTGTGCTTAAATTAAATTGAGTAACAGGTACTGCACCTCCACAACCTGCTGCAATAATTGGTATAGCCATAATCTGTGCATTGGTTGAGCCTTGAGCTACATACGATGTATTATTTTGGCTTGTAGTGCTGCTAATATATGCTGCAACACTGTCGCTGATTACAACACTGTAGTCAACAGTTTCACCCCAAGTATATGTTCCGCAGGCAGAAGTAATTGCTACCGTGGTTTCCTGCAATACAAAACGCATGCGGGTTTGGCCCAAGGCGGCAGAACAAGGTACACTAAATGAGCCTCTATGGTAAGGAGTACCCGCACTCGCGGCAGTTGTTGAGCCCCATACTAGTTCGTTAGCACCAAAAGTACCATCTTGGTTGTAGTCAATAAAGCAGGCTACCATATTTGCATAGTAAACACCAGCGGCCATTACAGCATACACTGTGTTATTGTATAGTCCAAGGCGTTTCAGATTAATTATTTTAGAAGTTGAGTCAGAAACTTGGTTAAGACCAGTGGCTTGAGGGTTATTCACCACTGGCGTTTGCGACCCATCCTGATAAATGGTGGTTTGGGTAGCACTGTCGCGGAACATGATACCGCCTATGTCGTCGTCGGTTACATTGGTATTGTAAGAAGCACAGTAAGGTGCCGATATTTTACGTTTGCCTGAAAGGCTTGCTGGTGTAACTGTATATGAAGTACCATTCACTCTGAAACGAGTAAATGCTCCCGTTACTGAGTCGGTGGTTGGTGCTGCTGCCTTTATATCGTAAGTCAGCCAGAAATAATTGGTGCCAGGCAATAATCCTTGAGTGCCCCCAAAGAAAATGCTATTGCTTGGTGCAGCAGTAGTTTGATTGTACAACTGTGTACTTGTTGAGTAGGCATTGCTTGTTCCAGTATAATAAACCCTAGCATTCTGAATATCATTGGCTGGATTGGTAGTACCAGTTGTGTTGAATATTATAGAGTCAAGATTTACCGAAGTACCCGAGCTCATTGTTATTTCGGCACCTACTACCACTTGCCTTAATGCAGATTGTATAGTATTGCTTGTAACTTTAGTCCAAGTATGCGATGTATAGGTCATTGGTATCAAAATCTGACGGTCACCTGCTGGTGATGTAATACTTGGAGAATATCCTGTACCATTCACATTGGCTGACGTAAACTGTGCATCTACATAATCAGTAGAGGTAGCACCTGCATCTATATCGTAGGTCAACCAGAAATTGTTATCGCCATTTGTAAGGTTGAAAGTAGTAGGATGAGTAATGGCGTATGATCCATTTTGCGTTCCAACCGAATGGTAAAGAGTAGTAGTACTGAAAGTGGCAGAGCTTCCAGTATAATAAATTTTTACTGCACTGATATCCGAGTTAGGGTCAGTACATCCAGTGGTGTTCATTGAGAAAGAAGTCATAGGTAAGCTACCCGAGCAACCTGCAGTAACCACTTGCATTTGCAAAATTGCATTGTTTGTAGAAGGCTTACCAACGGAAGTTGTAGGGCCTTGAATAGTAGTACTGCTAACATAAGTCAATGCGGAATCAGATATTACCACAGTGTAATCTTCAATTTCTCCATAGTTAGGTGAACCATTACAAGCGGTAGTGGCTGCAAATGTTCCATTGTAACTAAATTTCACACGCATGCGGGTTTGGCCCAAGGCGGCAGAACAAGGTACAGTAAATGGAAGACTAAAAGTATTTGTTGGTCCACCCGGGGCAGCTATTGTGAATTCAGTAGCATCGAATACACCGCTTTGGTCCCAATCAATCCAAACACCGCAGTATTGTACAGTACCAGTATATGTACTGTTGGTCACCTGCAGTGTTTGCGAGCTTGAGCGTTGAAGGGTTGTGGTCATACCACACACAAGATTTGAAGTATAAGATGTGTATGAAAGTGCGGCCGAAAGAGGTATTGCAGTTGTATTGTTTATATCACCCAAGGTCACGTTTGTAATACCTACACCCGCCAAGAAACTGGTAGTAGTGGCTGTGCAATAGGCTGCCATTATCTTACGCTTTCCTGTAGGTGAGCTTACCGTCGTTGTCTGAGCTCCCACTGGGCTTGCTATAGTTATCTGTGGGCATTGTGCATCTATAGAGTCAGTAACAGGTGCCGTGGCCTTCACGCCAGCAGCCAACCAAAAATAGTTGTCGCCGGGAAGCAAAGCCATAGTACCATTCACTGAGAATGGGTTAGCTAAGATGGTTGCACCTGTCAACGAGCCTGAACCAAACTGAACTGCTGTGCAGAGCTGATTGCTTGAACCCGTGTAGTAAACTCGAATGGTATCAATATCATTTGCAATGCTTGTTGTACCCGAAAGGTTAAACTTCAACTGTGTCAGGTTTAGCGAAACACCTGAACTCATGTTTACAACAACACCTATTAACTCATTCCGAATGCCTCTCGGCACTGCTGTTGTATTAGGTTGGATGGCATTGGCACTATTGAAAGTCATCAATACATCAATGCCCCTTGAGCCTGAAGGTGCCGTGTTCGTTGGAGTGTAGTTGTTGCCACCCACAGTCACCTGCGAGCATTCAGCATCAACTACATTGCCAACACTTGCTCCACCTTTCAGGTTATATACTAGCCACATCCAGTTTGTATCCGATGATAAAGAACGAGTGCCACTTACTGTAAATGCACCATTGATACTTCCAGCAGCTCCAAAGCGAGTGGTAGTTGCAAACACATTACTGTTTCCAGTCCAGTAAACTATCGCAGAATCAATATCCGCGGCAGCATTGGTAGAACCATTGCTGCTAAAGTTCATTTGCGTAAGGTTCAACACACCATTACATCCGCCAATAAGCACAGGCACTGCAATGATACGATTGTTGTTTGAGCCCGACAGTACAGATGAAGTCACTGTTTGGGTAGCGTAGCTGGTTCCATAACTCAATGCACTATCATATACCACAAGGGTATAGTCTTCCGTTTCACCGTAGGTAATGGCTTGGCAAGGTGTAGCTGTTTGAATGTTGTACACATCCTTCACCCTCAATGGTGTATTTCCTAAGGACGCTCCACAAGGTACCACAAAGTTGAATGAAACTGTTGTGTTGGCAGTATTTAGGAAAGATGTGCCCAATGCTTCGCCTGCATCTGTGAACACACCATTGCCATCCCAGTCTGCCCAGGCATAAAAGCAGTGCTGTGTCGCAGTATATGTTCCACAAGTCATTGAAAGTGTATAAGCCCCATTTCTGGAAACATTGGTGCTGATGGCTGTATAATCTTGGTAAGACACATTAGCCGCCGAGGGGACAGCCGTTGTGTTATTAATTGAGCCTACGGACACATTCACCAAGCCTACCCCTGCCAATAAATTGGAAAATGGAGCTTTACAATAGGCGACACGAATAACGCGAACACCGCTAGGATTTTGTACTGTTACTGTTTGGTTGCTTCCAATTATTGAAAGACCTGTCCATTTTGCATCAACAGAGTCGCTTGTAGTTCCAGTTGATTTGATATCGTAAGTTAGCCAGAAATAGTTAGAATTATTCAGCAAACTTTGTGAGCCATTAAAAGTCAGGCTACCATTAGGAGCAGCCACAGTTGTGCTGAACTGGGTAGTAGTCGCAAATGTGCTACTGTTTCCAGTATAGTATACTTTTGCATTCTGCACGTTGGTAGTCACATTGTTTGTGGCAGTTCCAGAACCAGCAGTATTCAATACCAGTTGGTCCACATCAAGTGACGCACCTGTGGCCGACATATCTACTTTCAATTGAATAATAGCTTTGTTCTGATCACCCTTCTCTACATAGCCACTCACTTGCACTGCATTGGCCGTACTGAACGTCATTCCAGTTGCAATTGTCCTACTTCCGCCAGGCGAAGTATTTGAAGCAGGATAGGTGCTGCCGCCAACGTTTATACTGTTGGCATCAAACTTGGCATCGGCAATGTTGCCAACTGTTGCACCGCTTGAAATATTGTAAACCACCCACACATAATTGCCTCCGCAAGTTAATGCTTTACTCAAACCACTGAAGGTTGCATATCCTCCACTAAAAGTTTGAGTGCTTCCAAGTTGGTTGTTGGTATTGAAGGATGTTGCATTCGTATAGTATAGTTTCACTCCACCTATATCTGCGTCGTTTGTATTGTTGCTGCGTACTTGAATAGAGTTAAGATTTAATGAACTTGTTAGTCCAGATACATCAAGGTCAAGACGTGTAATAACCTGATTATTTGCTCCCAGTGCTACTTGAGCTACCGATGCTGTGTTGTAGTTAATACTATTTAAAGTTAGAGCCCCAGCCGAAGTGGGGGTATAGGTAAATTGTAAACCTTGATAGGGCTTGTTGCCAGCACCTACAATGTTGCAACCAGTAGCAGTTGACGTACTTGATGAAGCATTGTGCCAAGCACCACTTGCCAAGTTCCAGTTAAGGTAGTCGCCTCCACTATTGCCACGAATTCCAACGTAATGCTGTGGATACGTACTAGCAGTAGGTTGTATTAATACAGAATCATATATTGTGTTAATCACCCCATTGCAGGTGTTGATCCGGACCTGAAAACCAAAACGGCCAGCAGCAGCTGCTCCTGAAAAAGCACTAGCGTCAGTCCACTGCACTACAAACTCAGTACCTACCTGCTGATATTGTATCATTGGGATGGGTGTTGGAGTCAACGTAGCGTTCGCCGAATAAAGATAATTGGTAAAAGCTGCAATCAGACCCTCATAACTCCCCGTAGTCATAGGGTTCTGAGTATAAGTGACACAACTTGAACTACTTGAAAAAGCCACATAACCACCTCTATAAATACAAAGGTTTGAAAATGTGGACCCATTGAATGGTGTTGAAGGAATAGCAACATTGATAGGAACCATTGTGTAATTCAATGCTCCTGATGCTGCGGTAGTTGCTCCACCAGCAGTAGTAATTGGGGTGTAAGTCCCATAAGATTTGGTTGCTGAGTAGTTACTCGAAATCTGGGCATTGCCAGTGTTTGCAAACAGTAGTAACAGCAACATAGAAAGGAAGGCCGAAACCTTGCCCAACGATAAAGTTTTCCGTTGAGGCAAAGCGACAACGGGGTGCATACATGTAAATGTACTCATTTTGATAATTAGGTAAATTAGAAAAAGGGTGATGACCGGTTTGAAAAGATTTTTAGAGCTACCTGAATCCTTCAAACCAATCAAATTGAAAATGGCAAAAGGCAGCTTAGTGGTAAGTAGAGGTTTTTATTGCATGTCGTTTAATTAATATTGTTTAGAGGTTAAACAGATTTGCGTTAACAATTTACAAGCATAGAAATATTGTTCAATGTCAATGCTAATCTTAAATAGCAACAAGACATTGAAGGAAAAAGGTGGGGGAGTACCCCCTATGATTCTTACTGCAAATTAAGAAAAATAATTGGCTTTGGCAATAGCCTCAAAAAAATAATTGTATTGATTTACAGCAAACTAAATAATATGTAAGAAACTCAGGCAACCTTTTAACAATTACCTGACACTGCCCTTGTGTAGGTAGTTTGTTTAAACTAAACTCAGTTATTGTTCAACATCATTGGCATAATCAGCATCATCAGGTCTTCACCTGCATCGTTGCTAGTTGGCATGATTATTCCGGCACGGCTGGGGATGGACATTTCCATCTTAACATCCTCTGTGTCAATTGCTGCTATCATTTCGGCCAAGTACCTGGCATTGAAGCCAATCTCAATATCCTCACCTTCATAATTGCAGCTCAGGCGTTCGTTGGCCTCGTTAGCAAAGTCGAAATCTTCGGCTGATATGTTCAGTTCACTACCAGCCACCTTCATGCGAATTTGGTGAGTAGTCTTGTTTGAATAGATAGAAGTCCTTTTCAGCGAAGACATAAAATCTTGACGGTGCAAGGAAAGCTTATTAGGATTCTCGGTAGGGATAACGGCATTGTAATCGGGGTAACGCTCGTCAATAAGGCGGCACATGAGACTCACCTTGCCAAAACTAAAGAATGCATACGACTTGTTCAAATCCATCTTCACGGCGGTATCATCGTTCGGGAGTGAATTTTTAAGCAGGTTCAATGCCTTTTTGGGCAGGATAAAATTAGCTGTAAAGCCAGGCTTTATATCGTTTCGGGTATACTTCACCAAACGGTTGGCATCAGTTGCCACAAATGACAAAGCTTTTTCAGTCACTTCGCAATACACACCTGTTAGGTTCAGCCTCAGTTCATCGGTACCGGTGGCAAACACAGTTTTGTTCAATGCTTTCAGCAACACGTTTGAAGGGATGCTAATACTGTTATCGGCCTCGTGGTCGGGCAGTTTTGGAAATTCCTTGCCGTCCTGCCCCGTGATTTTGTAACGGCCTGAGCCTGTGTTTATCTCTACGAGGTTGCTTTTCTTATCGATGGAAAAAGTAACAGGCTGTGTCGGCAAGGCTTTCAGGGTTTCCATGGCCACGCGGGCTGGCACGGCTACCAATATGTTGCCATCAGCTTCAACCTGTACTGAGGTAGTCATAAAAGTTTCGAGGTCGGTGGTGGCTATATGCAGTTCGTTCCCTTCTATCTTGAAAAGGAAGTTTTCGAGAATGGGAATGAGGGGCTTGGATACGATAACGCCATCTACGGTGTCGAGCTGTTTGAGTAAATCGTTGGTTGATACAATGAATTTCATGCCTTGGGTATTAAAAAAATGAGGTGCGAAATTAGGCGGTGGGGGCAATTGTCAAAATGAAATTTTTTTTTGCTCAATGGTGGTTGAAAGATTCGCCAAACACCGCAAAATCTTGGGAGACGATTTCACTTCGACTTCGCTCAGGTCTTCGGTATCTACCTATTGAGACGCCATCACTTCGTCCCGATAGCCATCCGGATCGCTCAGTGTGACAAAGGCGTCTCTACTCTTCCTGCCTGCCAATCATCTTCTCTTGCTTGGGTGCTTCGGGCTGCTCGGGGTCGGGCTTGGGCATTTCCTCTGGTAGCTTGTCAAGGTCGGGCATGCCGCCATCGGCCCAGGCCGAGTACCACACACTGGCTATCATATTGGCAGAAGCCCGAAGGCGGCGTTCCACTTGGTCGTTCAGCATATCGTTGTATTTGCGGCTGTATTCTTCCGAATAGTTTTTAAGGGCCATCCTACCCTTTTCTTCAAAGCTATACTTGCGGTCGTCGGGGAAGTTTTGCGATAGCATCTTTTCAAAAGTCAATACAGAATCCAAAGCAGCATAACTTTGCTCAATGGCCATCCAAGCGGCTTCCTGCACTTTATCTATGTATACTGCTTTTTCGCCCAACAAGTCATATTCGCTTGAGAACAATTCGGGTAACCGTGATTCCCAAAAGGCATGGATGCCATGTTGATTGGTGAACTGACCGTTATAGTTGTGGGAGGTGTGCAACGGCACGTGTGCATCGGCAATGTAGTGGCCTATCTCTGCCGATACCCGCAGTATCCGTTGCTTGTCTTTGTTTTTGAAAGCTTCCACCAACCGGAAGTACATGAGGTTGATATGCCAAGGCACAATACCGTGGGCGTTCAGGCTGTCTGCCGTGAACTTGGCCACTGCTTCTTTCCAGTAATGTGGCACTGAATCTATCGGCACCGCCTTTTCATAATGGTCAAGGTCGATGTAGTGGCGGCAGGCCTCGGCATCCAAGCTGTAGCGGCGACGGTCAGGGTCAACGGAATGTTCTGTGATATACTCAATATTGGTTTTGTAAAAACCAAACATTCCGGGTGGCAGCAAGAAAACCGAGTTTTTGTTGATGAGCTTATGACCGTAGAAACCCCAAGCGTTTGTTGCGGTGGGTAATAAGCAGTGGGTGGTAAGCAGTAAGCTCGAAACAATTGGAAAAAAGCCATTGAAAAAAATGCGGGAACTGGTTTTCATCACAGTACGGATGCCCCTTTGATGTAGTAGCTCAATTCCTTCTTATCGCCTTTGATGGCGGCTATTTCTTCCTTTTTTTTGTTTTCGTCTTCAGCAAAATGTTTCAGTTCGGCCTCGGTGGTAACATCCCAGCGAGCATAGCCATTGAGGAGCACTTTCCTTCCGGCTATGTCGGTGTCGAACGAGAACTCTTCGGCAGTGTAGGCCATGACGGTTTTACCATCATCAGCCTTCACCCGCAGCCAACATCCTGCAGCTTGACACACAGCCTCCACTTCGCCATAGACTGACACAATGAGCGAATCTTTATCAGCCATGGTTGCATATAGTTTGTTGGCAGGTATGGCGTCTTTTGAAACCAATAGTGTGTCTCCCATTTTTTTGCCAAACAACACGATGCTGTCACCCAAATGCTGGATGGTGTCCGGCTCAGTGGCAGGGTCTTTGGCAGGCTGCTTGTCGCTACCTTTGCAAGCAGCAAGCAAAAGGAGAAAGGCTATTTGTTTATAGTTCATGGTTTTTAGGTTGTTTTTATTTGATATTGCAAACTACGGGCATAGTTTTGGAATGAATCCTGATAGCTATAAGAACCTTGCTCTACTTATCGGGATTGTAAATTTCGACTTACTAAGGAAGTCCTATATTTATGGCAAATATATGCTGATTTTGCGAAGTGTATAGGTAAAAACTCCCGACAACCCAACACCAAACCCCCTTAAATTTGCATTACAAAAAATCGCAACTTGAACATCAAAGATTATACATGCAAATTCACATCCTCACCCTTTTTCCTGAATTGATGGAAGCCCCTTTCAGGCACAGCATGATGAAACGTGCGATAGAAAAAGGGCATTTGCATTTATACATACACAACATACGCAATTGGAGCACCAACAAGCACAACCAAGTGGACGATACCCAATACGGTGGCGGGGCTGGCATGGTGATGATGCCTGAACCCATTGCCCGCTGCTTGGATGAACTGCAAGCCGAAACCCCTTTCGACGAAATTATTTTTGTAACACCCGATGGTGAATTACTGGACCAGCCAACAGCTAACCGCCTTTCTGGAACTCAGAATATAGCTATACTTTGTGGCCATTACAAAGGAGTAGACCAACGCATCCGCGAAAAGTATATCACTAAAGAGGTATCTATTGGCAACTATGTGCTCACAGGTGGCGAACTTGCAGCAGCCGTAATAGCTGATGCTGTTGTGAGGCTTATCCCCGGGGTGTTAGGCGATGAAACCTCTGCCCTCGAAGACAGCTTCCAAGATGGGTTGCTATCTCCTCCAGTTTATACCCGCCCGGCAGATTTTAGAGGGATCCCAGTTCCCGAAGTATTGCAAAGCGGACATACGGCCAACATAGCAACTTGGCGGCACGAGCAAGCCCTTATACGCACCAGGGAACGTCGGCCTGAGCTATATGAGAAGTTCATGCAAGGGGAGTAAAAATAATTTAGTGATTCGGCATTTTTCTCTGGTTTGGTCGTCAAGCTAAGCGAAGTCGAAGCAACAAAAGCGACAAATTGCACTTGCCTTTCCCAAAGGTAGTTTTGCACTTACTAAATTGAACAGTTTCCTTATTTATTGAGACTATACATTCTATGAAAATATCCGAAATCACTACACACCTTGAAACCATTGCCCCTAGAGCATTTCAGGAAAGCTATGACAATAGTGGGCTACTGCTTGGTAATGAAGAAGCAGAGATAAGCTCAGCCCTGCTAGCCCTTGATGTGAATGAAGCAGTAGTTGATGAGGCCATTGCCCAAGGCTGCAACCTCATCATTGCCCACCATCCACTTATTTTTGGTGGATTAAAAAAACTGACCGGCGGCAATGCAACCGAACGCACCGTGTTGAAAGCCATTAAAAACGATGTGGCGGTGTATGCAATCCACACCAATCTCGACAATGTACTTTCGGGCGTGAATGCCAAGATAGCTGAACGAATCGGACTGATTGACTTCCGCATACTTCAACCCCGTGAAGGATGGCTATTCAAGTTGGCGGTATTTGTGCCAAATAGCTTTGCAGAAACATTGCGGGAAGCCCTGTTTACAGCCGGGGCGGGGCAAATTGGCAACTACGATCAGTGTAGTTTTAACACCCAAGGTAAAGGTACTTTCAGGGCTGGCGAAGGTGCCAACCCATTTATAGGAAAACATGGAGTAACCCAAATTGAACTTGAAACAAAAGTTGAATGTGTGGTGGCTAAACACTTGATGAGCAACGTGCTTGCCGCTATGAAAGCCGCTCACCCTTACGAGGAGGTTGCCTATAATACTTCCCCGATGCTGAATACACACCCAGAGGCCGGTTCGGGCTTGATTGGAAATCTTGAAACACCACTAAACCAAGAAGAATGGTTGGCTCATTTGAAGAAAACCATGAACCCCAGTTGCATCAAATTTACCAAAACCCATAAAGCAAAAATACAAAAAATAGCCGTTTGTGGCGGTGCTGGAAGTTTCTTGTTGACGGATGCAATAAGTCAGGATGCTGACGCTTTTGTGACGTCCGACTTCAAATACCATGAGTTTTTCGGGGCCGAAGAAAGGCTGATGATATGCGATATAGGCCACTGGGAGAGCGAGATTTGGACAACTGAATTATTACGGGATAATTTGTTAAAAAGATTCCCTACTTTTGCAGCCCGAATTTCCGATACAAATACCAACCCGGTAAACTATTATTATTAAATCAAATAAATGGAATCAACCGTAGAACAAAAACTGAAAGCCCTTTACAAGTTGCAGAGCATCGACTCAAAAATAGACGAGGTAAAAGCCCAACGTGGCGAACTGCCGCTGGAAGTGGCCGACTTGGAAGACGATGTAGCCCAGTTGGAGACCCGCTTTACCAACCAAAGCAACGAGATGAAGGACATGGAAACCACCGTGGCCAACAATAAGATTTCTATAAAAGAAGGTCAGGCACTGGTGAAAAAATACGAAACACAGATGGCCAACGTTAAGAACAACCGCGAATACGATGCATTGAACAAAGAAGTGGAGATGCAAGGGCTGCTGATGCAGGCTGCTGACAAAAAGAGCAAGGAATTAGTGATAACTATGAATTACCAGAAGGAAATGCTGGAGCAACTGGAAGAAGAGATAAAAGGTCGTAAGGTTGACTTGGATAACAAGAAAGCTGAATTGGATACCATCGTGGAAGAAACCGAAAAAGAAGAGGCCGAATTTAATAAGTTGCGTAAAAAAGCCAGTGCTGGAGCAGACGAACGACTGATGGCCGCGTATACCCGTATTCGTGGCAACATGCGTAATGGAATTGCTGTAGCTAAAATTGAGCGTGACTCATGCAGCGGCTGCTTTGCAGGCATACCACCCCAAAGGCAGATAGACATCAAGCAACGCAAGAAAGTGACCGTTTGCGAAAGCTGTGGACGCATATTGGTGGACAGTGATATGGCCGAAGAAACCGCCTTAGCATTGGCCTAGTCAATTGATAATTTATAGAAAGGCCGCTCAGCAATGGGTGGTTTTTTTTATGAAATCCTACTTTTGCCATACAAGGCAGCCTCTTTTCCCGTTTAGTTTTCAACTTCCATGTTCAAATTGGAATCGATTGTCGAGATGCACTATGCGGGAATGCCGGCAGCAGCAGTACAAAAAATTGGAGGCATACTTACTATACGTTTGATTGGCACCCTGAATGAGTTGTTAAGCGACAATGCAGGCTAGTAGCAGTGTGAACCTTGCAAGGCGAAAAAAACTGGGGCTTCTGGTAGGTGACAAAGTGCGGGTGAAAGTTGAAAGCGACGAAAGCGAATATGGCATGGAAGTGCCACCCGAACTCGCTGCCCTACTGCAACAGGAAGACTAAGGTCACAAGCGGTTCGATGCATTGCCTCTGAACAACAGGCGATACATTATCTTCTATGTTGCAGGAGTGAAAAGCAATCAAAAGACGCATGGACCGTGCGATTCTCCTAATTGAAAACCTAAAGAAACTTCCACTTGGAAAAGAAAGTTTTAGGGACAAGCTGTGGCTAGGGCCACGGGAAGAGTGACCCTATTTAGGACATACAATATTGACCGCCTTAAATGAACCTATTTTTGCCGCAATGCTCAAACCCATTCTCAAAAAACTTATTTACCCTTGGCATCTGTGGCGGGTAATCAAATTGCAGCGGAATCGAAAACGCAATGCACGTGTTTATGATGATGCCCAACTGAAATTGTATCATCAGATTCTACCCGGCGATTTCCTTCACTACGGCTATTTCGACAACAAGGACATACATCCGCTCGATGTGAGCATCCGCATGATATACCAAGCCCAAGAACGATATGGCCAAAAGCTGTTGGAACTGGTGAAGGATAGCGACAGTCCGATTTTGGATGTTGGTTGTGGCATGGGTGGGTTGTTGGGATTGATGAACCAAAAAGGCTGGAATGCCATTGGCCTCACACCAGATATTAACCAAGCAAAACATATTCGTGAAAAGTATTGCAACACATTGCTCGAGTGTCGCTTCGAGGATATGGATGCCACCAAATACCATTCTTATTTTGGAACGGTGATTACCTCTGAATCATTGCAATACCTGAGCCTTGACGAAGCCTTGCCTTTGATAAAGAGTATATTGAAACAAGGAGGGCAATGGGTGGCATGTGACTATTTCAAAACGGGGAAGCAAGGAGAAAAGAGTGGCCACAATTGGGAGCATTTTACAGCCAAGTTGCAGGAACATGGCTTCGAAATTACCAAACAAGAGGACATTACCCTACATATACTTCCCACTATTGCTTATGTTCATCATTGGGCTACACAAATTGGACTTCCTGTAAAGGAATTTTTAGTAAATAAACTCCAAACCAAAGCCCCTGGATTCTATTATGCATTGCAAGAAAGCCTGCCAAAGATTGACGAAAAACTGGCCAAGAACATCAGCACTGTTGACCCCCAAGAATTTGCTAAGAACAAGAAGTATGTACTTATGAATATAGTTGTAGGAGAATAATATCTGAGAATGTTAGACCAAAAGGTATAGAATTTAGAATGTGCTAAAAAAATCTATCATTGCTCGTCCACTACTACTAACATTGAAAGCATGGAACTAAGGCAGGCACTTTCGAAAGAGCACAGTAAGCGAAACACTGCTTTTGTTGTGGACTGGGTTGGCAACAATCAAAAACACTTTGACGAATTGATTGGCTTGTTACTTAGCAACGAATTTATGATGTCGCAGCGGGCTTCGTGGGTAGTGGGAAATTGTGTTGAGGTTCATCCCGAGCTAGTCAAAAAACAGTTGCCTACCATCATCGCAAATTTGCATAACAACAAATTGCACGATGCTGTGAAACGGAATACCATCAGGCTGCTGCAGTTTGTGGAAATATCTGAAAAGCTGGAGGGCCAGGTGCTCGATTTGTGTTTCAACTATTTATCGCACAAAGAAGAAAGTATTGCCGTAAAAGTTTTATCCATGATAGTATTAACCAATCTTGTGAGAAAGTATCCCGAATTAAAACCTGAGCTAATATTGCTGATAGAAGAACAAATGCAACTGCCATCCTCCACTCCTGCTATCCTTAGCCGGGGAAGGAAAGCATTGACTTCTTTAACTAAGAACTATGAACAATAAACTCCCTGCATTCTTGCTTCCAGGCAACACAATTGGCATAGTAGCCCCAGCCCGAAAAGTCAAACCTGAAGACATCCAGGATTGCATAGAAACGCTGCAACACTGGGGCTATAGAGTGAAAGTAGGGGAGCATATATATGGCGAACACTTTCAGATGAGCGGCACAGATAGTGAGCGGGCGATAGATTTGGAAAACATGATTCTTGACAATGAAGTGAAGGCTATAATTTGTGCAAAGGGCGGCTATGGCAGTATTCGAATGGTGGACCAAGTGAATTGGGAAAAATTTTTAGATAATCCAAAATGGTTTATTGGTTTCAGCGACCCGACTGTGATTCATGGGTTGATTAATAACACGAATTGTGCAAGCATTCATGGGCCGATGGCAGTAAATTTTACTATAGACCCCGCAGGATTTTATGCGGTGACCTCAGAAACATTGCAAAGCCTAAAAGATTTGTTGGAAGGCCGAAAGTATACTTACAATTGGCAAACAGATTTCTTCAAACCAGGTTCTGTTAAAGGTCAATTAATTGGCGGAAACATCAGTGTATTGCATTCAATGGGTGGCACCAATTTTTTCCCTAATACGGGTGGTTCAATTCTGTTTTTGGAGGACTTAGATGAGCACCATTACCACTTGGATAGAATGATGCAATGGATGAAAAAAAGTGGATTGCTAAGCAACCTTGCTGGCCTTGTGGTCGGCGGACTTGATAAAATGAAAAACCTAGACCCTGCCAACTCGTTTGGCATGACAGCAAAAGAAATAGTGATGGATGCAGTAATTGGCCAAAACTATCCAGTGGGGTTTGATTTTCAAGCGGGTCATAGTCGCGTAAATATGGCCATGCTTTTTGGGGCTTCGCATCGCCTTGAAGTGGATGATGAAGGAAGGTCAATATTGAAATTGAGCTGAAACCTAATTTTGCCGACTCAATTTTTCGTATGTTATCAAAACTTAAGAGCCACTGGAAGCTAAAAAACAACTTCGACCTATGGATGATTCTGCTCACTTTTGCTGTCACAGGTAGCACTGTAGCTTACCTTTCGAAAGCCATGGTGCAGTGGATGTCGCTTAATAGCACTGACAATCTTTGGTCAATTATTTTTCTCAAAACATTCATCTTTATTTTTGGATATCAACTACTCATTCTATTTTTCGGATTCATCTTTGGTAAGTTTCAGTTCTTTTGGATCTACGAAAAGAAAATTTTGAAGCGGATGGGTTTCCGAAAATGAGTACGCTTGCAGTATAAAACCTTCGGCATATCCAATAATTAAATATGACCTTTTATCAATAGTCGCTATACCCTATTTTGCAACTTCACTTACCCAATAAACCAAGCCCATGACGAAGAAATTTTTAACCATTCTGATGGCCATTGTAGCCATTAATGCCTTCGCCAAAGAAGACCCAAAGCCAGCCGCAGAGCCTACAAAAAAGAAGAACGCCATTGAAGAAAAGACCAAAAGCTGCAGAAAATTTGAAGGCCTTTTTACTTTGTATCAAGATACTGTAACTGGAAGCATGTACATGCTTCTCACTAAAAGCCATTTGAGCAAAGAATACATCTATTTTGCTTATTGTGAAAATGGATTGGTAGAAACTGGACATAACCGAGGCAGCTTTCGCGACAACAGGGTATTTTCGCTCCGCAAATATTTTGATAGAGTAGAGTTTATAAGCAAAAACACCAACTTCTATTTTGACCCAGCCAATAACCTAAGCAAAGCAGCCGAAGCCAATGTGGCAGATGCTGTGTTATTAAGCCTTAAACCAATTGCTAAAGACTCACTGAAAGACGAATGGCTGTTGGATGCCGGAAGCATATACATGGGTGAAAACCTTCACCAAGTGAAGCCCTCCATGTTACCTAGCCCGTTTGCCGCTTTCTTTTTTAGTTTAGGAAGTCTGAACAAAGAAAAATGCAAATACGTAAACATCCGCAACTACCCAGCAAACACAGATGTGGTGGTAGATTATGTATATGACAACCCCAGCCCGATAAATGCTGGTGGCAATGCAGTAGCAGATGCCCGTGCAGTAAGCGTGCGTATTCAGCATACTTTAATTGAGATGCCTCAGAACGACTTTAAGTCACGGAGAGATGATGCCCGAATTGGCTACTTTATGACTGATGTAGAAGATATGACAAGCACAAGCCCAACGCCATACAAAGACATCATTCACCGATGGAATTTGGTAAAAAAAGACAAGGGTGCAGCTCTCAGCGAACCCTTAGAACCTATCACTTGGTGGATAGAAAAAACAACCCCAGCCGAATTCAGAACCATCATTAAGGAAGCTGGACAAACATGGAATCTGGCTTTTGAAAAAGCGGGGTTTAAGAATGCAGTAAAAATAGAAGAGCAACCCGAAGACGCTACTTGGGATGCAGGTGACATTCGATATAATGTATTGCGTTGGACCAGCAGCCCCAATCCTCCGTTTGGCGGCTACGGCCCAAGCTTTGTGAACCCAAGAACAGGTCAAATTTTGGGTGCTGATATAATGCTTGAATACATTTTTGTAACCAACCGTCTGAAGCAGGAGCAATTGTTTAATAGGGCTGGCTTGGAATTGTATGAAAATGGCGAAGACTCCCATCTCCCAGCTTCCAACCCCCAACTTCAGCAAAACCTCTGTTCCATCACGAACACCATGCAACATAACATGATTTTGGGCAACATAGCCATGCAAGCTGCTGGGATGGGAGAGGCTCAAGTAAAAGAATATATCCGACAGAGTTTGTATTATTTGGTGCTGCACGAAATGGGTCATACCATGGGATTGAACCATAACATGCGAGGAAGCCAAATGTTGCCGCCCGACCAGTTGAACAACAAGGCCGTGACTGATAAGCTTGGGCTTGCAGGCTCTGTAATGGATTACCCTGCGGTAAACCTTAGCCTTGACAAAGACAAGCAAGGACTATTTTTCACCACCCGCCCCGGTCCATATGACGATTGGGCTATTGAATATGGGTACAGTGAAGGTGTGGATGACCCAAAAAAGGAAGAATCTCGCCTCACCAAAATATTGGAACGTAGCAGTGATACACTGTTGATTTTTGGTAACGATGCGGACGATATGCGTTCGGCTTGGAGTGGCTGCGACCCCCGTGTGAACGTGAACGACATGAGCAAAGACGTTCTGCAATATAGTGCTGACCGATTCAAACTTGTTGGCAGGTTGATGAGCGGACTGAAAGAAAAGTATAACAAGTCAGGCCAAAGCTGGCAAGAAATGCGACAAGCTTATATGATACTCACCGGCGAGATGATGAGTGCCGCTACGGTGAGTAGCCGTTATATCGGTGGGGTATATACCAACCGTGCCTTCATAGGGCAGGCTGGTGCTGGTCGTCCATACACAGCCGTGCCACTGGCCGACCAAAGGAAAGCAATGAACTTACTCGCAAAAAATCTTTTTGCCGTGAATGCTTTTCCAGCAAATGAAGAACTATACTCTTACCTGCAACTGCAACGGAGGGGCTTCAATTTCTTTGGCAATGGCGAAGACCCAAAACTCCACGACCGTATCTTGATGATTCAAGGCTCCGTGCTTGACTTTTTGCTAAGCCCTCGATTGCTGAAACGCATGACGGACTCTCGCATGTATGGCAATAAATATTCGGTGACAGATATGATGGGTGATCTGACTGCAGCCATTTTCAAAGACGACCTTGCAGGCAATGTGAATACAATTCGCCAAAACCTACAGATAGAATATGTAACAAACCTCGTGGATGTATCAAAAAGTATGTGGCACGACAATATTTCAAAATCCAATGCTACCATGCAGTTGAAAGGAATTCTTGCTATGCTAACTGCACCGACATTGGCCATCGACAAAGAAACCCAAAGTCACCGTTCGTATATTCAATTGAAGATAAAACAATCATTTGAAAAATAAGTAATGTAGTGAGTAGTTCTTGGTTTATTGCGGCAAAAACTACAGCCTTTTAGCTAAAACCTAACAAGCATGAACTGGCACGAAGAACCTCACCAATTGAGCAAGACTTTTGTCTTTAAAGATTTTGCATCAGCTATTGCATGGATGGTGAAGGCATCCTATACCATTGAAAAGTTGGACCATCACCCCGAATGGACTAATGTATACAACAAAGTGCATGTGAAGTTGACTACGCATTCGGAGGGGAATACGGTGACAGTGAAAGACCTGAAGTTAGCTGAGGTGTTGGATGGGTTATTTGAAGCTGTATAGGATTCAAAACCCTATACAGGTTTTTATCAACTCACCCCAGCTCCATTGTTTACCTGATTTTCAGGGGTAACAAAAACGAGTTTCCCATTTTCATCTTCGGCCAGCAGAATCATGCCCTGGCTTTCGATGCCTTTCATTTTGCGGGGTGCAAGGTTTACCAACACCATCACCTGCTTGCCAACCAATTCCTCAGGAGTAAAATGTTGTGCGATGCCAGAAACGATGGTGCGAGTATCAATGCCAACATCCACCGTCAATTGCAATAGTTTGTCTGCTTTGGGCACTTTCACTACTTCTTTAATGGTGCCAATACGTATATCCAATTTAGAGAAATCCTCGAACACTATTTCAGACTTCGATAAACCCGAAATCGATTGGGACAGCTCGACACCGTTGTTTTCTCCTTCTCCCTTGAAGAGTGTCACGGGAGAGGTCTTCAGCTTATCCACCTGCTTTGCTATCTCAGCATCTTCAATATTTTTATACAAATGCTCTGCTGGGCTAATAGCATGGCCAATAACAAGTATATTAGTCACGCCAAGCGAAGTCAAATCATATTTATCATTTGCTACTTTGAAAAGATCCTTAATTCTTTCAGCCGCTTGGGGCAGAAATGGCTTGCAGAGTATCCCCAAGGAAACGCAATAGTTAGCCGCAGCAGCCAACACTCCTTTGGTTTGTTCGGGGTCTGTTTTGATGAGATGCCAGGGTTCCGTTTCTGCAAAATATTTATTGCCACTGCGAAATAAGTCAACCAAGGCCGACTGAGCATCCCTGAATCTGAATTGTTGCAAGTGACTATCTATCGTGTCGGCAGTTTGCTTTAGGTTATCAAAAAGGTTTTTCTCTCGGTCTCCCATTCCAGTTTCGCTTGGAATTTTTCCATCATAAAACTTGTGCAACAGCACCGCTACACGATTGATAAAATTGCCGATGATTGCCACTAGTTCACTGTTCACGGCCAACTGAAATCCTTTCCAAGTGAAATCGCTGTCGGCATTTTCGGGCATAATGGCAGTTAGATAATACCGCAGTTCATCCGTTTTTCTTGTAAAATCCTGCAAGTATTCGTGAAGCCAAACTGCATGGTTTCGGCTGGTGCTTATTTTTTGTCCTTCTAAGTTCAAGAATTCATTGGCTGGCACTTGGTCCGCAATCAAGTATTGTTCCATCCCCAACTGATTATAGGCATGGAGCATTGCGGGGAAAATGATGCAGTGGAAAACGATATTGTCTTTGCCGATGAAATGCACCACATGCTGCTCTGTGCCTTCTTCTTTAACCCACCATTTCTTCCAATCATCCAACTGTATTTTGCCGACTTCTATTTGACCCAATTCACCCTCTGATTGAACCGATTCTACACCATTAAAGGTAGAAGAAAAACGCGAATCAAAATATTCTTTTGTCGCCGAAAAATATCCAAGCGGGGCATCGAACCATACATACAATACTTTGCCGTCTGCCCCCTCAATAGGAACTTTCACTCCCCAGTCGAGGTCACGAGTCATAGCACGGGGCCTCAGTCCTTCGGTTAGCCAGCTTTGACATTGGCCCAGAACATGCTGTTTCCATTTTCCCTTTTTTTCGGCAATATATCCGTCGATAAATTCCATTTGTAATTTATCAAGTGGCAGGAACCAGTTTTTGGTAGCTTTCAATTCAGGCACAGCACCGCTTAGTGCTGATTTGGGGTTAATCAAATCTGTTGCGTTCAATGTGCTACCACATTTCTCACATTGGTCGCCATAAGCTCCTTGATTGCTACATCGAGGGCAGGTTCCTGTGATATATCTATCAGCTAAAAAATGCTTGGCCTCAGGGTCGTAATACTGTTCGGTGGTTTCTTCGGTGAAGCCATTGTTATCGTACAATTTTCTAAAAAAATCAGACGATAGTTGATGATGAGTTGGCGAAGACGTTCGTCCATAGCAGCTAAACTCAATTCCAAAATCGGCAAACGCCTGCTGCATCAGGTGGTGGTATTTATCTACTGCTGCTTGGTAGGTGATGCCTTCTTTCTTCGCTCGGATGGTGATAGGTACACCATGTTCATCGCTGCCGCAAATGAAAAGCACCTCCTCTCTCTTTGCTTTCAGGTATCGCGTGTATATATCGGCAGGCAGGTAACAGCCAGCCAAATGGCCTATATGTACAGGGCCGTTGGCGTAAGGCAGGGCAGCGGTAATGGTATGGCGTTTAGCAGTCATTGAGGGCACAAAGGTAGGGTGAGGCAACTACCCTGAATGAGTCAGACCAATAACTCCCTAAACCACTCACTTCAGCACCACCACTTTCTGCCTTGTCACCTCGTTGTTATCAAATCCGATGATGAAATATACTCCACTGCCAAGGTTGCCAATGTTCACGCTGTGTTTGTTGGCATCAGTCAGTTGAATAGTCTGTACAGACTGTCCAAGTTCATTGATGATGGTGTAGTTGCCGTTGTTGCCTGACTTAATTGTGAATTCACCATTGTTGGGGTTGCTGCAACTGTACTTCCTGTTGTAACTACATCGTCTGTTATCAGATACTTACCTCCCTTTTTTACAACCCCTTCAAAAGTTGGCTTTGAAAGTATCCGGTGTGTTGCATTCGAGTCTGTATGATACGTTTTGTTCGTTTGATATATGGGGGCAATCTTATTCCTCCCTTTCATCCTGCTCTTTTTAATGGCTCACTTCCCAACTCCTCAAGTCCACCGCTGGCTGCCGCTTCGTCAGTCATTAATACTCCGCTTTGAGCCGTTGGATTTGGTTCTGCTGTGGGTTTATCTTTTGCTCCATCTCTGCTATTCTTTGCAGTAGGGCTTTCGGGTTTGGGTTGTCCTGTTGCTGGTTCATTTTGTATATTGTTCAATTATTCGTTCACCTTTACTATTCGTATAATAACTTTCAAATAAATCAGAAGCATCTCTATATCCTAATTTTTCCATGTCAGTACCTCTGTACTTATCTGTAAAAAATTTTACAGCACTTGGGTTATTTTCAAACTCTCCTGTTTCCTCATTTTTTACAAAATGCTGTAATTCTGTTTCTGTATGCCCTTTTTTATTCGTTCTTCTGCTAACTACTTCATAATATTCATCGTCATTCGCCCTTATCCTATCTCCAACTTGAGCATTATCTATAATGAAATTACCCAATGCTTTAGGGCTTTTTTCTTTCTTACTTTGCTCTCCTGCTTCTGTAAAAGCCTTTGGTGATGCCTTCTCAGGCAAAGTAATATTCTTTTTCCTTCCTACCAAATAGACCCCACAAAGGATGAGCAACATATACAATGTTTTTTCAATGGTAAGGCTATCACTACCAAAAGCCAGTGCAATGCCAGTGGCTAATACTGGTTGCAGATAGATATATGAACCCACCAAACTGCTGCTGGCTTTTCGTAGTGCCCAGGCATTGAGCAAATAAGTAAGGAAGGTGGAGAAAAGAATAATGAAAACAATGAAAACCCAAATTTGGGTTGGTATCTCTTGCCAATGTATTTGCCCGATGCCACCAATACCAAAAGGAAAAACAAAGAGCAGCCCGAAAAGAAATGTCCATTTCGACACGGTGATTGGATGGTATTTACGCATCAGTGGACGGGCATATACCAAGTAGAAAGAGTAAATAATGGCATTGGCTGTCACCTGCAGATCCCCCGTGAGGGTGTGGCTCGAAAACTGAAAGCCCTTGCCTGCCAGCAGCAGTGTTGCACCAAGGGAAGCTAACAAGATGCCACACACATTATGGATGCTGGGTTTTTCCATACCCCAAACCAAAGCGATGACTACCACAAAAATGGGGGTATTAGTCATCAAGATAGCACCGTTGATAGGCACAGTGTTTTCAAGCCCTTTGAAGAACAAAAGCATATTAGCTCCCACCCCAAAAATGCCACAAACAAACATTCGCAATAGGTCTTTCTTGTCAGTCACCTTTTCTCTGATGGCAAAGCGATGTACGAGTAAAAACATACCTGCAGCAATGGATACCCGAAGTAAGATCATGCTATAAGCAGGAATGTAGTGTGGCATTACTTCCTTGGCCATGCTGAACACAGCAGCGTAAATGAGCGAAACAGAAAACAATGCCAGGTGGATACGAAGATTAACACTCACGGGGCAAAAGTAATCTTGGCCTCGTTTGTCTTTTCTTTAAGTTGACGAAGAGGGATGTGCCTAACTTTGTGCCCGAATGAAAATTACGGAGCAAATAGAAAAAGCAGCTGGCAAGACCCTATTTTCCATAGAAATACTGCCTCCCCTCAAAGGCAAGGACATCAAGTCAATCTACGACGGGATAGAGCCACTGATGGACTTTGCCCCAGCCTATGTGGACGTGACCTACCATCGTGAAGAATATATTTTTCGTCGCAATCAGGCAGGTGTGATGGAAAAGATTAGCACCAAGAAGCGGCCAGGCACGGTAGCCATTTGTGCAGCCATCATGAATAGGTACAAAGTAGAGGCCGTGCCTCACCTTATCTGTGGAGGCTTCACCAAAGATGAAACCGAAAATGCATTAATTGACCTACACTTTTTGGGAATAGATAATATTCTTGCTTTGCGTGGCGACAACATTAAAAACGAGCCTCACTTTATACCCGAACCTGGCGGCAACACCAATTCGTTGGAACTAATTCAACAAATTGAGAACATGAATAATGGTGTATACATGGATCAGGAACTAACCAACCCTTTTCCTACCGATTTCTGTATCGGCGTAGCAGGTTATCCGGAGAAACACTTTGAAGCCATTTCCTATCAAAATGATTTGAACTTCCTGAAACGCAAGGTGGATGCAGGAGCTAAATACATAGTAACACAAATGTTTTTTGATAATGAAAAGTATTTTAATTTTGTGAAAAGCTGCCGCGAAATTGGCATAACTGTACCCATCATTCCCGGTCTGAAGCCGTTGACCACCAAAAAGCAATTGGACATTTTGCCAAAAATTTTCTTCCTCACAATCCCTGAAGAACTTTCTAAAAACATATTGGCTGTTGCCGACGATAGAGCAGTAAAGGAAGTTGGCATTGAATGGACAATACAACAATCGAAGGAGTTGAAAGCTGCTGGCGTGCCCGTGCTGCATTACTACACCATGGGTCTAAGCGAAGCTACTAGCAGAATAGCGAAGGCTGTTTTTTAGCCAAAAACAAAGCCATTCATGACGAAGGGCTTTGTGGAAGAAAGTGGTATAAGAAAGTATGTTTAGACTTGTTGTTGCAGCTTTTCTTTGAACTTACGAAGTTGTGCTACCAAGCTATCGAGTGCCAAGTCGATGGCCGTTTCAAATGAGTCGCCTTGGTGCTCCACGAAAAGGGTTTGGCCATTCACCATCAGTTTCATTTCAACCACCTTGTTGTTGAAAGTATGTGCCTTGGCCACCTTCAGAAATATCCTAAGGTCTAAATGGCCGTGATAAAAAATTTTGAGTTTTCCCACTTTCTGGTTGATGAACTCAACGAGGGTGCTGTCTGCATCGAAATGGATTGATTGGATGTCAACTTTCATAATACGTAATTGGTTTTAGATTATTGTTGAAATGAAATATTAATGTCCAGAATGGGGGTGTGCTTGCCTGTAAACGTTTTTTAGTTTGTCCAACGAATTGTGGGTGTAAATCTGGGTGGCCTGTAAGTTGGCATGTCCCAGCAGTTCTTTGATAGCGTTTAATTCTGCACCGCGGTCAAGTAGATGTGTGGCTAAAGAATGCCTTAGTACGTGGGGGCTGCGTTTCTCTAGGGTGGTGAACCGTGAGAGTAGCTCCTTCGTTTTTCGATAGACAAATGTAGGGCTTAGTTTTTGGCCTTTGTTATCGCAAACCAAATTTATTATTGTAATACCTGCTAATTTTTTGTAATTGAGGTAACTATTTATTTGTTCCTCCAATTCGGGTAGCATGGGTATAAGGCGTTCTTTGTTTCGCTTACCCAGCACTTTCATCAGGTGGCGACTTTGGTCGACATCCTTTTCAAGCAGGCCTATCAGCTCCGCTCGACGGAGGCCACAATGGTAAAGCAGCAACAGCAGCAGCCTGTCTCGTTGGCCTTTGTAGTCGTTAGTAAATTCTTGTTCTCCATTGTCCAAAAATGCATTGATGCGGCTTTGCTCCACAAAAACAGGAAGCTTTTTGCTGGGCCTTGGATTCTGAACCTTTTGCATCGGGTCTTTGTCTATCGTACCTATCCGTTTGAGGTGTCGGTACATAGCCCTCAATGAGGCAATCTTACGATTGGCTGAGCGTGGACTAATCCCTGTATCCATGAGGCTTACCAGCCAAGAGCGAATAATGGAATGAGAAATTTCTAACAGGCTTTCAGTCTCAAACTCTTCTTGGACATATAAGAAAAATTGCTGCAAGTCACTCTGATAGGCCGACAACGTGTTTCCCGAGGCCTGCTTCTCATAACGAAGGTATTGGCTAAAACTGTCTATGGCTTTTTGTAGCTTCAATTGGCAACGAAGGTGGTGCACACTTCAAGCTGCTCGAGTCAGTTTATTTGAACCAATCCACAGTGATTGTAGTATTTAGTGGAGAGTGGTGGAAAGGGCTTTCTTGGTATAGCTTATGAGAATTTCCACCTGCAGTATATAAACTTCCTAATTCGCCACTTCACTCATGAAAATGGTACGCATCAGCCTCATTTCTTCGTGATTATAGTCAAGGTCGAAGTATTTCACAGCGACTTCCAAGTCATCAGTTTGGCTTTGCTTGAAGTAGTCGAATATCTCGGACTGTTGGTCTTTGTCCAATATACCATCAATGGCATAACGTAGGTTTAGCTTAGTGCCGCTATAAACAAGCCCTTCTATCTCCTTAATCATCTCGTCCATGCTCATTCCACGCCCACGGGCTATGTCGGCCAGCGATTGCTTTTTGTCTATGTTTTGAATGAGTGCTACCTTGGCTCCGCTCTTGTTCACAACACTTTTTACTATCATATCCTGAGGTCGTTCAATGTCGTTTTCCTCCACATATTTTTCAATTGCAGTTAAAAAAGGTTGTCCATATTTGGTCGCCTTGCCTGTGCTAACACCTTGTATGGTCATTAGTTCCTCCATGGTGATGGGGTATTTTATGGCCATGTCTTCCAGGCTGGGGTCGGCGAAGATTACATAAGGCGGCAGCTTCTTGTCTTTGGCCACAATTTTTACCAGATCTTTCAGTATAGCAAATAACTGCTCGTCACAACTACTTTCGACGTCAATAGTAGCGTCTTCGTCGGCAAAGCGTTCAAACTCCGAATCGAGTGCCATCACCTCCTTCTGAGGCTTAGCCAACCATAATTCGCCTTTGGGTGTAATTTTTAGTATGCCGTAATTTTCAATATCCTTTGAAACATATACATTCAACATGCACACACGACCAATCGATTTCCAAAAATTTTCACCACGATCTTTCCCTTTGGCGAATTCATCTAATAGAAAATGTTGGTGCATATCAGTTTGCTGGGTCTTTTTGCCCATGAACACATCCGCTAGGTGTTGTATGGTGAATTTGCCTTCCAACTCCTGAGCAAGGCTCAGCATCATCTCTATTTCGGTTGTCACGTCTTCCAGTTTTTTGGGATGACGGCAATTATCGCAGGTTTTGTTACAGTTTTCTGGATCAAATCCCTCTTCCCCAAAATAATGAAGAAGCATTTTACGGCGGCAACTGCTGCTCTCTGCATAGCTTTGCGTTTCGTGGATGAGAAGCCCTCCTATTTCCTGTTCGGCCACTGGCTTATCTTTCATAAAGCTAACGAGCTTGTCTACATCTGATGGATTGTAGTAGAGTAAGCAATCACTTTCTATCCCATCTCTGCCGGCACGTCCTGTTTCTTGATAATAGCCTTCTAACGATTTGGGGATATCATAATGTATGACAAAACGCACGTCGGGCTTGTCTATGCCCATTCCAAAGGCAATGGTAGCCACCACCACTTTGGCATCTTCGTTCAAGAACATATCTTGGTGCCTAGCCCTTGTTTTGGCATCAAGCCCGGCATGATAGGGTATTGCTTTTACCCCATTCACGTTCAATATCTCTGCTACTTCTTCCACCTTCTTGCGGCTCAAGCAGTAAATGATTCCCGACCTGTGGCTGCCCTTGGACTTGATATAGCTGACGATGTTCTTCACCGTCTGTTCCTTGTTGGTTTTGGGGCGTATTTCATAGTATAGGTTGTGCCTGTTGAAAGACGATTTAAACAACTTGGCCTCCATCATGTGCAGGTTTTTCTGAATATCGGCTTGCACTTTGGGTGTGGCTGTCGCTGTCAATGCCATCATAGGCACATTGCCGAGCTCTTTCACAATCACTTTAATACGGCGGTATTCAGGGCGAAAATCGTGTCCCCATTCAGATATACAGTGAGCCTCGTCCACAGCTATGAACGACACATGGATTTGTTTAAGAAAGTCAATTGTTTCCTCTTTCTTCAAGGTCTCAGGGGCTATGTAAAGCATCTTTGTTTGCTTAGACATGATGTCTTCCTTCACCTTCATAATTTCGGCCTTGCCCAACGAAGAATTGAGAAAGTGAGCAACACTTTCGCTCTCGTTAAAGCCTCGTATCTGATCCACCTGATTTTTCATCAAAGCTATCAGAGGGCTTATGATGATAGCAGTGCCTTCCATCATTAGTGCCGGAAGCTGGTAGCACAGCGATTTGCCTGCTCCGGTGGGCATTATCACAAAACAGTCTCCTCCATCAAGTAGATTGGTAATTATATCTTCTTGCAAGCCTTTGAAGGCATCGAATCCAAAGTATTGTTTGAGGGCATCACGGGGCTTCATTAATTCAATTTCCATCTTTCAATTGATTATCAGTATGTTATGTGTTTTAAGTTTGGGATTGTAAAATTAAGAGAATTTTTGCATATTTCGCAAATGAATTTAGAAAAAAAAAAACATTGGGGGGGGGATCACCAATCAAACCTTGTACAGTTGAGTTGGCGATATTAATTCAAAATAAAAAAAGGTGCAATAATCAACATGTGTATTGATTATACTGATGTTTGTAGCGAACTCAACTGAAGCCTAAACTTTCTATTCACATATATCCCATCGGCACTTTGGTGCGTTGACGGCCATCGCATTTACGTTTGCTGCAAGATTGAATCGTGCCTGATAAAATTACGGCCAGTAGAACATAAATAGTGGTTTTGGGTATCTTTTTCATAGGTTTATTTTTTTGCAATCAGATAAATATCCCAACATTGGTCCAACTCATCATCTTGCAGCACGAAGTCGGATGTGCTGATGTTCATCGTATCGGTATTGGTGGCTTTTAGGTTCCTCCGCATTTTGCTGGTCAGGTAGTTATATGGCTTCACCAACAGTGCCGAGGGTATAAATTTGTGCAGCCCCAGCGGGTCAAACCGCAGAATTCGTTTAGCCCATGTCTGGTTGTCTTCGTAATATTTATTCACCTTTTCATTGCCATTCAGCCCCTTCAATTCAAAGCTGTCAAATACCTTCCCAGCTTCTTCTTTCATTTCGGCAAACGTGTATTCATGCACATGAAACGGATTTCTGGCAATGCTCATTTTTGCATTTGGTGTGGTGCAAATGAATACGCCACCAGGTTTCAACACCCGTTTCACTTCCTGCATAAATTTAAGTCGGAGATGAATATGTTCAATAAATTGGAAAGCGGTAACCAAATCTACGCTGTTGTCTTCCAAAATCAATGGTGGCACCCTACAAGCCCTAAAGCTCAAATTTTTTATATCACGGTAGGTTTCTAGGTTTCCGCTAACGGTAGCTTCTGAGTAATCAAGCCCCAAAACGGTCTTGGCGGTCTTGGCCATTTCCACCGAACCGTATCCATTGGCACAGCCAACGTCGGCTACATCCTTGCCTTGGGTATATGGAATAGTAAATTCATAGGCATAGAAGCAACGTTTTACTGTCACATTGTTAGCATCTTCAAAACTTGGCCGCTCTCTGTCGTATGTTTCGCTCATATTTTTTACTTTGCAAAGGTAAGGCTTTGGCCAATTGCCGCCAATGCTACCTTTGCCGTTGTGGAAACTAAGCAACTTTTGGCTGAAATATTAGACGGCTCAACCAAAGCATTGGCTAAGGGCATTTCTTTGGTAGAAAACTACAAGGCGGAAGGTATCCAACTTTTGTCTAACCTTCCAAAGCTACCTGCCGTTCCAGTCGTAGGGATAACTGGCTCACCTGGTGCTGGAAAAAGCACCCTAATCAATGCCCTCATTGGTTTCCTTTTGCAGAAAAAAATGAAGGTGGGCATTATAGCTGTTGACCCCACTAGTCCTTTCAGTCATGGTTCTCTTCTGGGCGACCGGATTCGCATGAATGACCATTTCACCAACCCATCTGTATTCATCCGCAGCATGGCTACCCGTGGCAGTTTGGGAGGGCTTTCACCTAAAATAGTTGAAGCCGTTGACCTACTGAAAGCTGCTAAGTTTGATTACATTATCATAGAAACTGTAGGTGTAGGCCAAAGTGAAGTGGAGATTGCCTCGTTAGCAGATACCACTGTGGTAGTGCTGGTGCCGGAATCTGGTGACGAAGTGCAAAATATTAAGAGTGGCGTAATGGAAACCGCTGATGTTTTTGTAGTTAACAAAGCTGACCGACCTGGTGCCGATGCCTTTTTTAATACTTTGAAAAGTTTAGTTCACTCAAAAATTAACAGCAACTGGGAAACACCTGTGGTGAAAACAGTGGCCGATACCGCTGATGGTATTGATGAGCTTTTTGCTGCCATCCAATCTCACCGAAATTCAATTCACAGCAATGAAAAAAAGATCAAATTACTCATTGAAAAAGCTTTGCAACTCATCCGCGAAAAACGCACAGCTGACGTAGATTTTGACAAATTAAGAACCCAAATAGAAAATGAAATAGTTGGCGGCAAGCAAAATCTATATACTTTTGTGCAAACAAATTATTAACACATCAAATGCTCTCATTGAGCGTACTTTTGTACGCGGTCCAGATAGCAATCTGGATATCAAAGTGCCGCAATTAATAATCCTTAACCAAATGAAATACACCCTCATCCTTGGATCTATGCTAGCAATTACTGCCTGTAAAGTAGCTCCAACCCCTTGCTATTCTATCGACAAAGGTAAAACTGCAAAACTTAACGAAGAAGTACAGTTTAACGCAAGTTGCACCCTCGATGCCAACTACTACGAATGGAATTTTGGAGATGGATCAGCCATAGCAGGAGGCATAACCCAGAAGCACAAGTATACAACCGAAGGAACCTATGCTGTAAAACTAACTGTAAAAAATGGGAAGGTGGTAGCAGAAAAAACCGATTCGTTGAAGATTGAGAAATAGTTTTTTAGTAGAACACAACCTCATGAATAGATGACATCGGGATACTAATGCCACCTTTTAGCGACACATAATTGTCGGTAGCAGCCCACACCGTTGTCTCTACTGCAACTTTGCCATGGTTGCTTTCAAATACTATCTTCACTTTTCCTTGTTGGCTATTGCCAATTATCATAGCTTTCTCTAAGTCATGAAGCAACTTGCTCACTATTTGTTGACCATCAGTTAGGGTGGTTTTCATAAAGTTGAGGCCAGAGATTTGTTCTTTCAGGATAGTTAATGCTTTCATAAGTGTCGTGTTTTAAGGGGTAATGTTTCTGCCTACAAAATTGAGATACCCTATAGAATTGGGCAAGGCAGAAATTGGCTATTTTCTTACATATTTTTGTTGCACTAATTGGTAAGATATTTTTGCTTGGCAAATTCCCCTCCACCGACTTACTTTTGCGACCCTAAAATACAAATTACTACTATGGGCGTAACCAGACTTAAAAGAAAAGACAGATACAACAAAACTGTGTCAAGGCTGAAACAGCAAGCCATAAAGCTTGTTACCAAGCAGGTGAATATCAAGTCACCATACAAAGAACAAACCGTTATTGTAGAGGACTAACCTCAGCAAAAGCATCACAAAAAAGCCCATCCTACATCAGTAAGATGGGTTTTTTTATTAGGTTTTATTTGCAATAGCTTCAACTACATCACCCCATCGGCACATCTATAAGCAGCAGTTTCACAGGCTCATTACCTTTTGTAGAAATGACAATAGAATCGGTATCCCATACCCCTATGGCATCACGTCGACCCAACTTCTGCTTGGCTATTTCTGCTTCGCCATATACTACCATCAGATAGAGGCCATTGCCCTGCTTAATTGTTGTGTAGCTGATTTCATTCCCAGACTCAAAATGCCCGAAGAGCACTCTTGAATCTTGGTTTATCCAAAGGGCATCGTCGCTTTCAAGCGGAGAGGCCACGGCTACAAAGCTGTTTTTATTCTTTTCATAATCATAAACCCGTTGGTCGTAACGGGGCTTTATCCCAATTTCCTTGGGCATTATCCATAGTTGAAAAAGACTTACCGCTTCTGTCTGGGAGCCGTTCACCTCCGAGTGCATGATACCTGTGCCGGCACTCATCACCTGTACTTCGCCAGGGCCTATGATCCCGTGGCCACCTGTGTTGTCGCTGTGAGCTATGGAACCACTCAGCGGTATGGTTATTATTTCCATGTCCTGATGCGGGTGCATACCGAAGCCCATGCCAGGAGCAACAATATCGTCATTCAACACCCGAAGCAGACCAAAGCTCATAAGTTCGGGGTTGAACCAGCTGCTGAAGCTGAAAGAATGCCGTGCATCAAGCCAGCCGTGGTCGGCGTGACCTCGGTCTTCCTGCTTGTATATTCTAAAATTCATACGAAAAATTGTGGGGATATCAAACCAAACACATTTGGCGACCAGTTGGTTTTATTGAAAGGGCAAATTTTACACATGGTGGCTGAATAAACAATACCAAAAAGCGGTTTGTGTAATTCATTTGTGAAATACTCTCAACAATCGACCAACTATGTTTGTGGCATGAAATGGATGCTGGAACCAGCGATAAAACAGGAACGCGAAACAATTAAATATGGTGACAAGCTCTTGTTGATGGGTTCTTGTTTTACCAACAATATTGGCAGCAAGCTGTGCAACTGGAAGTTTGAAGCACTTCACAATGCCACCGGAATCCTGTTCGATCCGCACAGCATTTCAAGGCATCTTTCTTTTTTTGCAAATAAAAAAACCTTCGTGTCTGCGGACCTTTTTCAAGCAGGTGAAATATGGAACAGTTGGGAACACCATAGTGACTTCTCTGACATTTCTGTTGCTGAATCGGTAAACAAAATAAATGAAGCACACAGTGCATCATCTACTTTCCTGGCCGAAGCTGATTGGCTCATTATCACTTTGGGAAGTTCGTATTCTTACCATCTTGCCGACACAAACAGGCCAGTAGCCAACTGCCACCGAATGCCTCAACAATCGTTCATCAAAAACCTAATGGGAATAGAAGAAACCGTGGCTTGCCTCAAAAAGTCATTGGATGCGTGTTTGAAATTAAACCCCAAACTCAAAATCATTTGGACTGTAAGCCCTGTAAGGCACATACGCGATGGAATGGTGGAAAACAACCGCAGCAAAGCCCGCCTGCTGGAGGCTGTGCACCTGCTGTGCGAACAAGGCTATGGTTCGTATTTTCAAGCCTACGAATTGGTGATTGATATTTTGAGGGATTACCGCTTCTTCGATACCGACTTGGTGCACCCCAACTATGCCGCTACCGAATATGTATTTGAGGTGTTTTGTAAAACGTATATGGATGCCCCAACCCTTCACCTGATGGATGAGGTAAAACAATTGCTCACCGCTTTCCGACACAAGCCCCTGCACCCAGAATCGGCGGCTCATAGGCTTTTCAAGGAGAAATATTTGGCCAAGATAAAGGATCTGTCGGGGCATATGCCTGACAAGGATTGGGCAAAGGAGTTGGGGTATTTCGAAGGTTTGTCAGCATGAGTTTATCGAATACAGCCAGTAAGATTGAAGCTTTTCAGTCTATCCCAATTACTTTCAGTTTTTCGGAGACTATTTCAAAACTGGAACGAAGGAATTTGAAGATTTTTAAGGTATTCGTCAATTTTGATATTGATTGGGACATTGCTTTTGCTTAACTAAAAACAACATTACCTAAATGAAAGAAAAATACTCGTTAACAATTCTGTTTATTGCGGCTGTTAACCTTCTTTCTTTCACCGCCAATGCACAACGATACCATGTGCCTGATACTGCATTCCAAGCTACCCTTAAAACAATGAGTGTCCCGCTTTACGGGCTTAACAAAGACAGTATAGACGCCACAGATGTGGCAAGTTATACCTCTCTACAAATTCAGGCCTCTGTAATACACCACGAACGAAATATCAAAAACATTAGAGGGATTGAGGCTTTCAGGAATTTAAGGATACTTGATTTGACTGAGATCAAGAAACTGGACTACTTAACAAACCCAATGCCTAGAAAACTAACACAGCTTAGCGTTTGTAACGTTGGAAAATTCGATGTGACCAGTATAGATTCACTATACAGGTTGTTTTTTAATGAAGGAGCTGACAGTATTTTATCGCTGCCGGACTCTACCTATAGACTCTATTTTGCAAGTGGAACGTTGAATACATCAAAAAAATTCCTACTGCAACTAGGATTACTAGTATTGACTTGACAGGAGGAATTCTACTTCCAGAATTGCCTGAAAATCTTATTACTTTATCAGTATGGTCAAACGCTCATGCTCAAGTTACCTTCTCTAAACTTGACCATTGGCCACACAATATTGAATACATTGATCTTGGCAATTACGATGATTAACTCATTATTATTCAGCTTTTTCCACCTTATCTCAAGTTTCTAACCCTTGCCCATTATCCAATAAAGTCTATTCCTAACCTGCCACCAAACTTAATAACGCTCGATATAAGTTATACTAAAATAGCCTGCTTACCACCCTTGCCACAAAGCTTAAAAATACTTAATTTTAGAGGTAATCCATGGGACACTATAATTAAATGCATCCCCAACTTCATCAACTGTCAGAGCACCCCATCCCTCAGGAACTTCCCATTGTGCAAGGCCAATGGCGGCTGCCCAGTTGGCTATAATATATATGGCAATATATACCTCGACAGCAGTGCCAATTGCAATGCAGAAGCGAAGGAGGACAGAATGCGAGGGGTGAAGGTGACACTGATGGACAGCAGTATGCAAACGGTGGGCACACAGTTCAGCAGCAAGTTCGGCGAGTATGCCTTCACCGCCAAGCCGGGAACCTATTCCCTGCTGGCCGACTCAACGAATATACCTTTTGTTATTGCTTGTGCAGCAGCCTCAGTTACAATTTCCACCATTTCCAGTCAGGATACACTCGCACATATTGGCCTTGGCTGCAAGGGCGGCTACGATGCGGGTGTGAAGGCAGTAAATGTGTCAAGGCATTTTCAGCCTGGGCAGGAAAGCATCTTGAACATTTTGGGAGGCGACATGCTGAAGCTTTGGGGGACGGATGAATGCCCCAGCACCACGGGCGATGTGAAAGTATATGTGACCGGAAAGGTAAAATACCTCGGCAAGGGAGGAGCATTGACACCAAGCAAGGTGAGCAGTGGTGGCGACACGATAGAATGGAACAATATAAACTTCAGGAACACCGACCCATATACTGCCTTTGCAATTCGATATGAAACGGATACAACTGCCACTGACAGCGACATTGTATGCGTGAAGGTAATCGTATCTGCTGGCTCAAGCGACATGGATACATCCAACAACCACTTGGATCATTGCTTCAATGTGGCAAAAACTATGTAGCAGGTTTTGGAAAAATTAAAATTGGAGTGCCCGGCACTAAAGTATATCCTTCGCTATCGGCTCATCCGATGCCAGCATTTAACTTTATCTATTTGACTGGAGAAAAGCTGGTTGGTAGCACATACACTATTTACGACCAAAGTGGACGGCTAATGACAAGTAGCAAAGTGCAAACTGACAACCCGCAACTGGATATTTCTAACTTACCAAATGGTGTGTATCTGCTGCGATTAGATGGGCAGCATACTCAGTCTTTGAGAATATTGAAAACTGAGTGAGATTACCACATCATAAGTTCTCACTTCCTCCACACCACCCAAGCCAATGCAGGTAGTCCCGCCAAAAAGGTGAAGATAGTCTGCCCGCCATGTATGAGCATTGCAAGCGAAGCCCCATACACAGGGCTGCATCCATACAACACCAATGCTTGCCCCACCAAAAAATGATAGGCCCCCATGCCTCCACCTTGTATAGGCACTGAGCGGCCAACTGTGCCGATGGTGAAGATGGTGAGCCCTGCCAGCAAGCCGAGTTGTGCTGTGGCAGGAAACAAGAAAAACCACAGCCAAGTCATTAAATAATAGCCCAGCCAAATGCTCGCAGTGTAGGCCACAAACAACCACGGCTTTTCTAACCTGAACACAGTAGCCAAGCCACTTGCGAAGGAAGAAATTAGCTGGCTATTTTTGAATTTGTGGTAACCCCAGTATAATGCAAAAACAGCCAGCAGTATGGCAGTAAGCAATAGGCAAACCTTTAATGTACTTAGGTTTTGGGTGAGGGGGTGTACTATATTATCTGTGAAAAAGCTCAGCACTTTGTTCATTTGCAGCAGCAGGCTTAGCAGCAGCATCAGCAAGAGCATGAGTATATCCACTGCCCGCTCTGCTACTACTGTTCCAAAAGTCATGGCCAGTCCGATGTTTTGTTTTTTCTTGAGGATATAACAACGAACCACTTCGCCGAAACGTGGCAGGCCAAAGCTGACCAAATAACCTACGGCTACCGCCGAAAAACTGAGCGACAATCCAACCTTTTCACCCGAAGCAGCCAACAACTGTTGCCAACGCAAAGCCCGAAGTATATACACACCCAACGATGCCGCCACGATGAACCATAGCGGCCAAGTTTCAGCCTCCTTCATTTTGGCAAATGCCTCAGCCGTTTCGGGCTTTTGCAAAAACAACCACGACAACCAAATGCCCAAGGCCAAAAAGCCGCTGTTGGCTAGTATGCTGATGATGCGTTTGAGAGTCAATGCAAAAAAAAAATTGAAGGGCAAAGAAAGAGGCAAAGTCGTTCGACACCTTTGTGGCCTTTGTGGGATTTTTCTTTGTGACCCTTTTGGTAAAAAAAATGTAGCCTAAAAACAAAACGGCTCCACCCGAAAGGATGAAGCCGCTTTTATCGTTCAATAAATCTCTTTCATAATTCGATAAAGATTCCTCACTTTGTTCTCAATAAAAAATGAATCATGCAAGAGGACTAATCTTATATCTTTCAATCAGAACTTTCCCACCGCCCCGACTTGGAAGAAGCCATGCCCAACACCAACTTCAGCGAAAGCACCGATTTGGTCAGTGAACCATCCTCGAATACCAAAGGTGGCCTCAAACGATACTGGTAGGCCAGAAAATGAAATGCCTTCGAAAAAAGGGTCGGAAGTGGTGAATTTGTAGCTTGCTTTTTTGAACCCAATCCCAAACCCAATATATGGGTCAATCTTTTCATTCTCACCTAAGTGATAGTTGAACCTCGGGGTCACCGTCAGTTTAGAATATTTGTAGCTATAATTAAAATTTTCAATGTTCCCACTCATATTTAATGAAGAGTCGCTCCATTCAATACTGGCGTTGGTAAAACCGATATTCAAGCCAATGCCAACTTTATCAGTTATGGCATATTCATACTTCATCGCAAATGGCCCCATACCTTTCACCTTAAATCCTAATTCATCTTGATAGACTTTGAAAAGTGATTTAACAGGTAGAAGCTGAAAACCGTAACCAATTGATGCATACGACTTTCCTTTTTCAAATGCTTGAGCATTGCCTGTGTAGGCGGTTCATACTCTTGCTATCAACAGCATGGCTAACGATTTAGTAATTAGTTTCATGATTTTTAGGGTTTAAGGTTGCTAATATAGGGTGGAGATGGAAATTGAGCAATCAACACAATTGATGCCTGCCTTTTTTACCGCTATCCGCTTTTGGGTTTCTTGTTGAAGGCCAAAGACATCAACGAATTAGCACATTTCCAAATTAGCTAATTAGCCGTCAACTATTTTCGCATCCCTTTTTCACACAAACAAAGACAACATGTTAGGCTCACTACTCAAAGGCATATCCAAGGTTTTCGGAGGCTCCAAGACCGACAAAGATCTGAAAGACCTCTACCCAAAAGTAGAGGAAATAAACCGCCACTTTGCGGAGTATACAAATTTCACTCATGACCAACTGAGGGCAAAAACCCTTGAACTGAAACAACGCCTAACTGACCATCTGTCAGACATTGACAAAGAAATGGCAGCCCTGAGGCTATCGGTGGACGAGAACCCCGAAATGGACATTGAGGAGAAGGACAACACCTTCGCCGAAATAGATCGCTTG
>SHWZ01000073.1 GCA_009693575.1 Flavobacteriaceae bacterium | reverse complement strand
AAATTCGTGACACACCTTGATATGAAAAAATACCTTTAAGCCCCCACCCCCGTCAGCCTCCTCTAACTTTGGGATGCCTCTTTCCCTCCCCTATTGGGGGATGGCAGAACATCCTCCAATAGAACCAAAAAAGATAACGGGTGGGGTGAAAATCAGCAATCAACAATCAACACATCAACTCATGTATTTTGGCCCAATAGGATTTTCAGACAAGCCAACCAGCACTTCTGGGCTTGGCACCGTGACCAGTGTGGCCATGACTGTGCCATCCATTTTCAGCGTGGCGGGCAGCCCCATTACTACCGCTGGCACCTTGGCGGTATCGCTGGCAACCCAGGCCATCAATGTGGTGTTTGCCGGGCCAGCCAGCGGATCGTCAGCAGCCACACCTACATTCAGGGCATTGGTGCCTGCCGACATACCCAGCGGTGCTACCAGCTACATATTCAACCAGACAGGAGCCCAGGCCAGCAGCAACTACAACATAAGCGGGGCAGGAGTGATAGGCACCACCCTCACCGTGGCCACCAGCATCACCGTGACCGCACTCACCGCCACCAGTGTGCCCTTCATAGGTGTAGCAGGGCTGATAACCCAAAATGCAACAAGGCTGCAATGGGACGATACCAACTTCAGGCTGCTGATAAACTTTCAGGGCGAGACGGCCACCTCCATAAACGCAAACATAGCCCTGCGGCTGGGCAGGTCTAACCCATCGGCTGCCGGACCATCGGCCATTGAGTTTGCGGGAAATGTGGGCACATCATTGCTAACGGGCACCTTGATGCCCACTATTTATAACTACATGCCTGGCAGTGTGGTAGGCAGTGTGGTGCTTCAGTCCAGAAACTCGGATGCATGCCGCATCGTGTTTGCCAGCCACACAACACCGGTAATAGTGGGTTCATACTTTTGCAAGGGGGTGAGTCTTGGCGTATGGCAGTTCGGTACGACTTCCGCAGCCATTGCATCTGGCAACAACTATTTCGATATAACAGTGGCAAGTGTTGCTTCCGCTGGCACATTGTCATTTGCCGGCACAAGCCTACAGCAGGCCATCACCGCCACCGCCAATGCACAGGACATAGCCGCTCTGTACATAGGGCCGTCGTTTGTGAATGGCTCGTTCACCACCCTCGTGAACCGCATGGTGCACATAGTGCAGCCTGCCAGTGCATTTGCCGGCAGCGGCACAGCCAGGGGCATATTGTTCACGGGTGGGGCACACACGGGCCAAACGGCCAGCACCGAGAGCATGGACGTGAACATAAACTCGGCAAGGATAGTGACCTGGGCAGCAGGGCCATTGACCACCCAGCGAAACTTCCTGATACAAGCTCCAACATATACTATTGCTGGTGGTACAAGTATCATCACCAATGCCGCCACATTTGCTATCAGTGGGGCTCCCGTGGCTGGAGCAAGTACAGCCATCACCAATGCCATGGCCTTGTGGGTGCAGGCAGGTGCTAGTAGGTTTGATGGTGACTTTGTGATAGGCACAAAGGCTATCAATACCACCTCATCCGATTCAGCCACCATCAATTCACCTACGGGCAGGTTTAGGAAAGATACAACGGGTATAACTTTCACATTAACAAATTCATATATTACTGCTAATAGTATTGTCATACTTCAATATGTGACAGCAAACCTTACAGCGGGAAACTGTGCCACAGTGCAGGCAGGTGCAGGTAGTGCTACTATTACCTTTCAGTCTGCGGGAGGGTTAGGCGAGGCTCCCAATATCGATGCCGATGTCAACTTTTGGGTAGTAAACTAAGGTAGGCGATACGATAATAATGTTGGTACAATAAATAATTTATACATAAATAGGTTAATTAAAGTGCTTGAATCTAAACCAACAAAACAAGACAAAATAAAAGAACTTAAAAAATAAGTAATAATCAACAACAATTAAAAACTAAACAAAATGGCAAACGAGTATTTTACACTAATGAACAAGGCACGAAAAGATGGTGCTGAATCATTCACTTACAAAGGTAAGACCTATGTAGCGACAAAGACCAAAACAGGAATGGTTGTATATAAAGAAAAGAAATAATGAAAAAGTATATTTTTTTATTTTTAGTAATCATTTCAGTTCTTTCTTTAATTAGTTATATAACTAAAAAAGAAAAAAATCTTGATAATACATTTTCAAATACAGGTTTTGAAATAGTAAATACAACCAAAGATTCGGTTCTTATGTATTTAACTATAAATGCACCTGCTGATTCTACTTGGGTTCAAAATGTTGATGGTATTTTTGGCATAAATAGTTCTCAATTACAGGGAAGTGTTTGGGTTCAACCTAATGATACTTTAAAATATACCCCTACTTTATCTTTTAGTGCTAATGTTTCTTTTGGAACGCCACCACAAAATTGTCCAACAGAACAATTTATAAATGGAGTTAATTTATTTGAATGGAGTGTAAATGTTCCAAAAGGGTCTAATGAAGGATTAGATTTAAGTTGTATGGCAGGAGTAAATTGCATAATGAAAATAGATTTAATTGGTGGTTCAGATTGGATAGCGAATGGCAAAAGTGTTAGGGCAATTAAAAATAAAGAAATGTGGCACAATACAGGTATTTATGGTGTATTTCCTTATGGTTGCACTAATTGTACAAACACGGATGGAAAACAATCGTGCCAAAATCCTAATGAAAAACCAAATACTGAAAAAATTTGCACTCCAACAAGAAATACGAATGAAAAAGGGGGTAAAATAAGAATTTCATTCTTCGGTTATACGCCTGTTCCTGCAAAACAACAAAAATAATATTAAAGCTAGAAAAAATGGCCAATCTGTGTTGAAGAAGAAGAAATAATCACCTTGATATGAACATCCCATTAGAAGCCATACAGAAACTATCGGGTGCCAGTGCTGACACAGCACGGCTATGGAAGCCATACATGGATAGGATTTTACCCAAATATGAGATAAATACACCTGCAAGGATAGCTGCCTTTTTGAGTCAGGTTGGTTGGGAAAGTGGCCGATTGACAACCTTGGGCGAAATAGGTGCTGGTGCTGGCCGATACTATGGAAAAGAAGATTCGCGGACAGGGAAGGTATATTATGGACGTGGATTGATGCAGTTAAGCCTGTATGATAATTATGATAAATATGGAAAATATAAAGGTGTTGATTTTCTATCAAAACCAGAACTGATAGGGGAGGGGAAAGCCATAAATGCAAGTGCGAAGACCCTAGAATACGCATTGGACAGTGCTTCGTGGTTTTGGACAAAGCAAGGTGGCAAGGATTTGAACTTGGTGGCCGACACATTGGACATGACCAAGCCAATAACCGACCCTAAAAATGCTGTTGCATATAACAAGTTGACCGATAAAATAAACTATTATGAAGGTGCAGATAAACGTGCAGGCCGAATGTCCATTTTTCAAAGAGGGCAAGACTATGTATGGAAAACCATCAAGGCCAACCCCCGTGGCAGCATAGCGGTGGGGCTGGTGGTGGGGCTGCTGCTTTTTGGCGGGGTATACTGGTGGCTGAGTGGTGGGAAGAAGGTGGTTAATTCGGCAATTAGCAGTTAGCAGTTGGCAATGGGCAATCAGCAGTAAGCAGGCAATTAGCAATTGGGAAATGAAAAAAACAGAATATATTTTTATAGGGATTGCCTCTGCTGTGCTGATGGCGGTAGGCATTGCGGTAGTGAACAAGGTTTCGGGGGCTGTGCCGAAAGCAAAAAAGGGCGGCAGCATCCTGTTTGTGGGCGATAGCCTCACCGAAGGCAACTACAGCTATTCGTACTTGATAAAGAAGCTGCTTGCTGGCAGGCATGTGGATATATTGGCCAAGGGCGGCATGAGAACCAAGTGGATGCTAGACAACCTGAAAACAACATTGGCCAATAAGCACTACGACAATGTGGTGATATACGGTGGGGTGAACGACATGTTCAGTGCCGTGACCCCACTGGCTGCCATAGCCAACATACAGGCCATGGTGGACATAGTGGTAGCCCAAGGTGGGATTGCATACGTGATAGTGGGGTACAATGCGGTGCAGTTTATGGGCAAGGTGAAGCCTACATCGTATGTGCCCACCTACGACGGCATGTGGCAACTGGTGCTGAAATATGCCGACTTCCAGAGGCAGTTGGCAAGCAAGATAAAGAACGCCACCATCATACCCGTTTTCAGCATGGAGCCATCATACACCTCCGACGGCATACACCCCAATGGTGCTGGCCATGTGAAGATAAAAGATATCGTAATTGGATATTTAGTTTAAGCAATCGACAATAACCAATGGAAAAACCAATACCAAAGACCCTGGGAATACCGCTGCTGGTGGTGGGCACACTGCTGCTGGTGCTGTCGTACCACGCATTCACCGGGCAGGTGAAGATAGGAAAAACGTAATGCTTCGTACAGGCGTAGCAATGCTACGTATCTTCAAACCCCCAAAAACCATGACAACCCTCCAAATCCTACATGCACTGGCCTACATAGTATGCGAGGTATTCTATAACTACTATGCCATTTTAGACATGGGTAGTTCAAAAAATGCAAAAAAATGGCATAGCTGGCAGGCGGCTGCCTTCTGTGTGTTTGTGCTAGCACTGGTGGGCTTGCCATGGCCTCTGACAGAAACTGCCAACTGCTTTTTTGCCTACTTCCTACTGGCTTGGCTGCGGTGGCTGCTGTTCGATGCGGGGCTGAACCTGCTGCGGGGCTACGGGCCGTTCTACATCGGCACTACCTCATCCATCGATATACTGCTGCGAAAACTGCATACAAAACTGGCCCCGTGGATGCCCCTTGGGTGGTTCGTATGTTTCGTAAAAATACTCGTGCTGGCACTGTTAATAGCGTGTGGAAAACTATTGGGTGCATGACAATACATTTGCCCCCTAACCCCCAAAGGGGGAATATAACCAACAATAACCAACATCACCCCTATGTAAACCCCCTTCGGGGGATAGGGGGCAACCAACATGAAACTACTCAAAAAACTCAGCCCATTGGCAATTATAGCGGCCATCATGTACTTTGGCGTGTGGGGCAGCCGCCAGGAAGGTGAAATGGAAAACGACGTGGTGTATTACAGCATACAGGTGTTCCTGACTGCCATAGCCGTTATTTACGCATTCATCGTATTCTCGAAACCCAAACCCAACCAACTATAAACCTTGAAAGAACGCTCACACACCCTATCGCTGAATGAAATATTTTGGCTGAACGAAACATTTACCTGCGTGGAAACACCAAGTATAAACCCCAATATTCCTAAAGCATTACGACAGCAACTGAAATATGAACTTGAAAATGTGTCGGGACTAATGATGCGGTACATAGCCCGCAACAAGGCAAGGTTGAAAAAATACCTGATAGAGTTGCAAGAGATAGAGGAAACCAAGAAAAAAGAAATGGGAGAGGAAAACCCAGAAGGAAAAGACCTGCTGGACGAACTGGAAGCCCTGTCGAAATCGATGGAAGATAAGGATGCCGAAGTGCGAAAACAGATACAGATAGATGTGGACGATCTGCGGGAAAACACCGTGCTGAAAGACTACGTAAAAGCCATCGATGATGATGTAAAAAAACAGGCTGAAGAAATCAAACGTGATGTGTCGCTGTTTTACCTTACCAATGATGAAGACCTTGCCATCCGATACAATCCTAGCTACTATCCAAATATGCACATACTACTAAAGCACATGGGTGAGGAAATAATAGAATAATAATAACAAACAATGAGGGAAAATATTGTACGATACCGCATACTGAAAGACCAGATAGGCGAAGACCATAATGACGAACCTACCATAGTGTTAAAAGATGGCGACATAATTAGTGGTCATTTAGATAATGGCTTTATACACATTAGTAATGAAAAAGGAGATGTATCCGTTCCAGAAAGCGATACCGAAATATTTGTGGAAGGCAGCACCTACATACCCAAACGTGGCGATAGTGAATTTGTGAAACAGACAAAATATATGCTTGATAAGACAATTGCCACCACCAACCCAAAGGTGCTAGTAGCGGCCATAATGATAGGATGGGGAGTGGTAGGCTATGCCACCCACAGCCAATGGCACAAGGGCGGGATGCTGCTGAAGGCTACATTGGTGGGGTTAGCACTTGCCAACACCTACCTCACCTACCGCATGGTTAGGGAGATAGAGAAATGCAGAAAGGGAAGGCCGAAAGCAATTACGAAGTAGGAGTTACGAAGTACGAAGTAAATCAACAAGAAACAATGAAAACAGATAAACACGCAACTGCAATTGGAAAATTCTACAGAGTAGCTGATGCTTATACCGAAAAATTTAAGATAGGTGGCAAGCAGAAACTACAAAAGATAATTGGGGAAGCCTTGATATATAAAGTTAAAGACGGAAGATGGTTTTGGGGAAATCAGATTATTTCTAAAATGAGCATCTTGCAATTAGAGAAACTAACAAAAAAGATTGAGAAATCATAATATATAAACCATGACCAACCGCCAAAAGGTAATAGACACAGCCACGGCTGAGATAGGCAAAGGTGAAGTGCCGCTGAATAGCAACAAGACCAAGTATGGTGCTTGGTATGGAATAGGCCTCAATGGCCAACCATGGTGTGCCATTTTCGTGAGCTGGGTGTTCGACAAGGCGGGCATACCGCTGTGCAAGGTAGACAGTGCAAAAGGATACCACTACTGCCCCAGTGCCTACAACTTCTGGAAGAAAAACAAGCAACTGACCACCACACCGCAAAGTGGCGATATTGCACTATTTGACTGGGGCAAGGATGGTAAGAGCGACCATACCGGCATATTCGTGAAAGACAATGGCGATGGCAAGACATTTACGGCAATAGAGGGAAACACCGCTATTGGGAACGATAGCAATGGCGGAACGGTTATGCAACGGTCACGCCACTATTCGATGGTATTAGCTTTCGTATCTCCGATATGCTATGGACAACCCACTATAGTGATACAGCAAGGTGCTATTACCACAATGATGCTGCTAAAAAAAGGCTCTGTTGGCCGCGAGGTGGTGAACCTGCAAAAAGCCCTGAACCTGAAAGGAACTATACCCGTAACCGAGGACGGTTTCTTTGGCGACAAAACTACCGTGGCACTCAAAAACTACCAGACAAGCCAAGGCCTGGTGGCCGATGGAGTAGCAGGGGCTAAAACATATAAGGCATTGGGACTGATATAACATGTCTATACCTTCATTAAAAAACATATTCATTATGGCAGGGCTTGGTCTTGTGGCTGGCCTGTTCTTTGAAATGATGTACTTCAGGGAAAAAGCCATCAAATACGATGACCTGACCACGGCCATAACTACCGACAGGGACAGTGTAACCTACTACCGCGACAAAGAAGGCAGGGCCAATGCTACGGCCACGGCTACCCAGGTGCAATACGACAACTTCAAGCTGCTGTATGCCGGCCAGCTTGATGGCATAAAGCAGCAGATAGGCAAGCTGAGCAGATTGACCGGCATGAGCCAGGGCAGCACCAGCAGCACTGATAGCATATTCAGCTACACCCGCGATACTGTGTTTGTATTGCCCGGAAACGACACTACCCGCCACACGGCCAAACACCTCACCTTCAACAATGGGCACCTGAATTTGGATGGTCTGTTTTTTAACAGTACATTTGTGGGCAGTTATGAAACCAACGACTCGTTCACGGTATTATATCACTATAATAAGCGGGGATGGAAGATATGGAAGAGAATTTTTTGGCATCCAGTAATGAAAGCTACACTAATCACCCAAAACCCGAATACCCGAATACGTGGTTTCAAAACCGTGTTTTTGAAACCTTGAAGTGACTGTCGTGTTTATCCCATTGATAAGTTGATAAAAAGTGGACAAGACCGCCTAAAAAATACACATAAATGACCTATATTTGTACTGCAAAAAAATGCTGACCCACAAACGCAAACTCATACTGAACCAAGCCCAGCAATCACGGATTGACGGATGGATTGGTGTGTGTAGATTGGTGTACAACATGGGCTTGGAGATACGGATAGCAAGCTGGAAAAGCAGGCAGAAGTTTGTAAGTAAATTTGAACTGATAAACCAACTTCCAGAACTTAGAAAAATAGAGTGGATAGCCGATGCGCCAGCAGATTCATTGCAAGCTGTTATAGAAAGGCTTGACAAATCGTATCAGAAGTTTTTCAAGGGAGGTGGGTTTCCAAAATGGGCAGGAAGACGAAAGTATAATTCTATGCTGTTCAAACGGGCGACATTAGAAAGCAACAAGATAAAGCTACCCAAGATTGGCCTCCTGAAAATGTTCAAGGACTCAGAAATACCCGGCAACATCAAGACCGTAACCATCAAGAAGGAACTCACTGGCTACTTTGCATATATAGTGACTGATGCTGTGAAAGAAATATCAAGGCCAATTGGCGAGAACCAAGCCGTGGGCATCGATATGGGCATCAGCAGTTTCTGTGTGACCAGTGATGGGCATGTGGTCGAAAACCCAAGGCACTTCAAGAAGTATGAAAGAAAGCTACGAATTGAGGGCAGGTCACTTTCCCGCAAAAAGAAGGGCAGCAGCCGTTGGAAAAAGCAGGCAAGGAAACTGGGATTGCTCCACCACAAAATCGGCAATGTCCGAAAGGACTTTTTGCACAAGGAAAGCACCAAACTTGCAGCCAAGTACAGCACCGTTTATTTAGAGGACTTGAAAGTCGGGAACATGAGCCGAAAAGCGAAGCCTCAGCAGGATGAAAGCGGGGCATTTATCCCGAACGGCCAATCTGCCAAATCGGGCTTGAACAGATCCATACTTGATGCGGGATGGGGCATGTACCGTGAGATGCTCGAATACAAAATAACGGTAGAAACCGTAAACCCAAAACACACTTCGCAAGAATGTTTTATATGTGGACACATCAGCCCCGACAACAGAAAGTCGCAGTCGGTGTTTGAATGTACAAACTGTGGCCACAGTGACCATGCGGACAGCAATGCATCAAAAGTAATCAAGGGCAGGGGCACTGCCCACAGCCGTGAACGTAAATCATTGGATTATGCGTTGGCTGTAGAACCCTCCTTTGGGTATGTCAGTAACCCAAGACGAAGATAACCGGGTTTAGGACGGTGTTTTTGAAACCTTAAAGTGACTATCTGGTTTACCCCGTGCATAAAAAGTGAATAAAATCAACTCAAATAATATACTTTTATCCCCTATATTTGTACTATACAAAATGCTGACGCACAAACGCAAGTTGCAACTGAACAAGGCCCAACAATCACGGATTGACGGGTGGCTGGGCGTATGCAGGCTGGTGTACAATATGGGACTGGAAATACGGATAGCCTCATGGAAAAGCAGACAGAAATCGGTGGGCAAGTTTGAACTGATGAAGCAGCTTACCCAGTTGCGGGAGATAGACTGGATAAAGGATGTGCCACAACATACGTTACAAGCGGTTATCGAGAGGCTCGACCGTTCCTATTCCAAGTTTTTCAGTGGCGGTGGCTTCCCACACTGGGCATCCAAAAGGCGGTACAATTCCATGCTGTTCAAGATAGATGCAACCAAAAAAAATAGCATCCTAAGAGGATGTCACATTCTTATTCCAAGATCGGCCTGCTGAAAATGTTCAAGGGTTCAGAGATAACAGGCAACATAAAAACAGTAACACTAAAGAAAGAAATCACGGGCTACTTTGCATATATAGTTA
>SHWZ01000018.1 GCA_009693575.1 Flavobacteriaceae bacterium | reverse complement strand
AATTAGGCAAAGGGTTGCTTTTGGCAGCAATCCCTTTTTAATTGAGGGCCTACTGTCTTGTCCCGATAGCTATCGGGACGAGACAAAGCGTACAGCCCGACCCCCGTTGTATTTTTGTTTCCACGGGGGGCACCGCCCATTTTTTTTTCAGCTATTTAGCTCACCTACTATACTGTTCTTCGTAGTATTTCAGGTATTCGCCACTGGTAACGTTATTCAGCCATTCTTCATTGTCGAGGTACCATTGGGCGGTGTCGGCGAGGGCTTTCCTGAAGTCGGAAGTGGGCTGCCAGCCAAGGCCAGTTTGCAGTTTTGAGGAGTCAATGGCGTACCGGAAATCGTGGCCGGCACGGTCGGTAACGTAGGTAATTAGTTGGGCTGATTCGCCTGCGGCATGTCCCAATTTCTCGTCCATAATGTCGCAGAGCAACTTCACCAGGTCTATGTTTTTCCATTCGTTGTTGCCGCCAATGTTGTATGTGTCGCCTACCTTTCCGTTGTGAAAAATAGCATCAATCGCACGGGCATGATCCTCGACCCACAGCCAGTCGCGTATGTTTTCGCCTTTGCCATAAATGGGCAGCGGCTTACCGTTTTTTATATTGTGAATACACAACGGAATCAGTTTCTCGGGGAAATGGTGGGAGCCAAAATTGTTACTGCAATTGCTCAATTTTACTGGCATTTTGAAAGTATCATAGTAAGCACGCACAAAATGGTCGCTGGCGGCTTTGGAGGCAGAGTAGGGTGAATGTGGATCGTAAGCAGTTTGCTCGGTGAACTTGCCTTCATCGCCTAAACTTCCATATACTTCATCGGTGGAAACGTGGTAAAAGCAGTTGCCACCCTGTGCGGAGTCGAGGGGTTGCCAAATACTTCTAGCTGCATCCAGCAGGTTCACAGTACCTATAACATTGGTGGTCACAAACTCCAGTGGGTTTCTTATGCTGCGATCCACGTGGCTTTCGGCAGCGAGGTGGATTACACTATCTGGCTTTTCTTCCTCAAATATTTTGAATATATTCTCTCGGTTGGCGATGTCGGCTTTGATGAAGCGGTAATTTGGCTGTTGCTCCAAATCCTGCAAGTTTTGAAGGTTTCCAGCGTAGGTCAGCTTGTCCAGATTGATAATGGTGTAATGGGGATATTTGTTCACAAATATCCTCACCACATGTGAGCCTATGAAGCCTGCCCCACCTGTTATTATAAGTTTCATGCTCTTTATTGTCTACTGATTATTGCCTATTTATTTTTTATTAACCGCTTTTGCCACTCCCAAGCAGTTTTCATAGCATCGTGTATGCTCAGTTCCGTTTTCCAACCAAGTATATTGTTGCTCTTTTCACAGTCGCTCCATATCTGCACCACATCACCCGCCCTGCGAGGCCCCATCTGCCAGTTCAGCTTCTCTCCTGTACTTTCTTCGAATGCCGTGATGGCCTGCAATACACTGCTTCCTGTGCCACTGCCTAGGTTAAATATTTCGCAGACATCCTCATTTTTATTGCCTAAAAGCCTTTCTACAGCTTTCACATGTGCCTTGGCCAAATCAATCACATGAATATAGTCACGGATGCAAGTCCCATCAATCGTGGTGTAGTCGTTGCCGTATACAGTTAGTTCATTCCTAAGACCTGCAGCGGTTTGTGTTATCACTGGTACAAGATTATTTGGAACTCCAATCGGCAATTCACCAATCAAAGCACTTGGGTGAGCACCAACAGGGTTGAAATAACGCAAGGAAATAGCCTTCAATATCCCTGTTTTGCTCACATCTTCAATGATGGCTTCGCAAATTACTTTCGTATTCCCGTATGGAGATTCAGCCTTCTTCAGAGGTGTCTGTTCAGTCACGGGTAAGATGGTGGCATTGCCATACACGCTGCACGACGACGAGAAAACTAAGTTTTTGCTTCCAGTTTGCTGCATAGCTTCCAACAAGTTGGTCATGCCTTGGACATTGTTTCGATAATATTTCAATGGATGCTCTACGCTTTCTCCCACGGCTTTGTAAGCCGCGAAATGCACTACTGCATCAAAGGGCCCATTTTCTTTAAAATATACATTCAAATTTTCAGCATCACAAATGTCAAGAAGGCAGAAGTGAGGCTTAGTTCCGTTTATTATTTCAATAGCGGAAATTACAGATTCATAGCTGTTGCTTAGGTTGTCTATAATGAAAACTTCGTGGCCTCTCGCTTGCAGTTCCACTACTGCATGGCTACCAATGTATCCTGTACCGCCTGTTACGAGTATTTTAGACATAAAAAATTATGCTGCAAAGCTAAGTCAGGAGAAACATGTACTATACCTTGTTCTGAAGTGTAGGTTTAGTTATACTTCTCTCCGTATTCAAGTTTCAGGTCGGTCACTATCTGCTTTACTTCCTGTTCACGACTTTTTTCGCAAACAAGTAGTATGTTGTCCGCCTCTACAATAATGAGGTCTTTCACACCTTTCACTACGACTAATTTGTTTGTAGGCACACTTATAAGGTTGCCTTTGCTTTCGTAAAGCTTCACAAGGGTGCCAACCAGTGCGTTGCCATTTTTATCCTTCTCCAAAATGTCATACAACGAATTCCATGTTCCCAAATCGCTCCAGCCAAAACTTCCAGGCACTACGTAAACATTTTCGGCTTTTTCCATTATCCCATAGTCAATAGAGATGTTGCTGCATTGCTCATACACTTGATTGATAAATTCCTGCTCTCCATTGGTTCCGTAGTGCTTGTTGCCATCTTTAAAAAGTTTGTGCATATCAGGCAAATGCTTCTCAAAAGCATGTTTGATGGTCGAAGTTTTGAAGATAAAAATGCCAGCATTCCACAAAAAATCACCACTTTCAAGAAAAGTCTTGGCTATTTCCAGCGAAGGTTTCTCTGTAAAGGTTTTTACCTCGTTCACTCCTTTGGCTGCTTCTTTTTCCATATACTGTATGTAGCCGTAGCCAGTATCGGGGCGGTTTGGCTGGATACCAATGGTGATAAGTGATTTTTCTTTGTTGGCAAAGTCAAGACCTGTGTTTATGCACTCAAAAAATCTATCCTCTTCCATGATCAAGTGGTCGCTGGGAGCGATTATAACTGTTGCAGTCGGGTCTTTCTGATGAATTTTGTAGGAGGCATAGGCAATACAGGGTGCAGTATTACGGCCAAGAGGCTCTCCCAAAATTTGGTCATCTCCGAGTTCTGGAAGCTGTTCTTTAACTAATTTGCGGTAGCTTTCGTTGGTCACCACGTATATGTTTTCTGTAGGAAGTTGTTTTACGAATCGTTCATAGGTTTGCCTTATCAGCGATTTACCTGTGCCAAGAATATCAATAAATTGCTTGGGGTGTGCGGCACGACTTACAGGCCAAAACCTGCTTCCAACACCTCCTGCCATTATGATTGCATATGTTTGCTTCATGTGTAATTTTTCTAAAAAAGAGTGCGAATGTACTACTATCCAACCCGATTAGTTCAGCCCATCTTCTGGATGCAACTGACACCAAGCTATAATGCACTTGTGGTCGCTAAACCTGCTATTTTCTTTTGATTTCACTTCGTAATTGCTAAACCTGAAATTTTTGCTACCAAGAATATAGTCAATTCTGAATGAGGGAAGTTGCCCTGCGTAGGTCTGACTAAGGCCCGATCCACTATCTACAAAGGCATCGTCGAGCTCTGTGGAAAGACAACTGTAGGCATAAGACATGGGGGTGTCGTTAAAATCGCCACAAACCAATACCTGATGGGGGCTTGCAGCTATCAACTCCTGTATTTGTTCGGCCTGGGGTGCTCTTATGGTCCAGGCAGCCTTAAGCTTTTCAAATATATTTTCAGCCATTTTCAAGGTGCTGTCTTTGCCGCCAGGCATGGCCATAATGTTGTATTCTCCTTCATCAATTTTTATGCTTTCAAGATGCACATTGAACACTCGAATAGTATCATCGTTTACCAATACATCCGTCCACAAGCAACGGTTCACTGAATTCTTAAGAAACTTCACTGAACCATGTCCCACAATCGGGTAGCGACTTATGGTCATCATGCCGTATTCGCGATGAATGGTATCCATAGCAGTGTAGGCTTTGTCAAAGTAAAAATGTTCAAACCCAGTTGCCTTTTTGGCTTTGTTTATGTAGTTTTTTCGCTTGTTATCTTCCGACATAAGTTCCTGAAAACAAACAATGTCTGGCTGTTCTTCCTTCACCATATTGAAGAATGGCCCTGTGTCAACCCCCCTATCTCCAAAACCAAAGAAGTGAGCATTGAAACTCATAATAACCACTTTGCCTGCCCTGTCGCGGCTTTTGGTAGAAAACACTTTCACCGTTTTGGAAATGTGACCATAACCTAACATAATCGCACCGAGCGAAAATACGAATTTTAACTTAAAAAAGATAGCCCAGTAGATAATGAAAACTATGTTGGCCAATAGTAAAACCGGATAAGAAAGACCAAGGAAAGAAACGGCTGAGAAACTGACAGGAGAAAGGTAAGGAGAAAGGTAACTGCCCAGCAAAGCTGCCACAGCTAGGAGGTTGAGGGTGAAAATGATGCGATGGATAATGAACACTGTACCTCGTTTATTGGTCTTTGCTGGCCTTAAAAAGCACTTCTTTTTCGTGACTGTTCAGGCTTTCGTAGCCTGATGCACTAATTTTGTCCAAAATCAAATCTATCTCCTCTTGCGAAGGTTTGACATGACCAAAGGGTTTTACATAAGTATTTCCGCGTTCATACACTTTCATTTTAGGGCGATATTTTTTTATCGATGGCCTGCTGATTAATCCACGAAGCCAATTAAAAAAATTGCTTTTGTTGTAAATGGCTTTGATGTATAGATAGCCATATGCTGCTCCTCCAAGATGGGCTATATTTCCGCCAGGGTTGCTCGCACTTATTTCAAAAAAACTGAGCATTACAAAAATGGCAGCCAACCATTTGAGTCTGAGAAAGAACACCCCGAATAGGGCTACTTCATAATTAGGGATGAGGGTTGCAAGTCCACACATCACAGCAAAAACCGATGCGGATGCACCCACCAACAATGCCTCTTGGAATGGCACAAGAGCCGGAAAAAGATTGTAGGCAGCCACTACCAATAAACCGCCGCAAAGCCCTCCCCATAAATAAACAGAAAGCAGCCTTCGGTTGCCAAGATAATCCTGAAAATTGCTTCCCATCCAAAAAAGCATGAGCATGTTGAACAAGATATGGAAAAAGCCGCCATGCATGAACATATAGGTGAACAAGGTCCACGGCTTGTTGAGCAAGGTGCCAATGTCTACAGGCATGGCTAAGTTCTTAAAAAAGTAAGTTTCAAATGTCCCGATTGCATCGCCTAAAGACAGTATTGTTTTGACAGAAAATACCACAACAAACAAGGTGACATTTGCAAGGATAAGTTTCCTCACCATGCTGTCACCTTTCATAAAGGAGGCTTTTAGATTTTTAAAAAGCGGGCTGCTCATAGTATGCCTTATCTAGATTCAAATTAGATGTTTCCGGTTGCTTTGCCAATACTTTATCAAAAGGAATCCAAACAACATGCCGCCAAGGTGGGCAAAGTGTGCCACATTATCAAATGGACTGTTTTGAACTCCGCGGTAAAGTTCCCAAAAACCGTACAAAGCTACAAAATATTTTGCTTTCAGTGGGATCAAAAATCCGATGAAAACGTAGGTTTCGGCAAAAAAGATTCCGAAGGCCAGCAAAATGCCGAACACAGCACCTGATGCTCCCACCGTAGCTTCGTCTCGCATTTCGGTGTAAATCTCAGTAGCTATCTGTTTGCCTTGTTCTCTATAAAATGGGTTGAGTTTGTCACTTCCCCATTCTTCCATCAACATACGTGTGGTCAAAGTTTCGCCTGAGCCAGTGGTAAATCGCAACTCAGCTGCCATTGGTACTTCATGCAAAAATCGTTGAAAATGTTCAAAGTTGGGTTGTTTTTCAAATGCCTCAACCGATTGTCCCGTTTGTCGAATGTTGTAACCAGTCACTGCCAAATGAAGACCCGCTGCCCCTAGCCCAGTTACCAAAAAGTAGGTAAAAAATCGTTTGCCTCCCCATAAGTTGTTTTCCAATGCCGCACCAAACATCCACAAAGCCAGCATGTTGCTAAACAAGTGCATCTCGCTGCCGTGCATAAAAATGTGGGTGATCAACTGCCAAGGCTTGAACTTGGCGGATCCTGGAGAATGCAGTCCAAAAATATCTACTAAGTCAACGCCATTCTGCGACAGGATTACCGTTAGGAAATATAAGGCCACATTGGCTATCAGTAGCCGTTTGGTGACAGGCGGAAAAAGCTGGTTCATATTATTTTGCGGCCTGCCGGCCAAAAAACCCTGCCAAAGCCCATTGTTGAAAAAATGTCGGAATCTTTGGCAGCTATCTTAATTGGTTATTTTTGGTGGTCTCGACAGGAATCGAACCTGTATCTGGAGCTTCGGAAACTCACATACTATCCATTGTACTACGAGACCAAAAAGAGGTTGCAAAATTAACCACTTACAGCCCCTAAATTTGCTGTAATTATTTAAGCTGATAAACAATTTGTTATAAAATTTTCGTAAACCAATTTTTTATTTTACCTTCGCAAGGCAACTTTTAACTACAAAACTGAGTCTAGGGTATTGAAAAGGTGATGAATGCCAGTTTGATTATTAGCACCAAACACCCCGAAAACCTCAATAAACATTGAAAATGAAAAGAATTTTACAAAAGGTATTTATTGTATTCACCCTACTTTTTGCAGCCCAAAGCAGTGAGGCTACCCACATGATGGGGGCCGACTTTGAATACACTTGCATTGGCAAGGACTCATTTTATGTGACCGTAAAAATTTACAAAGACTGCAAGGGTATCGACATTCAACCACTCGCATTAACTATTTTAGGGATAAGTGGCTGTAGCTACTCCGCTAGTCACACCCTTACAAGGGTAGCCTGCGAGGATATTACTCCTGTCTGTAAAAAATCATGTTCGAAATGTAGCAAGTCGAATTGTAACGCGTATGGTTACCCAGATGGAAGTAATGCCAGTTGTGCGTTCCCTTACGGCATGGAGAAAGTTACCTTTAGGGTGTTAATCGTCTTTCCAAAGACGTTGTCAAAAACTTGTTGTAAGTTTCGAGTTGAATATTCGCAGTGTTGCCGCAACGGGCAAATTACTACCTGTTGTGCGGGTGATAATTTTTACTCGTATGCCGAAATGGATCGCTGTGTAAAGCCATGCAACTCCTCACCGATACTAAGTAACGACCCTGTGGCCATTCTATGTGCTGGCAAATGTGTCACATTCAACAATGGAGCTATAGACACAACAAATTATGACTCTATTTCCTACCATTTGGATCAGGCACTTACCGCATATGGCACTTCAGCCACATATGGCACTTCAGCAGGTGGTGTTAAATTCACACCCAAAATTCCCATGGAATTCAAAGGTTTTCCAAAACCCAAGCCTACACCCGGTAGTGCATGTAGCGGCTTTATTCTTGACTCAATAACAGGCAATCTTTCATTCACTCCTACTAAGCAGCAAATCACCGTGATAGCAATGACGATAAAGGAATGGCGATATGACAGTGTAAAGAAAAAGATGCAGGTAATAGGTCTCACCCGGCGAGATATGCAACTAATTGTGATGGCCACCTGCAACAACGACCCCCCAGTGCTTCAAGGTCCATTTTCTCAAATAGTATGTGCCGGTGAACAGGTTTGTTTCACTGATATGAAACTGACAGATCCTAATTTGAAAGATACTGTGCGAGTTCGCTGGAACTATGGTATTCCTAAGGCGGTCTTCACTAAAAAAATGGTTGGTAGGTTCGAAGAATGGAATCTCTGTTGGCAAACTACCCAAAAGGATGCAAGTACTACTCCTTATTTCTTTAATGTGACAGCGTACGATGATGCCTGTCCGTTATTCGCCACTACCAATAGAAACTACGCAATTACAGTAAAAAAGAGCCCAGAGTCGGTGCGTGATTACACGAACATAGGTTGTGGCAAAGTGAGAATGAAAATGCAGCCAAAGGCAGGGATCAATGCTTACAAAGGAGGAGAAACTTATAGGTGGACTGTCCCCTATCCTGGAGGCAAAGTGATCGGTTGGGGGATTCGCCCCAAAGGATTTGCTGATACCGTGGTTCAATTTCTCGCTCCTGGAAAATATGTGGTGAAAGCCGAAATAGAATTAAACAATTGCACCTGGGAAGATTATGACACTGTTGATGTACCCCCATTTTTACAAGTGACCCTTGACCCTGATACATTTGTGTGTATTGGTCAAAGTATGATGGTGCATGTTGTACCGAAAGATAATCAGGGAAATGTAAGTTATTATTGGAACGGCGACACCCTTGCGGGGGGGGACACTATGACGTATACGCCTATGAAAGACACAGTAGTGCAAATCAAGGCTGTTGATGCAGTTGGTTGTGTTGCTTATGATTCAATGGTAATATATGTTAAGCCATTACCAATTATTGATCTTGGTCCCGACCAACGTGTGTGCCGACCCGATTCTATTAGTTTTGATGCTGGAAATAATGCTGGGATTGGATGGAAGGCCGTGGAATGGACTGATAGTGCTGGCACTGTACTATTTGATAGCCAGATTATTACGGTTTATGATTCTTCGTACCTCATCCTTAAAATGACTGACACTTTTAGTTGTGTAAACAGGGATACTGCTCAGGCGTTTTTCAACCCAATAGTGATAGTTGACGGTGGTGGAGACAAAGTGCAATGCCCTGGCGATTCACTCTATTTCCATGGAACAGGTGCAAGCACTTATGTATGGATTAATATGACCGATGGCGACACCTTATCGACAGATACATCTTTCAAATGGGATTTCAAGGCTAGCACATCAGTTTTAGTGCATGGAACCATTACCTACGATAGCATCACTTGCGAAGATTGGGACACGGTGAATGTAGTTCTTGGCCTCCCTCCAGTGTTGGATTTGGGGGCTAAAGACCAGTGCCACGACTATGCCAGCGGACAGATATACTTGCAGATGAAGAGTGCTAAGGACACAGCAGGAAATATAGCAACCGGCAGTTATTATTGGTGGGCGAATGACACTAATCTTAAGAAATGTATAAGCACAAACACAGTGGATATACGTTGCCTCGGGCCTACTTATAAATGGAAATTTAATCAATCAGGCCCATTTGCAATATGTACGTACACCACAACTCTTGGTTGTGTGACTAAAGACTCGGTGCAGGTAATAATCAACCCATTACCACCTGTAAAGTTCCAGCAAAAAAAGTTCTGTGCCAACACTCCTCGTTTCCTTCTGAACGCTCATGGCACCCCAAATGAAGGTGGTTCAGCTCCTCTTGGCGAAACTTGGTATGCCAAAAATTTGGCGGGAGCAAATACTATTGTGCAGGAGAATCCTCCTTATGGCGACTGGTATTTTTACCCAAATCTTGGCGATGCGGGGGTCAACTTCATTACTTATACTTTTGCTGATGAATGGAAATGTGATAGCAGTTACACAGATACTTTCTGGATAACTCCATTGCCAGTGAACACTTGGACTCCACCTTCGCCTATCTGCATTTATGATGGCATACAGGACATGTGGAAGAAGACTGGAGCTCAGCCTAGCGATGGTGTATGGGGAGGCAACGGAATTACTGACAGCACCAAAGGTCTTTTTGATCCAATGCAGGCTTTGTCTCCACCTTACGTAGGCTTTACTCCCGTAGACTTTCCAGTGTTATTCCGTACAAACCGGAACGGCTGTGTCGATATAGACACCATCCGCATTCGTATTAATCCAATACCACTATTGCAAGTGCCTCCTATCCGCACCATATGCTGGGATAGCATGCCTTGGCCATTACCAAGCTATACTCCTCCTACGAGCTGGTGGTATATTGATGGTGACACTGTGAACCGCAGCCCTGCTACCTATGTGCCACAGATGCAAACACCTGGAAGCAGTAGTACTCTTCGTTTTATTTATATAGACCCCACTACGGGCTGTCTTAATACCGACTCGTTTCAGATAAGAATGCAAGATACACCTTGGATACATATCAATCCTGTAGGGGCTATATGCAACGGTGATACTTTTCAGCTTAGTTGCCAATTGATGAACGCCACAGGTGTAGACTGGACAACTAATGGAACAGGTGTATTTAGTGATCAAAATTCATTGACTCCGTCATACAGGCCATCACTTACTGATGCCCAAAATGGCAATGTGTTGGTAACAGCTACTACTACAGGTAATGGAGTGTGCAATCCACGTCGCGATACTTTTACTTTGCAAATTCACCCCATACCAGATCCCAATTTCGATGGTACTCCACTTGAAGGCTGCTCGCCACTTATCACACTGTTTGATGCGAAAGCCAAAATGCCTTTATACCATTACTTCTGGAACTTTGGTGACTCAATTAGTGGAATACTTAATTCAGACACCAATAGGACTCCAACACACTTGTTTGAGAACCTGAGTAATGTGCAGCGTAAATACGACATTACTTTGATGGTACTCACTGATGCAGGCTGCGACAGCACATATACAAGGTTGCAATATGTGACAGTGAACCCTTGGCCAAGAGCAGACTTTGACCCCAAACCACAAAAAGCTACTGTGGCATTACCACGAATACGCTTCCAGAACCTGACCAAATATGCCAGCAATGCCAGCACTTGGGGATGGGAATTTGGTGATGCAGTGGGAGGAAAGTCAACAGAGAAGAACCCAACATACTGGTACACAAATACCGATACTGGCACCTATATAGTGACCCTGTCAGTGATAAACGAATACGGGTGTGCAGACACTATTAGGAAACCAGTACGTATTGGCCCTGAAATGACAGTCTTCATCCCGAACGCATTCTCGCCCGACAACATGGGGCCGCAGCGGAACAACAACTTCTGGGTTGAGGCAGATAACTACAAGGGATTTGAAATATGGGTGTTCAACCGCTGGGGCGAGCAAATGTTTTATGGAAAGGAACGCCTTCCTGGTTGGAACGGAATTTTCAAAGGCCACCCTGCACAGGAGGACGTGTACGTATACCAAGTGAACATTCAGAACCTCGAAGGAAAATGGTTCTACTACTCGGGTACAGTGACATTGGTGAGGTAGTCTTTAGACAAAGCTCAGGATGACAAAAATAGAATGACATTTAGAAAACCGATACCAATGTGTGTCGGTTTTTCTTTTGCTAGAACAATGAAAGTAGAGATTCAACAACTGAAAACCAAGGCCACAAAACTGGTTGAGGAACGAAACAGCCTCTTAAAAGAAAATGAAACGCTTCGACAGCAATTAAGCAAACTCAATGTTGACGGGCTTCGGCAAGAAATGGAGCTTGATAATTTGAAAAAACGAGAGAAATGGGCTAAAATTGCAGTTGCATTGAAACCCGAAGAGCGAAGCAAAATGAAGAAAGAGCTTGGAGGATACATCAGGCAAATTAATCAAAGTATAGACCTGTTGAACAACTAAACAGGCCAAAAACAAAGTGTCAGAAATCCCTGTAAAAGTAAAGATAGGGGAAAGGCTATACCCGATGAGGGTAGCAGCAACGGACGAAGAACACGTAAGGAAGGCAGCCAAAATGATAAACGACCGCATAACAAAACATTTGAACACATACCCTACCGCCGACAGGCAGGATGTGCTGGCCATGTGTGCGGTGGAACTGGGTGCCGAATTGTTGCGAAACAAGCAGCAGCATACATTGGCGGAAGATGAAACCCGCCAAAGCCTTTCGGAACTTTCTTCATTGCTGAGCTAATAGGCTGATACTGCTTTTGGCAGTTGGGTTGTTCGACGCAATAAAAAACGTTGAACCAAATGCAAATTATATCAATTGTATTACTCATCTCCGGGCTGGCCGGCGGTGCTGCCCTTACATGGGTGCTGATGAACTCGGCAATGAAATCGAAAAGCCAGCAAGTGCTGAAACAAGCCGAAGCTGAGGCTGAATTATTAGTAAAAAACAGGGAACTGGAGGCCAAAGAGCGTTTCTTGAAATGGAAAAGTGAACAGGAAAAGGAGGTGAACGAGCGGACAAATAAGATGGCCGAAGGTGAAAATAAGGCCAAGCTGCGTGACCAAGAAATAAAGGTGAGAGAGCAGAGCATCACCCAAAAAATAGACAACCTGACCAAGAAAGAGAAGGAGCTGGACCCCATAAAGGAAAAGCTGAATGACCAACTGGAGGTGGTTAATTCAAGAATAGAACAGGCCAATGCCAAGATAGAAGAGGCTGAAAAGATGCGGAATAATCAATTAGCTCAACTAGAGAAGATAGCTGGCTTAACTGCTGAGGAAGCTAAGACTCAACTAGTGGACAATATGCGTGAAGAAGCCCGCACCAAGGCAATGGGGCAAATGAAAGAGATAGTGGACGAGGCCAAGATGCAAGCGGTGAAAGAATCAAAACGCATCATCCTGCAAAGCATACAACGCACTGCCACCGAGCAAGCTATTGAAAATTCAGTGTCCGTGTTTCATATAGATAGTGATGAGGTAAAGGGTCGCATTATTGGACGTGAAGGTAGGAACATCCGTGCCTTGGAAGCGGCTACAGGAGTAGAGTTTATTGTGGACGACACGCCTGAAGCTATCATCATGAGTTGCTTCGACCCAGTGCGTAGGGAGATAGCCCGCATAAGTATGCACAAGCTGGTGACCGATGGACGCATTCACCCTGCCCGAATTGAAGAAGTGGTGGAAAAAACCAAGAAACAGATAGAGCAGGAGATAGTAGAAATTGGCGAACGCACCACCATAGATATGGGTATTCATGGCCTGCATCCTGAGTTAATCAGGATGGTGGGACGAATGCGTTACCGAAGCAGCTATGGTCAAAATCTGTTACAACATAGCCGTGAAGTGGCCAACATGTGTGCTACCATGGCCGCCGAAATGGGGCTAAATACTAAGATGGCCAAACGTGCTGGCCTGCTGCATGATATTGGCAAAGTTCCCGATGACGACCCTGAAACTCCTCATGCATTGCTGGGAATGAAGCTAGCAGAAAAATACAAAGAGCACCCAGAGGTGTGCAATGCCATAGGTGCCCACCACGATGAAATAGAAATGACGACCATGCTGTCGCCTATTATTCAGGCTTGTGATGCCATAAGCGGTAGCCGTCCCGGTGCTCGTCGTGAGGACTCAGAATCCTACATACAACGACTGAAAGATTTGGAGATACTAGCTATGAACTACCCAGGCGTGGAGAAAGCCTTTGCCATACAAGCAGGACGCGAACTGAGGGTGATGGTGGAAGCAGAAAAGGTAACAGATGCTCAAGCCGACTTGCTCTCATTTGATATCAGCCAAAAGATTATGACCGACATGACCTATCCTGGACAAATTAAAGTGACCGTTATCCGCGAACGTAGGTCCGTGGCCTTTGCCAAGTAAGTTTTTGGTTGGTGATTCCGATTGCCTTTTGGATTAACTAGTTGAAAGATCTAGACTAACATAAAATAGAAAAGCCCATCGTATTGATGGGCTTTTCTATTTAACATGAGTTAAGGATAAGGCTAAAGCCCATAAAACACAAAGACTTGAAGCCCGCCTTGAAGGGTGGGGCAATTGATAAAGCGACCATGTTGCCTATAAAAACTATGGGTATCATCTGTCGGAAAGTGTATTGCCCTGCCCTTTAAGGCAGGGATAGGGAGGTTCAAGTTACTCGGGGCTTTAGCCCCATCCAATATGTTCATTAGCATATCCCGAACTCAGGTATTTAGATAAGTTGTTATCAAAATTTTGTAGTCACATCCATGTTCCAGAAAAGGAAACTATAGATGTCGGCAGTTTCTTCTATCTGCTTACTGATAGGCTTACCAGCTCCGTGGCCTGCGTTGGTTTCTATGCGTATCATCACTGGGTTGGGGCCTTTATGTTTTTCTTGCAAGGTACTAATGAACTTGAAGCTATGTGCGGGCACCACACGGTCGTCGTGGTCAGCTGTTGTCACTAATGTAGCAGGGTAGTTCACCCCAGCTTTTAAGTTGTGAAGCGGCGAATATTTGTATAAGTTTTTGAAATGGTTGGCACTGTCGCTGCTCCCGTACTCCACCACCCAACCCCATCCTACAGTGAATTTGTGGTAACGCAACATATCCATTACCCCCACGGCTGGCAAAGCCACTTTGAAAAGTTCTGGCCTTTGGGCCATGCAAGCACCCACTAGCAGGCCGCCATTGCTGCCTCCCTGAATGGCTAAATAATCTTTTGAAGTATACTTCTTCGCTATCAGGTATTCGGCTGCTGAAATGAAATCGTTGAACACATTTTGCTTTTTCAGTTTCATGCCTGCACTATGCCAGTCTTCGCCGTATTCGCCGCCACCACGCAGGTTGGCCACAGCCAGCACCCCACCTTGCTCCATGAACATGATACGGCTGGCACTGAACGAAGGCGAAAGGTTGATATTGAACCCCCCGTAACCATAGAGAAGGGTTGGGTTTTTACCACTCATGGCCAAGCCCTTTTTGTGTACAATAAACATGGGCACTTTCGTTCCGTCCTTGCCGGTATAAAATTCCTGCTTCACCTCAAATGCTTCGGGGTCAAACTTTAGGTCGGGCTTGCGGAATATTTTGCTCTCTCCACTCTCGATAGTATACTTAAAAATGACGGAGGGGTAGTTGAAAGAGGTATAGGTGTAAAACAAATCCTTGTCTTCCTTTTTGCCACCAAAGCCACCAGCAGTACCGTTTCCAGGCAGGCGGATTTCGCGTTCCATCATGCCGTCAAAACTGTACTGGTAGATTCGGCTACTGCAATCACGCAAGTAGTTCACATATAATTTACCACCACCAGACACGGCCCCTTCCAGTAGTTCTTTTTGGGTAGGTACTACCGTTTTCCAGTTAGCAGGGCTATGGTTTTCAGGGTCTACCAAAACAACTCTACGGTTAGCAGCTTCCAGATTAGTAAGTACCAATAGTTTGTCGCTAGTATTGTCAATCACATTATATTCGTTGGCAAAGTTGCTGTTGTCGAAAAGCGGTTTGAAGCCAACTTCTTCTTTTTTGGTATCCTTGTACCAAAGCTCATTACCGTAGGTCCCCTGCGACACATTCAGAATAATGAAGCGGTCGTCTTCGGTCACTTCGGCACCATAGTATTGCATGGGGTTGTTCTTGTCTTCGTATACTAAAGAATCTTGATCTTGACTGGTGTTCAACGTGTGGTAATATACTTTGTGGTACTCGTTTTTGCTGCTGAATTCCATACCTTTCTCAGGCTTATCATAGCGGCTGTAGAAAAAACCATTTCCCCACCATGCAGCCCCGCTGAATTTAACCCACTCCAGTTTGTCAGTCAGTTCCTGTCCTGAGTGTATTTCTTTTATATGAATCTCTTGCCAATCACTGCCAGCCCTCTGCACACCGTAGGCTACAAAGCGGTCGTTCTTACTGAATCCAAGAAGGCTCAGGCTCACAGTACCCTCTTTGCTATAGGTATTTGGGTCTAGAAACACTGTTGGCTCCCCATCAATCCCGTTTTGGCGATATATCACCGCCTGATTTTGAAGGCCATCATTTTTGTAGAAAAGATAATAAGCCCCTGCTCGCATTGGCTGACTGTATTTGGCAAAATTGTTCAGCTCGGTGATGCGTTTTTTTATGCTAGCCCTGTAAGGAATTTGATCCATGTATTTCTGGGTGATGGCATTCTGCTGCTTCACCCAAGCCTTGGTGGTGGCAGCGGTGTCGTCTTCCAGCCAACGGTAAGGGTCGGCCACAGTGGTGCCATGGTAGTTGTCTGTTTGCGTTCCCTTTTTTGTTTTGGGGTAAATGATTTGTGCATCGGCCAGCATAGATGCTGCAAAGGTAGCAGCACACAATAAGGCAGATTGTAAACGGATTTTGTTCATCCCACAATTTTAGGCCTGAACTCATGTATGGTTGTTGTGTTTTTTGATGAAGTGGTGATTTACAATTGGTCTATAAGTTGTACATGCTTCTGAAGGACATCTCATCTGCTGCTATGTTGCCAAATTTGAAATTGAAAACCAACTACTCAATGGCAACAACTGATATTAGCTTATTGGCATTGAATGAAAGGCAAGGTCCCTTCTTCTGAGCTTTTTTTTAAGCTTTCAGAATGCTCCTAATATTGCGGTTCAAATTCATGTTTGAGAAATTACTTTATTTACTTTCATTCTACTTCCTACTGGGCGGTATAGGTTTGATATGCATTATTCGCAAGAATAAGGGGGCAAACAGCAAGCTGGCCATCACCAAATATGTATCCTATATTGTGGTGGTATTTGGCATGTTGTTTCTTATCAAATATGGATTTTCAAAGGAAACTGTTTGTGTAATTTGTGTAGTAGGTTTTTACGAAGTGATATTAGCTGGATGGCTCATCCACTCCATGAGTGGAAGTACCTAGGACAATACCATTTCAATCTGGACGTTAGTTCCTTACTTTTTGGAAACTTATCATTTCATTCCCAAAATAGCTTTTTTCGACTGAGTTTCTAGTTTAAAATGATTCGTTGCTTCCTTCTTACTTTTGCTGTTTCAATAAGTAAACTTAAGTGAATTAATTAAAGTGAGTGAATAAGGAAGCCCGACTCAATTTGCTCGATTTACCCAATTATTAAACAGTAACATGCACAACCTCCTTAAAGGAAAACACGGAATCATTTCAGGGGCTTTAGACCCCAAAAGTATAGCTTGGAAAGTAGCCGAACGCTGCCATGCTCAGGGTGCTACTTTTACTTTAACCAATGCACCCATTGCCTTGAGGTTGGGTACCATCAATCAACTGGCCGAGGCCACAGGCAGCAAGGTAATTGGCTGCGATGTGACCCAGCAGGCAGACATGGACAGACTGGTGCAGGAGTCGCAGGAAGTGTTAGGCGGCAAGCTCGATTTTGTACTGCACAGCATTGGTATGTCGCTCAACATTCGCAAGGGTCGCCACTACACCGACCTTGACTATGACCACATGCACAAAACCTTGGATATATCCGCCATGAGCTGGCATCGTCTATTGCAAACCTGCTACAAAGCTGATGCGGTGAACGAAGGAGGCAGCATGTTGGCCTTGAGTTATATCGCTTCGCAGCGTGTATTCCCTGATTATAGTGAGATGGCCGATGCGAAATCAATGCTGGAGAGCATCACCCGTAGTTTTGGTTATCATTTTGGAAAAGCAAAAGGAGTACGAGTAAACACTATCAGCCAAAGCCCAACCAAAACGACTGCCGGTAGCGGTGTGAAAGGCTTTGATGCCTTCTACGACTATGCCGACAAGATGAGCCCGCTGGGCAATGCCAATGCCGACGAATGTGCCGACTATTGTGTAATGCTATTCAGCGACTACACCCGCAAGGTGACCATGCAGAACCTCTTCCATGATGGTGGATTCTCCTTCATGGGCATCAGCCAAGATGTGGTGGAGCAGATGACAAAAGGGATGTGAGTTGGTAGTTATCGGTTACCTGTTGTCAGGTCAACATTTTGCAATTGACAGAGGCGAAATAAAATCAGGAATTTATTTTATTACAGTAAGTGATAGTGAAAAATTATGGACAGAAAAATTAGTTGTTGAATGATAATACATGATTGGTATTTTCGTTAGCGATTTAATACGGCCAACTGTCCTATTGCCAACTGCCTACTGACTTCACAAATCAAACTTTCGCTCCACCTGGTAGTTCTCTAGGAATAGTTCCCAATACCACACTTCACAATTGGTGGTGAATTTTTCTATTTCGGTCATAATGGCTTCGCTCACCACTTCGGGTATCGGGTTTTGCGAAAGCATATCCGGGTTTTCGCGGTCTTCGGCCACTTTCGATATTATTTCAACAAATCGGAAATAATCTTCTACTCGGTTGGCTACTTTGTATATCATCCATCCATCGTCTTCTAGTGTGGCAGTGAACACGGGCAACATCTTGTCTTCTGTGTCTACAAATACAGGCGAACCCAGTTCGTCGCTGGCAAACACCAGCCATTGTTTTTGCCAAAATCCTTCCTTTGTATTAGCTAGGTCGAACCCAGCAAAGTTCTTCTGATATATTTCCTGCTCATCGGCAATAGTTTCTATACTGATAAATTGCAGTAGCCTATAGCCGATAGCCATCTTGCGGTCAGCAAGTTTTGAGATGAGGTTGAGGAGAATAGGTGAGGGGGTCATTTTTTGAATTAGGAATTGGGATGTACGAATTAGGATTTTTTTACGAAAATTAGAGTTCTACATTACCGAATAAGCACATTACCGTATTAACAAATTAGATTACAATTCCCTCCGCAGCCTTGCCACAGGTATTCCTATCTGTTCTCGGTATTTGGCCACGGTACGGCGGGCAATAGGGTAGCCTTTTTCTTTCAATATTTTCATCAGGCGTTCGTCGGCAAAAGGGTTCTTTTTGTCTTCAACTCCAATACAATCTTGCAGTATGCGTTTTATTTCTTTGTTGCTCACTTCTTCGCCTTCGTCGTTGGTGACACCTTCTGAAAAGAAAAATTTGAGAGCGAATATTCCAAATTCAGTGTCAACATACTTACTATTGGCCACTCTGCTCACAGTGCTAATGTCCATACCAATCTTGTCGGCAATGTCTTTCAATATCATCGGTTTCAGCGTCCGCTCATCCCCATCCTGAAAAAACTGGTATTGATGCCGGGCTATCGCATTCATTGTCATCAACAAAGTGTTGTGGCGTTGTTTTATACTATCAATAAACCATTTTGCACTATCCAATTTTTGCTTGATAAACATTACAGTATCTTTTACCTGCTTGTTGCTCGTGGGGTTTTTGTCGTAATTTTTGAGAGTATCAATGTATGAGCGGCTCACCCTTAGAGGCGGCACATTACGGCTATTCAAGCTCACTTCCAACCTGCCTTCTTCGTTTACCAGTGTGAAATCTGGAATAACATACTGGCTCTTGCTGTTGCTATCATTTTCGCCAGGCTTGGGGTTCAGTTTTACTATAATTGCTATGGCCTCCTTCAATTGTTCTTCCTCAATTTTCAATCCCTTGGTCAGCTTTTCATAATGTTTTTTTATGAAGGCTTCCATATATCGCTCATCGCTGATGATGCGAAGGGCAAGTAGCACACCTACGCGAGTTTTTTCCAACCGTTTCAGTTGCAGTAGCAGACATTCTTGCAAAGTGCGTGCAGCTATCCCTGGAGGGTCCAGACTTTGTATTTTATGCAGCGTATGTTCCAGTTGTTCAACTGTGCAATCCACACTGGCACTAAAAGCAAGGTCGTTAGCAATGGCATCCAGGTTGCGGCGTAGGTATCCATCTTCGTCCAAGCTACCAATAATTTGCGTACCCATTTTCTCGTCAAGTTCATCGTTTGCTATGGCTTCAAATTGCTCAATCAAGCTATCATGAAATGTAGTATTGCTGGCGATAGGCATTTCCTTCCGTTCCTCTTGGCCGTTGCCATCTTCGTATAGATGATAACCATCTTCGTCTCCATCATCACTCGTGTAATCGGCTATGTCAAATAGTGCATCTTCCTCATATTCTTCAGCTACTTCCAAAGGTTCTTCGTCTTCGCTTTTTGGAATTACCTCTTCCTCGTTGCCGCTTAGTTTTAGATCTTCCTCTATGCCTTGTATATCGTCTTCTCCGATTTCCTTTTCTGGGCTTTCCTCGTCCTCGTCTTCATCTTTTTTTTCCAGAGCAGGGTTTTCCAGCAATTCCTCATCCACCCGCTGCTCCATGTCAAGGGTGTTTAGTTGCAACAGCTTGATAAACTGTATCTGCTGCGGGCTCAGCTTCTGGAGCATTTTCATGTCCATGCTTTGTTTCATTGAACTCATACGGTGCAAAAATAGTAGTGAGTGGTGTGTTTAAATATGACTTCGACTCTCTTTGTTGCAATGCAACCCGAACACCATTATTTCGGTCTTTGTCCAAAAATGTGTACCTTTGACTAGCGGTGTGCAAAATGACAGGTTTTGCCTTTTGGATTTGTCTTTGTAACATTGCAGTAGGATTTCTTACATCGAAGGATTAAAAATTCAGAATTCAAACCTCAAACCTGGCCTAATCCCACATCAAACATCCCAAATCCAAGGCTTCGATAAAGTTCAGCCTGACAAAAATAACAATTATGGAATCCAAATTCTCACCCCGCGTTCGTGATGTACTCTCATTTGCCCGTGAAGAAGCCATCCGACTAGGCCACGACTTTATTGGCTGTGAACACCTCATGCTTGGTCTGCTACGAGACGGTGATGGCACAGCTCTAAAAATACTGAAACACCTTGATGTGGATGTGATACGCTTGCGACGTAGTATCGAGGATAGCATGAAACATTTGGTGACTGGCAAGATTGGCAATTTGGCCAATATCCCACTGACAAAGCAGTCAGAAAAGGTGTTAAAAATAACCTACCTCGAAGCCCGTATATTCAAAACGGACTTGATAGGGACAGAGCATTTGCTCCTGTCTATTTTGCGTGATGAAGACAATACTGCTTCGCAAATCCTGAGCAATTCGTATGCAATTACCTACGAGATATTCAAGAGTGCCGTGATAAATGGTGTCAGCGATTCAGATACCTATCGCAGCGATGTACGAGCCGAACTTCCCACCGATTACCCTGATGATGGTGGTGAAGGCAGACCAGAACCTCCGCGTGGGGGTAGTGGAGCTGGTCCAGGCAAACAAGGCGATACAAAAAGCAAAACCCCAGTGCTTGACAATTTTGGCCGAGACCTTACCCGTGCTGCTGAAGATGGCAAACTTGATCCAATTGTTGGTCGTGAAAAAGAAATTGAAAGGGTTTCACAAATATTGAGCAGAAGGAAAAAGAACAATCCAGTACTGATAGGTGAGCCGGGTGTTGGTAAAACCGCCATTGCGGAAGGACTTGCCCTGCGAATTTCGCAACGTAAAGTGAGTCGTGTGTTGTTTGGCAAACGGGTGGTGACGCTTGATTTGGCTTCGTTGGTGGCAGGAACTAAATACCGTGGTCAATTTGAGGAACGAATGAAAGCCGTGATGAATGAACTCGAAAAATCGCCCGATGTGATTTTGTTTATTGATGAAATACATACTATCGTGGGTGCAGGTGGTGCAAGCGGCAGTTTGGATGCCAGTAATATGTTCAAGCCTGCTTTGAGCCGTGGCGATATACAATGTATCGGTGCTACCACATTGGACGAATACCGTCAGTACATAGAAAAAGACGGAGCTTTGGAACGCCGCTTTCAGCCAGTGATGGTGAACCCAGCTAGCGAAGAGGAAACCATCCAAATACTGAATAATATCAAAGAAAAATACGAAGACCATCATTCGGTGCTGTATACTCCTGAGAGCATTGACGCCTGTGTAAAAATGAGTACACGCTACATGGCTGACCGTTTCCTGCCGGACAAAGCCATTGATATTTTGGACGAATCAGGAGCACGAGTTCATTTGAACAATATCCATGTGCCTGAAAATATTTTGGATTTGGAAAGCAAGATTGAAGATATAAAGGTGTTGAAAAATAAAGTGGTGAAAAGCCAGAAATATGAAGAGGCTGCCAAACTTCGTGATAGCGAAAAATACCTGCTGGAAGAGCTTGAATTGGAAAAAGCCAAGTGGGAAGAAGAAACCAAGAACCAGAAGTTCAACGTGACTGAGGATGATGTAGCCGATGTAATAGCCATGATGACGGGCATACCTGTGAAACGCATTGCCCAAAGCGAAAGCAACCGCCTGCTGAAAATGGCCGACGACCTTCGTGGCCGAGTGATTGGACAAGATGTGGCAATCGGCAAATTGGCCAAAGCCATTCAACGTACCCGTGCAGGACTGAAAAATCCTAATAAACCCATCGGTTCATTTATATTTTTGGGGCCAACTGGAGTGGGCAAAACCGAACTTGCAAAAGCCTTGAGCAAATACCTTTTCGACAGTGACGATGCCATGATTCGGATAGACATGAGTGAGTATATGGAGAAGTTTGCCGTGAGTCGTTTGGTGGGAGCTCCTCCGGGATACGTTGGTTACGAAGAAGGGGGGCAGTTGACAGAGAAAGTTCGTCGCAAGCCATACAGTGTTATACTGTTGGATGAAATAGAAAAGGCTCACCCGGATGTGTTCAACTTGCTGCTGCAAGTGCTCGACGAGGGCTACATGACCGACAGCATGGGTCGCAAGATTGACTTTCGTAATGCCATCATCATTATGACCAGCAATATTGGCAGCCGTCAGTTGAAAGACTTTGGTCAAGGAGTTGGTTTCAGCACCAATGCTAAACAAAACAATGCTGATGATCACATCAAGAGTGTGATAGAAACAGCCCTAAAACGCTATTTTTCACCGGAGTTTTTGAACAGAATTGACGACCTGATTGTATTTGGCCAACTGGAAAAAGAACACATGATGCAGATACTGGAACTCAACCTAGCCAAGTTGTTCAGCCGTGTGGAGCCAATGGGCTACAAAATAAAACTGACCGATGCAGCCAAGGAATTCCTTTGCGACAAAGGCTATGACCCTGACTACGGTGCAAGGCCACTAAGCCGTGCCATCCAAAAATACTTGGAAGACAGCGTAGCCGAAGAAATGCTGCGTGCAGAAATAACCGAAGGCGACACCATAGGTGTGGACCACGAAAAGGATGCCGAGGAACTGAAAATAACCGTGCTGAAAAAGAAGGAAAAAAAGAAGAAAGACACGCCGCAGACTCCTGAGGAGTAATAATTCTTATCAGAAACCGCCTCAACAGGCGGTTTCTTTTTGTGAAAAACTTTTCTTCTTTTGGGGATTTCATTTGACTAAAGAATTTTTTCTCCCCTGAAAAAAATAAGCAATCAAAGGTAAATTATTATTTACCTTTGTGGCGAGACCCGCAACACAAAAATACAAAATGAAGTGTTCTGAAATGTACAAGATTCTCATCAGCAGAGGTTGGTATCCCGTTTCTCAAAGAGGGTCGCATATCAAAATGAAACATGCATTTTCAGAAGAAGTGATAATCTTTCCTAACCACGGAAGTTCCGAACTGGGTTGGGGGTTGGAAAAGAAATTTTTGAAACAATCAGACATAAAAACCAATGACAAAAACTAAAGATATTGCAGCCATAGTTGAGCGGACATCCACTGGCTTTTCAGCGTATGCCGACAAGCAGAATGTATATTCTACTGGCAAAACATTCACCGAGTTGCTGGCCAACATGACCGAAGCCCTCAATTTTTATTTTGAAGATGAAGGGATTTCCATCAAGCCCAATCAGGTGAAATTTCATATTGATTTGAAACAGTTTTTCAAGCATTACAAAGTGTTGAATGCCCGCTACCTTGCTACCCGAATTGGCATGAATCCAACCCTGCTTTCGCAATATGTTCAGGGTAGAAAAACCCCTTCGGAGAAGCAGACTGAAAAGATTCTTTTGGGAATACAGGAAGTAGGAAGGGAACTGTCAGATGTGAGTTTGTTTAGTCGGTAATTCATTTTATTCCAAGTTCGGTAATCATTGAAAACCACCCTCCTCACCTGCGGCAAACTTAGCCACACATACCTGATTGAAGGAGTGGAATTTTATGTGAGCAAAATGAAGCATTATTGTTCCATCGAGATATATGAGTTGAACCTCAAAAAAGGCCAAGCTTTTGAAGATGAAAAAAGTCAGCGACAAGCGGAATCCGATTTGTTTTTGGCCAAATTGAAACCTACGGATTTTGTAGTGTTGCTGGATGAAAAAGGCAAGCAGATGAGTTCTGTTTTGTTTGCAGATTATTTGCAAAAGCAGATGAACGCAGGCCGCAGCCATATTGTGTTTTGCATAGGTGGCTCTTTTGGTTTTTCAGAGAAATTGTATGCACGAGCCGACCAATCTTTGTCGTTCTCGCAACTCACTTTCAACCACCAGATGTTCAGGCTTATTTTCTTGGAGCAGCTATACCGTGCCCACAGCATCCTGAAGAACGAACCGTATCATCACGGGTGATTTGGAGATTCGTTTTCGTATGCCGGTAAAAGCCTAACTTTGCCGCTGCCGAACTCAAACTGCTTCTCAAAGGCCAGACCACAGGCAGCTTGGTCGCCAACCAGATGCAAAACCCTTTGGGCAGGGCTGCTACATTTATGGTTTGTTGGGTTTGGGCTGCAAGCCAGATGTCTTTATATACCCCCTCACCCAATACATTATATATGGTGAGTTCTTGCCCGTGGCTGGACTCCCCACCAACCTGCCGAAATTCCTTTGTGTTTTCTGTGACTCTGCGTTCAAATCTAAAAATAATTTACCACCCCAAAATGCACCTTGCCCGTGCGAAACTCGAACTGCTTGCCGGGCGAAAAGGGGAGGGCATAGTAGAGTGAAAGGATACCGGCCTTTGTTTGTAGGTTCACGCCAACACCAGCCCCCAGCGGCAATCCGTTTTTGTATAATCCCCGACTTCTATTTTCCCACCAGGCACCATTTAGAAACATGGCTGCATGGCTGTTGCGGCCAATGATGTAGCGGTATTCAAGGTTACCAATCAAGTAGGTGCTGGCCAATATACTTTGTTCGTCGTAGCCACGCAGGGTGCGTATGCCGCCAATGCGATAGAGTTCGTTGGCAAAAATGGAAGGAGATGCCAGATGCGAGCCGTTGAACTGTGTGAAAAGTGTACTTGATTTTCCCAGCGGAATACATAGCTTTCCATTGGCTTGCAATCGGTATTGCAGGGTGTTCAGCTTCAAGGTATCGTATAGTCCAAGTGTTTTCAGATACGAGTTTTCAAGTATATGTTTCAGCCCGGCACTGGCGACCAAATCCAAACTATAGCCACGGGTTGGGTTGGGGCGGTAGTTCAGTCGGTTGCGTTTCAGGTTCAGGCCATAAATGTTGTTGCTTTGATCTATAAATTCAGGCAGGGTTTTGAACTGCAAAACGGAAACGGTATCAAACTGCAAAAGGTTCACAGCTTCGCGGCGGTAAAAGGCTTTCAGGTAATCGCTGCCATTAAATTGATAGCGAAGCCCAAGCTCCGAATTACTACTGAAAAAATTGGTATCATATTTCAGAAATTGTTGGCTCACATCTGCCCCCAGTTGGGTCTTGAAAAGGTAGGGGAGGGTTGCCTGCAAAAACACATCCTGAGAACTGCCCCGAAAGTTGCGGTAGTCCAGTTGAAATGAATATGCTTTTTCGAACAAATTTTGTAGCAAAAGATGTGCTTCTCCAGTGAGCAGCAGTTTACCAGGGGTGAGTTCGCTGGCTGGGGCAAGCCCCACTATTCCATCAAAATTGCTGGACTTGTTTTTCTCTAAATACAAAACCAGGGTAGCCTTGTTTTCCTTGAAAAAAACTACTGGGCTGCGGTTGTTTTTTAGAAAGGCAAGTTCATTCAGTTTTCGCTCGGCATCCAGCACTAGGCTTTCATTGTATGGCTTTCCGGGCTTGATTCCAAGGTATTGTATTAGGAATTCTTTACTCACTACTTTCTCTCCGGCAAAGTCAATAGAGTCAAAGAGGATTTGCTTGTATCTGTCAATAAAAAGTAGGGCTTCCGCCACACTGTCTTTCAGCAGAATATTTCCTAATTTTACTTTAGCAAATGGATATCCGTTGTTGTCGAAATGGGTGAGAATTTCCTGCAAAATTCCTTCGGTTTCTTGCGGGCTGATAGGTTTCGATTTCAAATCCTCAACCTTGTCTGCAAGTAAAGTTGGGAGTGGGCAAGAGTCGGGTACAAGCAATTTGACCCAGCGATAAACTGGCCCGGTGTGGATATATACTTGACTGACTTTTTTAGTTTCTAAAATGCTGTCAGCCGCCGCTTCTACATGTCCCTTTTTCATCATCCCCAAAACATAACTTTCCACTATCTTTGAAATGTCGTTTTTGTTTTGAGTGCTGTCGCAAAAAAGCGGCCTGCCATTTTCGCAATAACAAATCTTGTGAAAACCCTGTGCGGAAATTTTGCCCCAGGCAAAGCAGAGCAAGAAACAACAAAGGACTGAGCGGCTTGACAAAAAGGCGGGTAATTGGTGGGCAAAAGTAATTGAGGACAGTTGGCCTATTTTTGCCAAAATTTCAGCCTATATGAATTTCCAACTTACCGAAGAACATTTGATGATAAGGCAGGCCGCCCGCGACTTTGCTCAGCAAGAACTGCTGCCCGGCGTGATTGAGCGTGACGAAACCCAAGCCTTTCCCCATGAGCAAATAAAGAAACTTGGCGAGATGGGATTTCTTGGGATGATGGTGAGCCCCGATTATGGAGGTGCGGGTATGGATACCATTTCGTATGTGTTGGCTATGGAGGAGCTTTCAAAGATTGATGCTTCAGTATCGGTGGTTGTTTCGGTAAATAATTCGCTGGTTTGCTGGGGGCTCGAAACTTTTGGAAACGAAGAACAAAAGCAGAAATACCTGCGACCACTCGCCAGCGGCCAATGTCATGGAGCATTTCTACTTAGCGAACCAGAGGCAGGCAGCGATGCGACGTCGCAACGAACCACTGCCGACGATAAAGGCGACCATTATATTCTGAACGGCACCAAGAATTGGATTACATGTGGCAATACTGCTTCTACCTATTTGGTGATAGCACAAACCTATCCTGAAAAAGGACACAAGGGCATTAACGCATTTATTGTTGAACGTAACTCGCCTGGAATAACACTTGGGCCAAAGGAACAGAAGATGGGTATACGTGCCAGCGATACGCATTCGGTGATGTTTCAAGATGTAAAAGTGCCCAAGGGAAACAGGATAGGCGAGGACGGATTCGGATTCAAGTTTGCCATGAAAACTTTGGGCGGAGGCCGCATTGGTATTGCATCGCAAGCCTTGGGTATTGCATCAGGGGCTTTTGAGTTGGCCGTTAAATATTCTAAGGAACGCAAAGCCTTTGGCACAGAAATAATGAACCATCAGGCTATTCAATTCAAACTGGCAGATATGGCCACAGAAATAGAAGCCTCACGGTTGCTTTGCCTCAAGGCGGCTTGGCTCAAAGACCAGCATCTTGAGTATGCACTTGCTAGCAGTATGGCTAAGTTGTATTCGTCAAAAACGGCAATGGATACCACCATTGAGGCGGTACAAATTCATGGTGGCTATGGTTATGTGAAAGAATACCATGTGGAGAGGCTGATGCGTGATGCCAAGATCACCCAAATATACGAAGGCACCAGTGAGGTTCAAAAAATTGTGATTTCAAGGGAAGTTCTCAGGTAATTTTCTCAGGAATCAACATGCACATCAAGCTTGTTCGGTTTATTACCTTAGCCTTTATTGGCTTGTTTTTGCTCCCACCTTTTTTGGCAGCCCAGAGCGATTCACTTTTGTATGACAATACTATTCCAACATCAAAGTCTTTACTTTTGGATGAACTTTCGCTTGATTCTCAAGCAAGGGTGGCAGCTATGCCATACACACTGCTAAGCATTCAAAAGCCCATGGTCGACAGAGAAGAGTTTGACCCGCTGCTGCCACCAATGTATGCCATTAAAAAAATACCTACAGCCAACAACCTTCTTATATTCTTCATTGTACTAAACATAGTGGCAGTAATAGCAGGAGTAAAAGCATACAACGAGCATGGGGTGTATTCTTTTATCAGTACCATGTTCACCACAGGAAATGCCATCAAATACCTGGGCGATCACAAAACGGTATTTCACTCCACAACAATGCAGTTGATGTCTGTTTCATCCGTTATGATAGCACTTACCGCTTTCCTAACACCTGGGGTTGAATTGTTTGGGGTTATCAGTCAGCCAGCACTTCGCTTCATGGCCCTACTGGGGCTTATCTTTTTTGTTTATTTGGCAAAGGCGTCAATCCATTATTTACTTGGGCAACTATTTGAAGTAGAAAAAATGGGAATGGTCATCGTACACCATACAATAGGTATCAATTTCCTTTTCATCCTTGTATTCTTTCCTTTTTTTCTAATAAATTACTTAAACAATAATACCATTTCCGACGACCAAATGAAAGGAATATTGATTGCACTATTGCTTGTGTCATTAATTTACAGGCTGTTACGAGAAGCATCGGTACTTTTGTATACCTTCCCGTATCCCAAATTTTATTTAGCCCTTTATCTTTGCACCGTCGAAATTTTACCTTGGTTAATAGGAATAAAACTGATAGCAAGCTGATAGAATGGGAGAAAATTTAAAAAAAGTTAAGACCGTTCTGGTCTCACAACCTAAGCCTGAAGGCGACAAATCGCCTTACTATGACCTTGCCAAAAAACTCAACTTGCAAGTTGATTTTCGACCCTTTATCAAGATTGAACCTGTGCCTGTGAAGGACTTCCGAAACCAACGGTCGTACCCTGCAGATTTTACAGCCATAATTTTCAACTCCAAGAATGCGGTGGATGTTTATTTGGCCTTGTTGACCGAGATGCGGGTGGTTATCCCAGAGAGTATGAAGTTTTTCTGCATCACTGAAAGTGTTGAAAACTATCTGCAAAAATTTCTTCAAATTCGCAAACGCAAGCTTTTTCATAGTAAACTTGGCACTGAGGATAGTTTGATGGCCGAAATAAAAAAGCATCCTACTGAAAAATATTTTTTTCCATGCTCAGATATCCGCAAGCCCGACCTGCCTGACTTTATGAAAAAACATAGTATCGCTTGTAAAGAAGGGGTGATCTACAAAACCATCTCAGCCGACCTTAGCGATTTGGCCGATGTATATTACGACATTATTTGCTTCTACAGTCCTGCCGATATAAAATCTCTATTCGACAACTTTCCAAAATTTAAACAGGGCGAAACTCGCATAGCAGCTTGGGGCAAGACCACTATTAAGGCCATGGAGGAGGCCAAACTATCTGTTAGCATTCCCGCCCCAACACCCGAAGCCCCAAGCATGACCATGGCATTAGAAAAATACATTGTGGCTGCTAACAAAGGCTAAGGCAACTTTTTGTTTTGTTTTTGAGTCTATAGGTTTAGTTTTCTCAATACCACATTGAAAACCTGTGAGAAACCTAGTGTAATTAACCCTTATTATTGCCCCAAAATAATGCAATATCAAACGAACTTCAAACTGCTGCTGTCATTTGTGGCAGTGCTTTTAGCATCAGTAGCTTTCGGTCAGCAAGACCCCTATTACAGTTTTAACATGTTCAACCGCCTTACTTACAACCCCGGCTTTGCTGGAGGTGACAAGCCTGGCTACACTTGCATTACCATGACCAGTAAAAAGCAATGGTTTGGAGTAACACCACCTAAGAATGATCCTGATTTTACAAGTGGCACACCAACTTTTGAGAATCTCAACGTCACGATTCCAATTACGAAATACGCAAAAGACGGATCGGCTCCTTACATAAAACATGGTATTGGGATAAGTGTTGAAAATGATAAGCTAGGCGTGGAAACCGGACTTAATTTTACACTTGCGTATGCGTTCAAACTGAGGTTGCCCAACGAGCAATCTCTTTCGTTCGGCCCATCAGTTGGCATGTTGCAAAAAAGCCATGACGGTGAAAAGCTGACCACATTTTCTCAAATGGTTAATAATATCATGGACCCAAATGTACCTAACTCATTAGTGAAAGGAATAAAACCAGACTTTAATTTCGGGGTGTATTATACCAAGCAGAATATTGGTAAATATTCCAATTGCTACGCTGGAATTGGAATTCGACACTTGGTCGAGGCTGATATTGAATATGACCTTGGTCCTTCCATCGGTGGTGCTTCTTTTTGGCAGATGCGTAGGAACATCTACATTCACGCAGGTTGTGAAAAGGGGATTGGAAACAACACCTTGCAGCCAAGCGTAATGATTCGTAGCGACCAAACCAAAATACAACTTGAGCTAAATGCGAACTATCTGATCGAGGATAAATATTGGGCGGGTGTTTCTTATCGTCATGGTACTATGTTCACCAAAAACTTTAACGTGGACGCCTTAGTGCTTCAAGGCGGAATGAAATTTCCCAAGCAAAACTTGAAAGCAGGGTTGGCTTACGACGCAACCTTAAACCGAATGAGTAAAATAGGAGGTCATAACACTAGTTATGGTTCAGTTGAAATCATGGTTCAGTATTGTTTCAAGCCAAAAACTACATACAATCCAAGAATATTTCGGGATACTCGTCGTCTGGATGGTTGGCACTAATAAAATAGGTGCTTAATTTCAGGTAGTTACATTTTGTAACAGGCTATTTTTAAGACCATGCACAATAAAAAAATGATGAGTCCGTTGATTGATATCAAAGCAATCTCGCAAAAAATCTTACAAAAAAACTTGTAGATATGTCTTTTGTAACTATTTTTGCCTAACTATCAATTATTAAATCCAACCGTATGAAGCGTTTGAATTATCTGTTAATCATCGTAATTGCCTCCACCTTAGCTGGTTGTGGCCTTGCAAATGACAATGGAGAACTAACCGGGGTGCAGGGAAGACGGAAGTGGTTCCATTCCCAACCTTTCGGCACAGTGTACATTCCTACTGGAACGTATCACACTGGTCAAAGCGATCAGGATGTGCAATCAGCACAGATTGGCCAAAACAGGCAGGTGTCAATACCTGCGTTTTACATGGACGATACGGAAATCTCGAACAACGAGTACCGGCAGTTTGTGTATCATGTAGTTGATTCGCTGATGCGTCAGCAACTCAGTTTCATGGATGCCAAAAATCCTGATTTCATAGACTACCAAAAGAAGTTTACTCAAGCCGACATGGATCAAGTAGTAGCAAGCGAATTGTACTATCAAGAGGCTGATAAATATTTCAAACGAACCCAATGGGACGTAAGAAACATAAAATACAAATGGTGGTGGGAAGATGTTGTAGCCGCTGCTGCATACAATGAAAGAGCCAGACGTTGGGACGACAAAGGCCGCAAGGACTTCATCCGTGAGGAAACATTCTCCATCTACCCAGATACATTGGTTTGGGCTCGCGACTTCACTTACTCGCTCAACGACCCGATGACCTCTGCTTACTTCTGGCATCCAAAATATGATGACTACCCTGTAGTAGGTGTTAATTGGAATCAAGCCCGTGCATTTTGCAATTGGAGAACGGAGCATATAAATAATTTTTACAGAAGTCTTGACCCTAATGAACCAACGGTTACCGACTTTAGATTACCAACAGAATATGAGTTTGAATATGCTGCCCGTGGTGGACGCGATGGTAATCCATATCCTTGGGGCGGGCCTTATGTGAGGAACACCAAAGGCTGTTTTCTTGCTAACTTTAAGCCTGGCCGTGGTAACTATATTGATGACGGAGGTATATATACTGTAAAAGTGAATGCCTATTTTCCTAATGACTACGGATTGTATTGCATGAGTGGTAACTTAGCAGAATGGACTAGCACCTCTTTTGCCGAAAGTGGGCAATACATTGTAAACGACCTCGCACCTGAGTACCGTACAATGGCCAAGTACGAAGAAGATGACACTTACAAACGTAAGATGACTCGTGGCGGTTCTTGGAAAGACATAGCCTATTACATCCAGAATGGCACACGCAGTCAGTATGAGTATCAAGACAGTGCCAAGTCATTCGTAGGATTTAGGTGTGCGGTAACCTACATTGGGCGTTCAAACAAGGACAAAGATTAATTTTCGTACAACTTATCAGATATAGGAGATTATTCAGTCTTCTTATATATATATTGCTTTGCAAATCATTCAACAAAATCTAAATAAAACCAAATCTAACATCTTAACTAATTAAAAAAATGAGCAGTAAAAAAAGTGTATTCGAGAGTAAAAAATGGAAAACCATGATGACTTTCATCTATGGAGTAGGAGCGTCAGTAGTAATTGTAGGTGCATTGTTTAAAATCCTTCACTGGCCTGGTGCGGATCTTATGTTGATTATAGGACTGCTTACCGAAGCAGGTATATTCCTTATTTCGGCATTCGAACCTGTTCATATGGACGCTGACTGGAGCCTCGTGTACCCAGAACTTGCCGGTATGGAAGGCAAAAAGAAAGGAACAGTATCGCAACAGTTGGATAAAATGCTCGAAGACGCCAAAGTGACTCCTGACTTGATTAGCAGTCTTGGTACAAATTTGAAATCTCTTGGTGATAATGTATCTCAAATGAACGATTTATCAAGTGCAGCCTCTGCTACAAACGAATATGCTCAAAATGTAACCAAAGCTAGTAGTTCGGTATCTGCCATCAACGAATCTTACCTGAAAGCGGCTGATGCTATGAACAGCCTTGCTTCGGCTGGCAGCAATGCTGGTGAATATGGAAACCAGATGGATAAAATAACAAAGAACCTTGCTTCGCTTAATCAGGTTTATGAACTTGAAATAGCAGAGTCAAATAACCAACTGAAAAGCATCAGCACATTTGTAACCAATCTGAACGGTGTAGTTACAAGCCTTCAGGAAACCGAATCTCAAGCTAAGTCAATTGCAGGCGAAATAGGAAGCCTTAGCAAGAACCTTGCTTCGTTGAATACCATTTATGGCAACATGTTGGCTGCCATGAACGTATCCCGCAATTAATTTTTTTTAACCTTTTAATAAAATAGGAGAACAATAATATGTCAGGTGGTAAAATGAGTGGAAGGCAGAAGATGATCAATATGATGTATCTCGTGTTGATTGCCCTTCTCGCCCTTAACGTTTCAAAAGAAATCCTTAGGGCTTTCTTTTTGATGGAAGTTTCGTTTGAAAGTTCTAAGAGGAACCTCGACGAAAAGAACAATGCGATAATGAAAACCTTTGAGAGCAATATGAAAGACCAAGCTGCTAAAACGCAGAAATGGTATGATAAAGCCAAGATTGTGCGTGGCTACTCAAAAGAATTCTGTGACTATATTAACATTACCCGTGCTAAACTGGAGGAACTGAACGGTGGTGACCATGCCCGAAAGGAATTAGAGCAAGGCCAAGCAAAAGGAACATTGACCGAGTTGACCGCACCTGACCAAATGGAGAAACATGCCAATTACTTTGTAAACGAAGGACATGGTAAGGAAGTGCAAGCCAAAGTGAACGAAACTAGAGCCAAGTTTATCACGTTGCTGCACACAGATCCAGATATACAAAAACTACCTGAATTTAAAAACAAATGGGCCGAATATGAAAAGGCCACACAATTGCGGGCTGAAGATGAACATGGACAAGAAGGTGGAAAGCACTCGTGGATAAGCATGACCTTGGAGCACTCGCCATTGGCGGGTGTAATGACCATGCTTGACAAGTTGCAAACCGACTGTAAAAATTTGGAATCAGATGTGCTCAACGTACTGCTTTCGCAAATCAACGCACAAGACTTTAAGTTTGATGCCTTGGTAGCCAAAGTTATCCCAACCAAAGGAACGATGGTTACTGTTGGCGATCAATACGAGGCTGAAATTCTATTGTCGGCTTACAACTCAAAGGAAAACCACAAAATGTCAGTTAATGGTGCAACCATTGAAGTAAAAGATGGTATTGGTATATATAAGCAAACCTCTAGTGAAGGATTGAAAAAATTCAAAGGAGAGATTTCGGTGTTACAACCTGACGGCAGCCAAAAACCTTATCCATTCGAAATGGAGTATATGGGTTTCAGAAGCTCAGCCATCATAGCCGCCGAAAAAATGAACGTACTTTATATTGGACTTGACAATCCACTTAAGATTTCTGTTCCGGGCTTCCCTCCAGAGAACGTAATTCCATCGGTCACTGCTGGCTGCCACCTCTCAGGAACTAAAGGTAGTTATATAGCCACCATTGACCCATCCCTTCTTCCCCCCGGCACTAAGACGGTTACAATAAGTGCAAGTGTAAAAACCGACAAAGGCACAAAAATGATGGGTGGGGTTTTATTCCGTGTAAAGAATGTGCCTAAACCCCTAGCTCAGTTTGGAACTATTACTACAGCTATGGCAAAAGCGGTGCAAGTGGCTAATACCGGACTCATTGTGTGCGGACTGGGTCCAGAATTTGCTTTTGAAGGACTGAATTACATTATTACCAAATATTCACTTGTGTATTCACCTAAGAAAGGTGATGCAAAGTTCTTTACCGGAATAACAGGAAATCAAGTTCGTTCAGATATTAAAGCTGTATTGGGTGGTGCACGCAAAGGCGACCTTATCTCTATTTTCGGCTTAGAAGCACAAGGACCGGCCAAAGTTGGTATTGTAAAAGGACTTCCTTCCATTGTATTAGCAGTTGAGTAACCTAAAAAATATTTCAATCATGAACAAGTCAATCGTCATCCTTTCCATTTCTTTAGGATTGGTATTTTCTGCCACTGCTCAAAAGAAGCTTACCTATGAGCCTTTGCCTTATGGAAAGCAGAACATGAGTGAACGTCATGTAATTAACTGGCCTTTTTTGAGAGAGGCGGATGTGATGTACATGTGGCGGACGGAACGTATCATTGATTCCCGGGAAAAGCAGAACATCTGCATGACTTGGCCGAAAAATCCTTTATATGCTATTTTGGAAACTGCTATCATGAAAGACCGTTCATTGAATGTTTATTTTTCAGACTCATTGCTTCGCAAAATGCAACCTGAGGATATCAACAAGGCAATTAATTACTCAACAATAATTCAAGTTCAGGACGATCCCAGTGATCCCTATGCAGTCCATGACTCTGAAGTAGCAGTTGTATATAAGTGGGACGAAATAAAGCGTTACAAAATCATGGAGGATTGGATTTTTGATAAGAAACTTTCTCAGTTCTATTGTCGTATCATTGGCATTGCTCCAATGTTTCAACCTTATGCAGGTGGCATGGCCGTGCCTGAGATTCCGATGTGTTGGATTAAGTACCATGACAATGGCGATGGCTCATTAGATGATGTTGGAGTTCCCTACACCGATACTAGTACCTTCAGGCAATTGGTAATAAATCAAGAGATTTACAATCGATTCAACGATGCCACTAGGATGAGCTACGATGACTTTTTTGAGATGCGGATGTTTAATAGCTATATCGTAAAGGAGTCAAATCCTTTTGATATACGGATTAAACAGTTAGATGAATTTAAGGACGACCCAGTTTCAGCGTTGCTAGAGAGTGACAGAATCAAGCAGATGCTCTTCGAAAAGGAGCATGATTTGTGGGAGTTTTAACTTCAAGTAATTCTATAAAAGCCCAGTTTTGCAATAAACTGGGCTTTTGCTTTTTAAGGAATTTTGTAAATTAGAACTTCTTCATCCAAAATACTTAATCTGCTATATATAGAAGTATTCATTCTTGGTGCTTCAACCCCATTAATAAGTTTTTTTGAAGAAATGATTCGGATAATTTCCTCGCAACTTCCAGTTGATAGGAATGTTTCTAACACCATTTTTCCACCCTCAACCAAAAGGCTTTGAATGTTTTTTATGAAAAGCAGGTCTAGTAATTGGCTAGTAAAATTTTCATTGTATGAAAGTTCAGCATAATCAATGTTTGGGTGCATAGACTGCTGGGCTTTCAAATTCAAATCGTGTATCAGAAGAGTATGGGAGCTTCCATCGAAAAGGTGAAGGTTGTGTGGCAACCTAAGTTGTGGGTCTAATACTATACGCAGTGGATTTTGCCCAATAGAATGCCTTACATTTAGTTGAGGGTTGTCAAGCCTTGCTGTAGTAGCCCCTACCAATATTGCCTGATGTCCAGCCCGTAGCTTATGCACCCAACGATTTGTAAGTGGGCCGCTAATATTTTTCTTTTTGAAGTAATCAATGTCGCTCGCAATGGGGGCTATAAATCCATCTGCAGTCTCGGCCCATTTTAGGGTGACATATGGTCGTTTTTTTTCATGGAAAACATTGAATTGCTTGTTCAGTTCCTTGGCTTCTTTTTCCAGAATACCGACCTTCACATCCACACCTGCATTTTTTAGCAAGGTAATGCCTTGGCCTGCTACCAAAGGATTGGGGTCTTGCTGGGCAATTACTACTTTTTTGATACCCTTTTCCAAAAGCAAACCAACACATGGAGGCGTTTTTCCATGATGGTTGCATGGTTCCAGGTTCACATACAGGGTAGATTCTGAAAGTAACGAATGGTCTGCTACGGAGTTCATTGCATTCACTTCGGCGTGTGCTTGTCCGAATGCCTGGTGATAACCTTCACCAATACTATTTCCATTATGAACAATCACACAACCTACTAGTGGATTTGGAGCTACATTCCCTTGGCCAAGTGAGGCCAATTGCAGGCATCGCTGCATGAAAAACTCTGGTGGTTGCATGACCTAAAAAATCAATGGTCAAGCTTTTTGAGAATATGCTTTGGCACAGCATTCTTGTGTACCATTATTCCGGTGGTTTTATACCTGTAGTAGGCTGATGAACAGTAGAAATATCCACTGCAATCGTTGTTGTCTGTTCCCCAAGAGTTTTTTACGATATAGTATTTAGTACCTACTTGGTCTTTTACTATGCCGGTGAGCTGCATACCGTGATCGTCTTGGGTGCTTTGGTTGTCGAAAGCTTGTTGACGTATGTCTTGCGAAATATCTCTCTCAGGGTAGGGTTTGGCAAACAGGCTGTCTTTTTCATCTTGTTTCATTTCTGCCCAATCTCTGGCTGGTACTATGGCCAATCCGTTTTTGTAAGAGAATCCCTTTTCGCTCACATCGCTAGCCCACTCCACGGTGTAGCCATTATTCAGTGCATTGTCGGCAACCTCTTCTAGTTCGTTTAGGGTTATGTTTTGCATCATTCCCCAGCTCCAGTTGTCGGGTACTTCTAAAATGAAAGGCTTGTAAAACGCATGGTGATTGAACGAAGTAAGTTCGATATAATCATCTGGGTTGATTCCGATATACTTGGCAAATTCTTTTGAGGTATAGTTTTTCCCTTGGTGTAAGAAGGTCTCAGGCACTCTGCCAAAATAGCCATCTAAGATTCCTTTGAAGCCATCAAACCAGCTATCGCTCAGCTTACCGTTGTGCAGTTTTATCACCTCGTCAAGATAAGCTTTCAGCACAGCATCTACCTCATGGTGTATTATCTTTTCCTGTTTTCCGGGGTAAGCATTTTGCGGCATTATGCCGTGAATACGCAAGGTGTTCAATACATCATGAGGCTCGCCTCCAGGTGCAAACTGGGTCTTGCCCTGCATCCGTACATAGTTCCAAGCCTTATGCTCGTAGGTCATTCGTACAATGTACATTTCGCTCAAGTCCACAATGCCTTTGCCAAGCCTTTCTATCTCATTTTCCAAAAAAGATTCAGTACTGAAACACCAACAAGTACTACTCTGATTTTGGTTTTTCACCGCCGATGCCTTGTATTCTTTCACTACCTTAAAATGATAGCCGCCACCTTTCTTGTTGGTACGGTCTTCTTGGGCTTTAAGGCTTTGGTTGGAGAGGACACCAACAAAAGATAGAAGTAGAAAAAATATTTTATTCATGCGGCAAAACTAAGCCTCACCCTCCAATCAGCTTAGCAGCCACATAAGCAGTTGCTGCGGCCAATACGCCAATGACTGTAACCCGCATTGCTCCTTTCCAAGGGTTTTGCTTAATGATGCGGTTTTTAACGAAGCCAAACACAAACAGGCAGATAACAGTCATCAAGGCAGACCACAAAAGTCCATCGCGAGGAGAGGTGGTGAACCAGTAAGATGTAAGCGGGATAACGCCCCCGATTATATACGCAATACCGATGTTAAATGCAGATTTTTTGGCCCGTTTTGTATCGGGCTTGTCCATGCCCAGTTCAAACTTCATCATAAATTCGGCGTACTTGTCTTTGTCTTTTTCCAATTCGTCTACTATCTTTTCGCATGATTCGTTGCTTAGGCCATAGCTCTCAAATATCTCATGTATCTCCTGCCGTTCTCTATCGGGGAAATGGATTATTTCGTAATGCTCGCGGTTAAGTTCAGCATCATAATGTTCGTACTCCGTTTTGGCAGCCAAAAAACCACCCAGTCCCATTGCTATACTGCCAGCGACTATCTCAGCCAGCCCAGCAGTGATTATTATGTCATTCGTGTCAACCGCCCCACTTAGGCCAGCCGCCAATGCAAAAGGAACAGTTAGTCCATCGCTCATGCCGATGACCACATCCCGCACCATGGCCGAGCCAGTAAAATGGGTTTCTTGGTGGGTGGTCATTGTTAGGGTTGTTTATTCTTGAAGAATGCCACTGACTGCGTTTCTCTCATAAAATTTTACAATCAATAGTTTCTCAAATTCTTCAAATAGTTCCTTTCCAACAATAGATTCGGAAACAATATAGTAAAGTTGAGAATCGCTAGCATATAGGTGTAGATATCCTCCTCATTTACATTGAATCTTTTAATAGCCATCCACTTTATCTCATGTTTGCTAATTTCAGACTCATGAATCATTTTTTCCATATCAAAACCCCATAAATGACTCAATTCGGTAGTATTTTTCATTTGAGCAAGGCTATCTAAAAAAAATCTATATGATTTATCAAATCTAAATTTGTAATATAGTCGGATTAGTTCCAAACCCAAAATCATTAAAACACCTAAGGATAAATAGAAGTCAATCTTAGTAAAAAGCCCAATTGAGACAAAACCAATTCCAATAAGAAAAACTGTTGAATATGGAATTTTTTGAAACTGCCTATTTTTTTCGAAATCAAAATACTTTTTGTATACCGCCCTTGTTCGGTCAACGTCATATAAAATTTCAATAGTTTTCAATTTTTGTAGAATTTTGCAAACTTAAATGTTTAAGTGCGTTACGATCTAACGTTTTACAAATCACAATTCATCAGTCCCCCTACTTCCCCGCCGCCAAGGTCGTCCACTTGGCAACGTAGGCATTGCTGATGGTGTTCAGGGTTTCGCTCAGTTTGTTGCGTTCTTCCCGGGGCAGGTCTTTGAATATGTTCACTATTTCATCTCCTTTTGCCCCAAAAAAGGCTGTCATAAAGTATAGGTTTTGCGATAGCTTAAAGAGCTTTTGAAATTCGTCTATGCACTTATATATTTCCTTTTTACCACCTTCCAAGTCACGGTGCATTATGTCAAGTCCCTTGCGGTGATAGTTATACATTATTTCGTGGATGGCTTTGTATCGGGCGTTGGTTAGATTTTCCGATAGCCAATAGCGGTTGCGGTTGGCCTTGCCATTGAATGCCTGCCAGCCGGCTTCTGGGGCACTTTGGGATTGGGTTACTATCTGTTGGGCTTTGGTAAAATAGGGATTACCACCATCGGGGCCAAAGGAGTCGTAATCAAGCCCAAGTATAACGAACACATAAAATGAAAGTAGCGAACTCAGGCTGTTAGTGAACTGATTTTCTTGATAATCCATCACAACAAAGTTGTCGTATTTGAACTCCACACTTTCATCGTTCAGGTTGAGCATAGGTGTGGTGTAGCTGCTGCCATACACAGCCCTGCTGCTGCTCACAACCATGCTTCCACTCATCACTCGGCTTGTGGCATCGTATTTATTAATGATGAACGTAAACGTGCATGGTATCCGCTCATCCTGCTCTACCTTTTCGGTTGCCCATTTCCGGTTGTTTAAAAATTGGCTGATAACGCTTTGCAATTCCTTGAACATGGTTTTGTCCGTAAGCTGAATCTGCTCTGCATTTATGGTCACTGTTGCGTTCAGGTCTTGCCCACCTGCATTAGCGAAACCAAAAACCAGCAGCAGTATGCTAAGCCAGCAATTGTATAATTTTTTCAACGATGTCATCAGCTATTTCTGTTTTAGGCTTTAACGCAGTTTCTTCAGTTGTATTGTGTGCCAGCAAAGTTACCCGGTTTGTATCGTATCCAAAACCAGCACCAGTATCACGCAGCGAATTTAGAACCACCAAGTCCAGGTTTTTCTTTTCTAGTTTTTTGCGGGCATTTTCAAGTTCGTTTTCTGTTTCCAGAGCAAATCCGACCAGCATTTGCCCAGGCTTTTTACACTTGCCCATTTCGGCAAGTATGTCAGTACTTTTTATCAAAGCTATATTCATTTCAGCCGCAGTCTTTTTTATTTTTTCGGTTGAAACAGCAACAGGGCGATAGTCGGCCACGGCTGCAGCCATCACAGCAATGTTGCTTTCCGGCCAGTGTTTCAGGCAGGCGTCTAACATTTCGTTGCTGCTCGTCACCGCTATTGTTTTTATATGTTTCGGAATAGGAATGCCAGCAATAGGCCCATGAATCAAAGTCACCTCCGCACCTTTTCGGGCAAGGCTTTCAGCCACAGCAATGCCCATTTTGCCGCTGCTGTAGTTGCCTATGAAACGTACTGGGTCGATGGCCTCATAGGTGGGGCCTGCAGTTACCAAGGCTTTTTTGCCACTCAACGGTGCATCGGCTTCAAAATGCTTTTGTATATATGTAAACAATTCGTCTGGCTCAGGCATTCTGCCTATACCACTCATTCCACTAGCCAGTTCTCCATTAGCTGCCGGAATAATTTTGTAACCCAATTTTTCCAGCTTTTCAAAATTGGTTTGGGTAGCTTTGTGGGCATACATATCCAAGTCCATAGCTGGAGAAATAGCTACAGCACAACGTGCAGAAAGGCAAGTAGCCATCAATAAATTGTCACAAAGTCCATGGGCAAGTTTGGCTAGCGTATTGGCTGATGTTGGGGCTATCAGCACAAGGTCAGCCCAGAGACCAAGTTCCACATGGTTGGCCCATTCGCCCGTATCATTTTTTACAAAAGCAGAAAAAACAGGGCGATTAGATACAGTTGATAAAGTGAGTGGGGTCACAAAGTCTTTAGCAGATTCAGAAAGAATGACCTGCACTTCTGCCCCTGCATTCACCAGCAGCCGCACCAGCAAAGGGGTTTTGTAGGCAGCTATACTGCCTGAAACCCCCAACAGGATGCGTTTGCCCTGAAGCATTTAGGGGTTATTAAACGATGTCGTTGGTTCCTGCAGGGTTGCGGTGATACACTTTGCCCGCTATGAACTCTTCAGTGGCTATCACCGTCGCCTTTGGCAGCCTTTCAAACTGCATTGAAAGTTCTATCTGTTCGCGGTTTTCGTGTACCTCTTCCAGGTTGTCACTTTCGTGGCCACCAATGGCTTCCAGTTCGTTGTTTATCTGCTCTTTAAGCATAGCCGACACTTGGTTGGCACGTTTGGCTATGATAGCAATAGCTTCATAGAGGTTGTTGGTGTCCTTGTCGAGCATGCGAAGGTCACGAGCTACAGTAGTAGTAGGAATTCCGGGGTATTGTGGGATTTTTGCCATGTTAGTTCTGGTTTTGGGGTTTGGAGTTTAGGGTTTGGAATTGGTGTAAATAACTCAAGACACCAAACTGTTCTTATGTTCTTAATTTCTCTATTTCCGTAGTTGCTTTCTTCTTTATTGTTTCTATGTCTGGCTTGTATATGCTGTTGCCAAATGCCTCGTTGAACATGGTGCAGACATCTATGGTGGCTTTGAAGCGGTCGAGTTTTAGGTTTTGCAGCACCCCATCTTTCACTACTTGCTCTGCACTGTTTTTGGCCAACAGAAAATGTGATTTCACAATCAAAAATTCCACCTCTTCTCGCTGTTCTATGTCAGGGTAGTCTTTCACCACATTTCGCAAAGCTACGATTGATGCCTTGTAATCTTCAATTTGATAATAGAGTTTGGCGGTGCGGTATGCCTTTGTTATCAATGTTCCCCGCAGTTGATCAATCAGCCCATTAGACTCTGCAATGCGAGTACTGTTTGGATACATGTTGATATACAATTGCAGTTCATCTATCGCTTTCTGTGTATGGTGCTGGTCTAGTCCAGGTCCCTGAGAACTCAAGTAATGGCAGTAAGCATAGAGGTAATAGAACTCCTCAGTATTCTTGCTGTTAGGATAAGTTTCGGCATACGTTTTGAAAAGGTAGGAAGCCAAGTCCAAGTTGCCAAGGTCATAGTTGCAGTAGGCAATGTAGTATTGGAGTTTCTCTTGCTCCGCCTGCCCAGTGTAGTAGCCAGCGAGTTGCTCAAACAATCCCAAGGCATGTGCCGCATCTTTCTTTTTGTAATATTCTTCGGCAATTTTCAACTTCGCTTCATTGTTGGGGGCTTTCAGTTCGAGGGCATAATGCCTGCACGAAGAAGACATCAGCACTGAACTAATTGAAAGTAAAATAAATAAGCGGATTACACCTGCCATTGACCCGCAAAAATAAGGGATTTTGCACTCAAAAAATGAAACCATTTGCTTTGATACGGACAATGGGCTGTTGTTGTTACAAATGATTAAGGCTGTATCACCAACTCCACAATAAATTTTTTTTTTCCTTTCCTAAATAAAAGTTCCACCGTCACTCCTGTTTGCATGTCTTCTTTTTCGTAGGCTTTGAATCGGTAAATCTGGTTTTCGTCTTCCAATTCGGTTTCAAATATCCAGCCTTCGAGGCATATTTCTATTTGTGGTAGAAACTTGGTGTAGGCTTGGGCTGCTTCTTTCCGATTGTTCGAGTTGACCAAGGTTGCAGCGTATTTACACACCCGTCCTTCCATTACAATCTCCGCTTGCTTCACTCCATTGGGGAGGATTTTGACGGCATACACTTCCGAGTATTTGTAAGGCTTCCTTGCTCCCTTTATCTTCTTAAACTTTTCCCTGCTACCATCAATGATGCTCCAAAGTTTTTTGCATTCAAGTTTCTTAATTACACTGTCGGGTAAGTCGCCTTGGATGGTTTGGGCATAAATAATTGATGGGAACAGCACGGCCATTCCGATCAATACCAAATAGTATCGAAAGTGTTTCAAAGATATTTTTATCTCCTGATTACTCAACCACTAATTGCTTGCTGGTTTGCCCCGATTGGCTGCTCAGTTGCACTAGATATATTCCTTTGGTCAGTTCATTCAGGTTGATGTTTTCCCAATTAACACCTGAAACAAGGCTCAGTTTCTTGGTAGAAATTAATCTGCCAGTGGCATCCAATAGATTCATGCTCACTTGTTCACCTACATTACTGCTGATATAAAGCCAGGCATTGCCATTGGCAGGGTTAGGGAAGATATTGAAGTCTTGCGAGAAGGTGTTTCTTTCAATTCCCACAAAGCAATTCAGCGAAGCAGAATCAGAAAGGCCACTCCAACATCCATCGTTGTTTTTATATTTCACCATGATGCTGCCGTTGAACTGGGCTGGAAGATTGCCACAATAAATAATAGAAGAATCAACTATGAGTGAATCCCACAACGGGCTTTTGTACCAGCGATAATTCATGCTGGCAGGGGTGCAGGTAACCATCGTTCCAGTTACAGCGAGGGTTGGCTTTGTTGGCTGGGCATATATCCCCAACATGCCAGCGGCAGAAGTATCGATACAACCGTTCTCATCTTCAAGAATCACCATGTATTTGCTGCTGTCGCTCACGGTGATGCTGCGTGTGGTGTCTGTGGTGGCCGAGCCATCTTTCAGCCACATATAAGTATAATTTCCGCTATCGGCCCAAAGGTTTGCAAATTTACCGGGGCAAACTATGGCCACATCAGGCACAGGGGCCGAGGCATTGAGGTTGCAGGCTACAACCGTCAATTGTGCCGTGCTGTCCTTAAAGCTTTGACTTTGAGCTCCAACGAATGGCAGTTTGAAATGAGCTACCATTCCAACAATTAACTTATAGTTGCCCGCAGAGCCACTAGGGGCAGTGCCATTGAGCATAATACAACCTTGAAATTTAGTGAGACTACCAGCTGCATAACTGCAATTTGCTGCTCCACAAGTGTAGTTAAAATTGGTTCCTGGAAATCCTGTACAACTCGTCAGTACTAAACTGTCGATATGGATGCTTACATTGCCAATGGTAGTATCAACTGGGAAGGTGAAATCCACCTCAAAGGTGTACGGTACTTTTTCGTAGGCATTAGCTAGCTGGGTAGGGTACACACCTGTGCCGCTATATGTTTTAGTGCATTGTGATTGGGCGGCAAAAGAGAATGCCACCATTGAGAGGAGTAGGTAAAATTTGATGTTCATGTTGTTAATTTGTGATGAATTTTTGTGACAAAGGTAAAGGCCATGTGGAAATTGTGGTAATATGATTATTCGATGAATTAGGCTACGGACTGATTTAACCTATAAAACTTAACCTTTATACTCCCCAAATACTCCCCTGAATACATCGGCCACTTCTCCAAGGGTGGCATAAGCTTCCACGCTTTCAATGATGCAGGGCATGAGGTTGCCGCCGTCTTTGGCGGCTTGTTCTAACGTTTGTAGTTTATCTTTTGTAATTTGGTTGTCACGGTCAGCTTTCAGTTGGTTCAGTTTTTCTGTTTGGGTAATGCGGATGTTATCATCAACCCGCAGCAGGGGAGGGGCTGCTTCCTTTTCTTGGGTATATTTATTTACACCTACCACAAGCTCTTCCCCATTTTCCACGGCCTTTTGCCAGGCATAGCTGCTGTTGGCTATTTCCTGTTGCATGAATCCTTGTTCAATAGCTGCTACTGCCCCGCCCATCGTATCTATCCGGCTTATGTAGTCCCAAGCCAACCGCTCCACCTCGTCGGTCAGGTTTTCTACAAAATAGCTGCCTCCAAGGGGGTCAACCGTGTTTATCACCCCGCTTTCGTGGGCTATCACCTGCTGGGTTCTCAGGGCAAGTTTGGCAGCTTCCTCGGTGGGCAGGCTCAAGGCTTCGTCATAACCATTGGTGTGAAGGCTTTGTGTACCGCCCAGCACGGCCGCAAGTGCTTGTAGGGTCACCCGGCTCACATTGTTCAGTGGTTGCTGTGCAGTGAGGGTGCTGCCGCCCGTTTGCGTATGAAATCGCAACATCATGGCTTTGGGTTCTGTAGCCCCAAGGTCTTTTGTTATACTTGCCCACATCCTTCTTGCTGCTCGAAACTTGGCTACTTCCTCAAAGAAATTGTTGTGTGCATTGAAGAAAAAACTAAGCCTTTGTGCAAACACATTTATATCCAAACCTTTGTTGATGGCAGCTTGGCAATAGGCTTTGCCATTGGCTAGTGTAAATGCCAGTTCCTGAACTGCGGTGCTTCCTGCTTCACGAATATGGTAGCCGCTAATAGATATGGTATTCCATTTCGGAACTTCCTTGCTGCAATATTCAAACACATCGGTGATAAGCCTCATGCTTGGCTTGGGCGGGTAGATATAGGTGCCGCGGGCAGCGTATTCTTTCAGGATATCATTCTGGATCGTGCCACTTATTTTACTGATATCGGCTCCTTGTTTTTTGGCCAATGCAATATAGAAGCTGAGCAGGGTAGCCGCAGTGGCATTGATAGTCATGCTGGTGCTCACTTTTTCAAAGTCTATGCCGGCAAACAAGGTTTCCATATCACGCAGTGAGCAGATAGCCACACCCACCTTCCCCACTTCCCCCTCCGACATAGCATGGTCGCTGTCATAACCTATCTGTGTGGGCAGGTCGAACGCTACCGACAATCCAGAAGTGCCATTGTTGAGCAGGTAATGGTAGCGTTTGTTGCTTTCCTCCGCCGTGCTGAAACCTGCGTATTGACGCATGGTCCAGAGGCGGCCACGGTACATATCCTTTTGCACCCCGCGGGTGTAAGGCCATTGGCCGGGCTGCTCTAGCTGGGCCGAATTGGTTTCGTAAAGTTCGTCTATCGGAATGCCTGAGGTTGTCTTTGGGTTTGCCATTGTTGCGGCAAAAGTAGGGTGGGGTTAATCGCGATGGCTATTTGGATGGTGTTTGGCTGTTTATGAGTCTCTGTTTCTAATCCACGTTTCAACAATCTCAACCAAACAACATTTCCCCCTTCCGACCTATTTTTACCGCCCGAAACAAAACGTGAATTCAAGACACATACTTTTACTCAGCCTATTGTTTTTGCTTCAGGCAAAGGCCATTGCCCAGCCGCACGAGATAAGCGGACAGGTGATAGCGGCCAAAACCCAACAAGCTATTGAAGGTGCATTGCTGAAAACCGAAAACGGCGAAAGGACATTCACTGATTC
>SHWZ01000072.1 GCA_009693575.1 Flavobacteriaceae bacterium | reverse complement strand
TTTACTGCTGCACACAAACCCACGGCTATCTTTACCCAAGGGGTAATAACTTATACATTGAAAGTCACAACCCAAGCTACCGATGAAGAGACCAAGGCCGCAGTGGGTATGATGCCTACAGAAGTAACCATGAAACTGAAAGGCAATAGTATGCGGATGGACATGAACATGACCATTGGCAAAATGTCGATGATAACCAAGGATGGTATTGGCTACACGATGCTGATGGACATGAACGGACAGAAGATAGCCATGAAAGGAACGGAAGCCGAACTGGACAAAATGCAGCAAAAGAATCAGGAATCGGTGACCTTTACCGCCACTACCGAAACCAAACAACTGCTTGGATACACTTGCAAAAAATATATTGGCACCAGCACTAGGGATGGCAAGACTACCACCTTGGAAGTGTGGGCAACTAAAGATATTCAAGCTCCAAATCAGCTAACAGCTTCGAAATACAAAGGACTTGACGGATTGCTGATGGAATTTGACATGAGTGATGGGCCAATAAACTTGCATTATTTAGTGAAAAGCATTGCACCGACTGCAGTGGGCGATGCTGAGTTTACTATTCCGGCTGGATATAGACTGATGCCTATACCTCGGGGTAGGTAGACTATTTTTTCCCTTTCACCCGCACCAAATACTTTACAATGGCGGCGGCATCCTTTTCAGGAATAGGTGCACCAAAATTCTTCCTCATTTTGTCTACTGTCTTTTGCCATGCTTTTTCTGAGAAGTTAGGCTGCATTTCGATATACCTTAATGAATGACAGGTGATACAATGTCGAATCACCAAATCCTTACCCGGTGCTTCAGGTAGGTTCACTGTTACATCATTTAAGTTCTGAATCAGTTGTTCTTCGTCGGGCTGCTGACTGGCATTCGGTTTTTGGCTTTCGCCACAAGCACAAAACAGCGAGATGAATGTTATTAGTACTATATGTTTCATTGGACGACATAGGTGATTGATTCTACTTCATTTCGCATGTAGCCGCTGCGGTTCCATTGGTGGGGCGGCTGGGTTTCTCCTTTTGTATTTGTGGCTTTCACCCACAATTTGCAGTTCCCTTTTTTGTTTGGTGTAAACGTATATCTCCACCTTCGCCAACTATACTTGCCAAGTTCCCTGTCCAGTTTGGCGGGCTGCCAGGTTTTGCAGTTGTCCAACGATATTTCTACATTAGCAATGCCATCGCCGCCATCCATCGCCAGTCCTTGCACTTCGGTGCTTGTTCCCAACATTAACGTGTCTTTGGGTTCGGGTGCCACAAAGATGGAACGCACATCCATCTTTCCAATCGGCACCACATTCTTGGCCAAAGTATCCGGTTTTTCGTTGCCATTGGATATATCTTTTGGAACAAGGTATGCCTTCTGCATCCAGTAACCGTGGAAGGTATCGGGATATACTTTTATTTCGTGCAGCATGCCAATCCAGTATGTTGCATACCAGCCTGGCACTATCAATTTCAACGGATATCCATTTAGTAGAGGCAATGGTTTTCCGTTCATTTCGTAGGCCACAATCACTTCCCCATCTATGCAATGTGTCGCTCGCAATGACTTCACAAAATCGGGAGTAGAATCAAGAGGAGGCTCATCCATTCCGTTGAAGGCAACATCGAAAGCACCAGTTCTCACGCCAGCCATCGATAGTATATCTTTCAATTTTACACCTGTCCATTCCGCATTGCCCATTGCCCCGTTTTTCCATTGTCCGCCAGGCACACGGGGGTCGCAGAAGCTGCGTGAGTTGCCCGCACACTGTGCCAGAGCTGTTACTTTATACTGCTTGAACTTCTTCCGCAAATCCTGCACACTCAAGGAGAGTTGCCTGTTCACATGGCCACCAACTTTTAACCTGAAGGTATTGCTATCCACCTGCGAAGGCATATTTGATGAATGCCAGCGGACAAAGAACACATCGTTGGGGGTGATGTCCAGCAGGAAATACCTGAGTGGCGTTTCCAAATTGGCTGGCCTATCTGCAAGGAGAATCATGGGCTTTTTGCCATCAGCTTTCACTAGGATTTCTTTCTCTTGTTCCTTCGGGGATTCTTTGTTGGTTTCTTTCTCCTCCGGCTTGCAAGAGGTAATTAACATGAACAAGAAAAGTGGGATAAGCGAACGCATGAGGTTACAAATGTATGGTTTTCGTATCGTGCTACTTCAACTTAGTAACGTGTCACAGTTACTATGGCACGAGCACCGTTACGCTAGTCGAATGAAAATCCCACCTTACCTTCGTCCCCTGTGAGTGTAATCCGTAAACTAGCATCGCAAACCGCTGTGTATGGCCTCAGCAGCATGGCAAGGCTCATCAGCACCTTGGTGTTGGTGCCGCTGCAAAGCCGTGTGCTCAGCGAAGAGCAGAACGGAACGCTGTCATTTTATTATAGTCTCGTGGCTTTTGCAATGGTGCTGCTCACCTACGGCATGGAGACGGCATTCTTCCGCTTTTCGTCGCAACGTGAAGACAAGCAAACGGTGTTCAATACCGCTTTCAGGAGTATATGTATCAGCACAGGTCTTTTTCTCGTCTTGGGTATATTGTTTGGCAATGATTTTTCTTCCTTTCTCGGCTTCGATGGGGGAGGAGTGTATGTGAAATGGCTGGTGCTGATATTGGCCATGGATACGTTGTGTGCCATCCCATTTGCCCGCCTGCGTGAGTTGAACAAAGCCAAACGGTTTGCCTTTGCACGTATACTCAATATTGTTGTCAACCTCTCTCTCAACGTGGTTTTTCTTTGGCTGCTTCCAAATATCATTGATGGCAAAATTCTTCCTTCGCTCACCACATTTGCTCAAAGCATTTATAGCCCCGGTCGCCAGTTGGAATATGTTTTCATTGCAAATTTTGCTGGAAGTTTGATGTCGCTGTTCTTGCTCCTTCCAGTCATCAAAACCTTTAGCTTCAAGGCTGATAAGGCTTTGCTCAGGAAAATGCTGGTATATAGTTGGCCGCTCATCATTGTGGGCTTGGCGGGCATGGTGAATGAAACTCTTGACCGCGTGTTGCTCAAATATCTTTTACCAAACGATATTGCACTTTCACAAGTTGGAATCTATGGCACTTGTTACAAACTATCCATCTTCCTGACCATTTTTGTGCAGGCATTCCGTTTTGCGGCCGAGCCATTTTTCTTTTCCCAATCAAGTCAAGCTGATGCCCGCCTCACGTACAGCAAAGTGATGGATTGGTTTGTCGCGGTTTGCTCTTTCATCTTTTTGGCCATTTGTTTATACATGGATATTGCCCGGCACTTCATTGACGAAAAATTTTGGGGTGGGCTACATGTTGTGCCAGTCCTGCTGATGGCCAACCTTTGCTTGGGGATTTATGTAAACCTGAGTATATGGTACAAACTAAGCAACAATACCAAAATTGGCTCTTACATTTCTGTAGGTGGGGCGATGCTTACCTTGGTATTGCTATGGTGGCTCATCCCCATTTATGGGTATACCGGTGCAGCTTGGACTACCTTGGTTTGTTATCTCAGTATGGCGGTGGCAGGCTATCTCGGTGGTCAAAAATATTATCCAATCCCCTATCGTGTGGCAGTAAATCTGGGTGTCATTCTACTGGCTCTTGGCATCTATGTGCTATCGCAAAATTGGGAAGCGGAGTTTGGCCAATTCAAGTTGATGATACATTCAGCCATGCTAATTCTTTATGCCCTGCTTGTATATTTTATTGCTTTACGAAAACCAGCCAATTCCTAAGAAATTATCCAACATAAATGAACAACAACCTAACCCTCCAAGAAGTCCAAGACCAAGTACACCAATGGATAACCTCGGTTGGTGTTCGCTATTTCAACGAACTGACCAATACAGCCATTTTGATGGAAGAGGTGGGAGAACTTGCCCGCATTATGGCTCGGAAATACGGTGAACAATCCTATAAAGAAAGTGACAAAAACCATGACTTAGCAGATGAAATGGCTGATGTGCTTTGGGTGTTAATCTGCCTAGCAAACCAAACGGGTGTGAACCTCACGGAAGCATTTCACAAAAACATGGAGAAGAAAACACTGCGGGATGCTGAGCGACACAAGGGGAATGAGAAACTGTAGGCAGTTATCAGGTATTGGAAGCTTCGTTTAGCAAATTGTTGAGCCGTTTCACACCCCTTTAATCTCCACACTCAACTCCTGCAATTCTTTCACGCTCAATTGCTCAGGTCGTTTGTCGAAAATGGGTAGGCTTAGCATTTCGGGTTTCACCATGCTGCGTAGGCTGTTTCGCATTGTTTTGCGACGTTGGCCAAAGGCTGTCTTCACCATTGCCTTAAAGAAGCGGAAATCAATGTCGGGCAAGGTGTCCAGCCGTTTTAGGGCTATCACTCCTGACTTCACTTTGGGTGGCGGGTTAAAAGCTCCTTCACTCACAGTGAATAGGTATTTGCATTCGTACATGCTTTGTGTAAGCACCGAAATAATTCCGTAGTCTTTTCCGCCCGGTGATGCAGCTATCCGCTGTGCCATTTCTCGCTGAAACATGCCTGCTAAAAACGGCACTTCACCATCACATTCTAATGCCCAGAATACAATCTGCGAGGATATATTGTAGGGAAAATTTCCCATGATAGAAAAAGGTTCGGTGAAGAAATCGCTTGGCTTGGCTTTTAGGAAATCGGTAGAGAAAACTTCCAAGTCTGGGTAATGCTGTTTCAGGTATTCCACCGAATCCCTGTCCAGTTCACAAGCTTTCAATTGTATATTCTCGTTCTTCAATAAATATTTAGTAAGCATCCCCGTGCCTGGGCCAATCTCCAACAATGGCCCACTGACATTGTAGGTTAGGGCAACATTGGCAATCCGTTCAGCTACATCCTCGCGGTGAAGAAAATGTTGGCCAAGGTGTTTTTTTGGGCGGACTGGTTGCAAGACTAGAGGGTGTAAGTGCCCATAAAAGTAAGGCTTTTGCTCATCATCAGTGAGAGTTGTTCGCCGTCAAAATTCATTACCGGCACTTCTTTTCGGAATGCAGTATGCAGCTTTTGCAGCGTGGGCGACGTGCTGTTTACATCACGAAAATTGAGTGCCTGTGCAGCCGTCATCAGTTCGATGGCAAGTACCTGCTCAACGTTGTTGCATATCCGCAGGCATTTGGTGGCGGCGTTGGCACCCATGCTCACATGGTCTTCTTGTCCGTTACTACTCACTATGCTGTCGGCACTCGCTGGCGTGCACAGTTGCTTGTTTTGACTAACAATACTTGCAGCAGTGTACTGTGGTATCATGAAACCAGAATTAAGCCCTGGGTCTGAACTAAGGAAAGCAGGAAGCCCCCGCTGCCCACTGATAAGCTGGTAGGTTCGGCGTTCTGATATATTTCCCAGTTCGTGGATGGCCATACAGAGGTAGTCCAATGCCAATGCAAGTACCTGCCCATGAAAGTTTCCGCCTGATACTATTTTCCATTCGTCGGGGAAAATGTTGGGGTTGTCGGTCACCGAGTTTATCTCCTTCTCAAACACCGAATGCACATGGGTATATACATCGTGACTGGCACCATGCACTTGCGGGATACAGCGGAAAGAATAGGGGTCTTGCACGGCTTCCTTTTTTGCAGTAGCCAAGGTGCTGCCTCTCAGAATCCGCATCATGCTGTCCGCTACTTCTATTTGCCCGGCATGGCTGCGTATGCGTTGTATATCCGGGTCGAAGGCGTCCACCCGTCCATCAAATGCCTCGAAAGACATGGCGGCAATATGGTTAGCCCAGTTGAGCAGGTTCTTTGTTTTTAGCAAAATATGCACCCCGTAGGCACTCATGAACTGTGTGCCGTTTATCAAGGCCAGTCCTTCTTTCGATTCCAGAGCCAGTGGCTCAATACCCAGCTTTTTCAGTGCTTTGTCGGCAGCTATTTTGGTCCCTTCAAAATTTACTTCACCTTTGCCAATGATTGGCAAAGCCAAATGTGCCAATGGTGCTAAATCACCCGACGCTCCAAGGCTTCCTTGGTCGTACACCACAGGCAGCATATCGTTGTTCAGCATGGCCGTAAGCAACTGCACGGTTTCCGTCCGTACACCACTGTGCCCAAGTGCCAACGACTGAATTTTTAGAACCAGCATAAGCCGCACAATGTCTGAGGGCACTTCGCCGCCGGTGCCACAGGCATGGCTCAGCAGCAGGTTTTCTTGCAGTTTGCCGAGCTCTTCATTTGGGATGACTGTATTGCACAGTGAGCCGAAGCCAGTGTTTACTCCATAAATCACGTTTTTGACGTCTTTCATTTGTTTGTCTAAGAAGCGGCGGCAGCGGGTGATGCGTTGTTGTGCGGGCTTAGAAAGGTTTACTTTCTCCTTTCCGGATGCAACGGGTTGCAGATGGTCAAGCAGCAGTGTTTGGTCTATTTGGTACATATAGGGACTGCAATATTCGGGACCTTTTACTGATCAAACGACGCCTTGTGTTAAAATAATTGCCAACGGTATCATTTAATATATTAATGGTAAAATCTGACTAAGGGTGCAGTCATTTTGAATATTCTCTTGGTTCCCCCAAAAATGAAACTAGTACTTCCAGCCAAGGCTTTTACCTTCTATTTCTCAAAGGAAGGAGAAAAGACTCAATAAATCAGTTGCTTCTCATTTTCGCTTGAAAAAGGAGATTCCAAGTGAATGACCAAGTCGTTAATTAATTATTCTTACTCGTCCTCGGTGGCAAATTAATCCCGACAATTCAATTCATGTGTTTTGCTTGAATGTAATCTTAGCTTTGCCCCGTGTTCCGTTTTGTAATAGGCAAATTATTTTACAGCCTTCTGGTACTATGGGGGGTTGCTACCTTAGTTTTTGTTTTGTTCAATGCTGTGGGAGGCAATGCCGCCGATATGAGCCTTGGACAACGCAGCGATATGAGCAGTCAAGAAGCTGTGAACAAGGAGTTTGGCCTAAACAAACCCCCTGCTGTACGCTATCTTCTTTACCTCAATGACCTCAGTATACTTTCTTTTTATTCAAATGAAAACGAAGCACATGGCCTTAAGATTTTGCCAATCGGTAGCAGTGGCATTTATCTTAAAGCCCCTTACTTACGCCGCTCTTTCCAAAGCCGCAGGCCAGTTTCCGAAATAATTGCTGAGGGAATGAAAGGTACGATCGTCTTAGCTGCTGCAGCTATGCTCTTAGCTTCGCTGTTGGGGATAGGCTTCGGTATGGTAGCTGCATTATTTAAAGGCCGCTGGCAAGACAGAGCCATCATGCTTGTTTCTACTTTGGGCATATCCATGCCATCATTTTTTGCAGCAGTGCTTATCGCTTGGCTATTTGGATATCTGCTTCAAAGCTACACTGGCCTGAACATGACAGGCAGCCTCATGGACTACAGTTTTGAAAACGGAGAACACATAGCTTGGAAAAACCTTATTCTTCCGGCCTTGACTTTGGGTATCCGCCCACTGGCTGTCATTGTGCAACTCACTCGCAGTTCCTTATTGGATGTGTTGCAACAAGATTATATCCGCACTGCCCGAGCAAAGGGATTAAGCGAATGGACCGTATTATTCAAACACGCATTGCGAAATGCCCTCAATCCGGTGATAACTGCGGTGTCGGGTTGGTTTGCCAGCCTCATGGCAGGTGCTTTCTTTGTAGAATATGTGTTCAATTGGAAAGGGATTGGAAAAACAACAGTGGAAGCATTGGAGAAAAACGACTTACCCGTGTTGATGGGCTCCGTGTTAACAGTAGCTATGTTTTTTGTGGTCATAAATATAGTGGTGGACATGGCCTACAAATGGCTAGACCCAAGAGTGACGTAGGAAGTGCTAGTTTGAAGTTTAGTGATTGAAGACATTCCAAACAATATGGGCTTATTCCTTGTTCCAGTACTACCACAAATGACTTTAGTTCTCGGTGCTTCCAATAATTCTGATAGGTATAGTTATAAAGCTGTGTATCGACTTCAATCGCATGGTCTTTCAGTGATTCCTGTTGGTGTAAAAAAAGGAGAAGTTGCAGGTCTGCCCATTCTCAACCACTGGCCAGTTGGGGAGGAGGTAGACACAGTAACACTCTACATTAATCCCTCCTTGCAGCAACATTATTACCAAAATATTCTGGCTATGAAACCCCGCAGGGTCATTTTCAATCCTGGAACAGAAAACGAAGAATTTGAAAAGCTGCTTCGCAATGCTGGCATCGAACCTATCGTGGCATGTACACTTATGCTATTGGCTTCAGGGCACTACTAGACTAGGCAGTGAGGCAGTACGAAGTAATATTTGTATATGCACCTAGCGTATTGGGATTTAATTACCCACGGGCCTCCTCCCTTACATTTGCCCCATGTACAAAACACTTCAATTCCTCCACTCGTGGGACCGCTGGATATTGCTGGTTCTATTACTTGTTGTCATTTACCGTTCGGCCATTGGCTGGCGAACCCCCAAACCCTTTTTAGCCAAGGACAACAAAATGAGTTTGTTTCTGATGATAGCCACCGACCTGCAATTGGTTTTTGGACTAATGCTTTATCTGATGTATTCGCCAATGGTGGATTGGAGCAACCCGGATATGATGAAAATTTCAAGTACGCGTTTCTGGACGGTGGAGCACCTCACCATGATGTTGTTGGCTGTGGTACTCATACATATAGGTAGAAGCAAGTCCAAAAAAGCAGCAACGGACGAAATGAAGCATAAGCGGCTTTTCATCTTTAACTTCATTGCCCTGCTTCTCGTTCTTGCATCCATCCCTTGGCCTTGCTTGGAAAATTTCAAGGGATTCCCTTGGTTCCGTTTCTAATTTTTGATTAAGGGGTTGGTTTATCCCAGTCTTATTTATTTGGTAGGGATGCCAAGCTGCGGGAAGTCCACCTTGGGGCAAATGCTAGCTCCTGCAATCGGCTATTCATTTGTGGATACTGACACACTTCTAGTGGAAAAACATGGGCTTACAGTAGCTGAATTCATCGAAAGCAGGGGAGAGGCTGATTTTAGAAAGGAGGAGGCCGAGGTATTAAAGAGTACTTTTGAGATGAAACAAACAGTAGTTGCTTGTGGTGGCGGTACACCTTGTTTTTTGGATGGAATAGATCAGATGAATAGGAATGGTCAAACCATTTATTTACAAATTGAGCTTGAATTGTTGGTAATAAGGCTTGCTGGAACAGATGAAAACCCACGCCCATTGCTGCCTAGAGGCGATAAAAAATTGGTACGGTCAGAACTGGAAAAGCTCTTTTTTGGGCGGAAGTCGTGCTATGAAAAGGCTCAAACCCTTGCTGTGATTGTGGATAACATCGATTCAAACCTTACAAATTTGCTAAATGCCTTAAAAAACTATACTTTGTAAGTATCTAAATAGCAATATTTTATTTTCAAAAAACTTGCAAACCCTCGCCCCGTACGGATTGTGCATAAATAGTTGTTGCGAAGGCTTGACAGGCAAGCAATTAACCCCGTAAGATTGCAATGCCATTTAACAACAAAAAATAACCTAAACAAAAACAACAAAAACAATGAACAAATCAGACCTAATCACCAAAATCGCATCTGATGCGAAAATCACTAAAGTTCAAGCTCAAGGAGCATTGAACTCTTTCACTTCGGCCACCCAAGGTGCGTTGAAAAAAGGCGACAAAGTGATACTAGTGGGCTTCGGCACATTCTCAGTATCTCAGCGTTCAGCCCGTAAAGGCCGCAACCCACAAACTGGTAAAGAAATCAAGATTGCCGCTAAGAAAGTGGTAAAATTCAAAGCCGGAGCCGAGCTTGCCAAGAAAGTAAAGTAAGCTAAACCAACTTAACCCGAAAGACCCGTCTTGAGCAATCAAGACGGGTCTTTTGTTGGATGAAACTGAACCAAAGCAACCGCTTCCCCGTTATTTGCATCTAAGCTATTAATTTCGCCGTATGTTTTTCAACCCTAAAAAGACTTTTTTATTCGCCTGGTTTTTGT
>SHWZ01000071.1 GCA_009693575.1 Flavobacteriaceae bacterium | reverse complement strand
CAACATCAGGAGCTTCCAGTTCTTCCTCTTTTGGCTTCCTGAAAAACAGATTCTGGAATAGCACAAGTGTTATCACCCCCACAGAAATGGATGCGTCAGCCAAGTTGAATACCGGGCTAAAAAAAGTAAAATCTTCTCCACCCCAAAATGGAAACCAGCTTGGGTAATGCGTTTCAACTACAGGAAAGTATAACATATCCACTACCTGCCCTTGAAAAAGTCCCGCTTGGTAGCTGTTCACATCGGCAAACCAGAGGCCGTAGAAAACAGAATCTATGATATTGCCCACCGCCCCGGCAATAATGAGGGCTACGCATACCACAAAGCCTGTGTGGGCTTGGTCTTTCAACTGACGATTCAAATACCAAAACCCAAAACCAACCGCCAAAATCCTAAATATCGTAAGAAACAACTTGCCTGTTTCGCCGCCCATTTCCAGCCCGAACGCCATCCCGTTGTTCTCAACAAAATGCAGATGGAACCAGTCGCCAGTCATGGGTATATCCTGTGGCAGCTGGCGGCTGTTGAACATATAGTCCATGTTGCCTTTCACCCAAAACTTCAACCACTGGTCGAGGGCAATAACCAACAGGATGATGGAGGGCGGTAGGATGTGTTTCTTCATAGTTTAGCTCTTCGACAAGCTCAGAGTGACAGTTGTCATGCTGAGTTTTACGAAGCATCTTACTTGTATTGTTTCATTTTAGCCTCCATGCTCAAGGTGGCATGTGGCACGGCCAGCAGGCGTTCCCGTGGAATAAGCTTACCTGTTTCGCGGCAAATGCCGTAGGTTTTGTTCTGGATTCTGTTGATGGCCATCTCCAGGTTTTCGATGAATTTTTTGGTGCGTTGAGCCATAATGCCAAGCTGCTCCTTTTCCATGGTAATAGAGCCTTCTTCCAGCTTGGTGTAGCCACTGCCTGTATCGTCTGTCCCATTGTCGTCGCCTTTACGGAGCTGCCGAGCAAGGCTACTTAGCTCCTCGCGAGCAAGGATTATTTTTTTTTCTATTAGCTCCCTGAAAAGTGTTAGGTCTTCGTCAGAGTAGTGGGTTTTTTCGTTGCTCATTTTTTATAAATCAATTTATGGAACGTTCAATTTTAGCCATCACCTTCAGGTCGTCCAGCTCAATATCTAATCCTCCTACAACCACTTCTGCCTGTTGTATGCTGTCGGCTAATATTTCGCCGCAAATATAGACGGAGTATTTGCTCAGAGTTGCTTCCAGTTCAGGCAGGCGGCTTATGTGAACAATTATCCGGTCTGTCACGTCAAATCCGCTGTCTTTGCGGTGGTTTTGCAGGCGGTTTACCAGTTCGCGGGCTATACCTTCTTGCCGTAATTCGTCGGTGAGGGTGGTGTCTAGGGCTACAGTGAGATTACGACTGCTTGCTACCTGCCACCCGGGTATATCCTCTGAGAGTATCTCCACATCGGTCAGAAGCAGCGTAAAATTTTCGTTTTCCAAATTCAAGGTTACTTCACCGACCTGTTCCAATTGCTTGATGTCATCTTGCGAAAAGTCTGTGATTACGGCAGCAGCAATCTTCATTTTGCCACCAAGCTTCGCTCCCAAAGTTTTGAAGTTTGGCTTTATTTTTTTGACCAAATGAATGGCGTCGTCCCCCACCAGCTGCACCTCTTTCACATTCACTTCGCTTTGGATAAGATCCGTTACTTTTTCTAACTTGCTTCGCATATCAGCATCCAATACAGGTATCATCGCTCGACTCAAAGGTTGCCGCACTTTAATATTGGCTTTTTTGCGAAGACTTAACACCAAACTTGAGGCGTCTTGTGCTAGCTGCATCCGCTCTTCAAGGTCTTTGTCAATAGCGGCTCTATCCACTTTTGGGAAATCGGATAAATGCACTGATGCCGCAACATTTTTATTCGACACTGCGTTCAAATCTCCATATAAAGTATCGGCATAAAACGGGGCAATTGGAGCCATCAATTTAGCTAAAGTTTCTAGACACGTATATAGCGTTTGATAGGCTGCAATTTTATCTTGAGCATACTCGCCTTTCCAAAAACGGCGACGGCATAAACGCACATACCAGTTGCTAAGGTTCTCGTTCAAAAAATCCTGAATAAGTCGAGCGGCTTTGGTCGGCTCGTAGTCATCCATATTCCGCTCCACGCCGAGTATTAGGGTATTCAACAAGCTGATAATCCATCGGTCAATTTCTGGGCGTAAATTCAGCGGTATTTCAGCTTCTTTGTAAGCAAAGCCATCAATGTTTGCATATAATGAAAAGAAGGAATAGGTGTTATACAGCGTGCCAAAAAACTTGCGTTGTATTTCGGCCACACCTTCGTTATCAAATTTTAGGTTATCCCAGGGGTCGGCGTTGGCCAACATATACCATCGCAAGGCATCCACGCCGTATTGGTCAATAAGTTTGAATGGGTCTACTACATTGCCTTTACTCTTGCTCATCTTGTTGCCAGCCTTGTCGAGCACCAGTCCATTTGAGATGACATTTTTATATGCAATGCTGTCGAACAACATCACGCTGATGGCATGCAGCGTAAAAAACCAACCACGAGTTTGGTCAACGCCTTCGGCTATGTAGTCGGCAGGAAAAGCCCCCTGACCCCCAAAGGGGGCAGTGGCCGCATCTCCCATCCAATGGAGTTGTGCATAAGGCATCGCTCCGCTGTCGAACCAGACGTCGATAAGGTCGGCTTCGCGTTTCATTGGTTTGCCAGAAGCTGACACAAGTATACAATTGTCGACATATGGTTTGTGCAAATCCAGTTTTTCTTTTGCTAATTCCTGCTGTAGCCCAAGTGCATCATTTGCGTTTTGCATTTCTGCGAAAAGCTCGTCTACCGAACCAATGAACTTCTCCTCCGCCCCATCTTCTGTTCTCCATATCGGCAGCGGTGTTCCCCAGTACCTCGAGCGTGATAAATTCCAATCCTGCAGATTCTCCAGCCAGTTTCCAAAGCGACCTTCGCCAGTAGATTTTGGTTTCCAGTTAATGGTTTTGTTCAGCTCCACCATGCGATCTTTTAGGGCTGTTGTTTTAATAAACCAGCTATCCAATGGATAATATAAAATGGGTTTGTCGGTTCGCCAGCAGTGTGGGTAGGTGTGCTCGTATTTTTCTTTCTTGAATAGTTTCCCCTCTAATTGCAATTTCAGCACAATGCGGTCGTCCACACTTAGATACTCGTTGCTGCGATTAACTATCTGACTTATGAGTTTGTTCAGTTCGTTGTCTTGCTGAACGGCTTTCAGCCGCTCAATTTCTGCTGTTTTTTCTGCTTCAGTCAAGTATGCTTCTTTCACATATTCTCCAGCAAAGTCTGTAACATCATCAGTGAATTTCCCTCGCTTGTCAACCAAGGTTAAGGCTCCGATATTGTTTTGCTTAGCCACCCTAAAGTCGTCTGCACCAAAACTGGGGGCTATATGCACGATGCCTGTTCCGTCTTCAGTGGTCACAAAATCGCCAGCTATCACTTCAAACTTCCGTTCACTGTCAGGTTGGGTATATGGGAGTAGCTGCTCGTAGGTTATTCCTACGAGGTCAGCCCCTTTTAGTTCACCAATAATTTCATAAGGAATCAACTTGTCACTTTCTTTATAGTCTTCCAGCTTCAGTTCGGCTGCCTTTTCGTTTAAATGCTTTGCTAAAAGTGCTTTAGCTAAAATTACTGTATTTGGCTGATAGGTGTATTGGTTATAGGTTTTTACGACAACATAATCTATATTCTTACCAACGGCCAAGGCTGTGTTTGAGGGAAGAGTCCAAGGTGTGGTCGTCCATGCAAGAAAATAGGTGTTTCCCCACCCCACCCCAAAAGGAAGTGAGCCCCCCCTCTCCTGTGGCGAAGGGGTGGAGGCGAGGCTAAACATAGCCACAGCCGTTACATCCTTCACGTCTTTGTAGGTGCCGGGCTGGTTTAGTTCATGGCTACTGAGGCCAGTGCCTGCGGCGGGGCTGTATGGCTGAATAGTGTAGCCTTTGTATATCAGCCCTTTTTCATACAGCATTTTTAACAAACACCAAACACTTTCAATGTAATTGTTTTCGTATGTGATGTAGGGCTTTTCCATATCCATCCAAAACCCGATGCGTTCCGTTAGGTCTTCCCACACTTTTTTGTACTGCATCACTGTCTCGCGACACTTTTGGTTGTAGCTGGCTATGCTAATTTTCTTGCCAATGTCTTCCTTGGTGATGCCCAACTCCTTTTCCACTTGCAACTCTACCGGCAGACCATGGGTGTCCCAGCCGCCTTTGCGATCAACCCGATAGCCTTGCAAACTTTTGTAGCGGCAAAAAGTATCTTTCACTGCCCGTGCCATCACGTGGTGTATGCCGGGCAAGCCGTTGGCACTAGGGGGGCCTTCGTAAAAAATGAATGGGCCGGCTGGGCTATCCTTCTCTACCGACTTCTTAAAAATATCTTGTCCTTTCCAAAACTTCAACACCTCCTGCTCGAAGGCTGGGAAGTCAATCTTTTTGTATTCTGTATACTTTTTCACTTGTTGCCTAAAATATAAAGCAAGCCCCTTTGGGGCGTTGGTAAAATCATTATATTGGCCGCAAAGATAGGTTTGTGACTTTGGGAATTAAGCCCGGAACAGGAAATAAGAATTGGCGAAATTCGCCCCTATTTTACCTCCAACGAGAAAGAGACGTCCTCAATCATCTTCCCAGAAGGGTCGCGAAGTTCAATAGGGCCAATCTCCAATTTATCACCAGACTTAGCCGTTTTCATGGCCTCTAGCACTTGTCCTTCAATAAAACGGTTTTTGTGTGTGCCCATGTTTTGGTCGTGGCCAAAGTTTCCGATATACATTGTTTCAAAAGCAATCACCTTGTATTCCACCACCCGGGCCGGGGCTTTTGAAAATACCCGAATCCAAACATTGTCAGAGGTGATGGGCATTCCTTTTAGCTTTCCGGCCTTGTCAAGCTTGATGGTGTCGCCATCCTTTTGTATGATTTCTACCTGATATTTGGGAGTCTGCGAAAATGTAGGAATGGTTGCTAACAAAAGCAAGGCAATGGGAATTAGGGCTTTTTTCATTTTTATTTGTAGGATAGATGGTAATTCAATGTTTCTAGTCTTCTTGCTTTCGACTGCTATGGGGATTTCGCCAATGGAAACCACTTTGCCACTCTGCCGAGCTTGAACCAAGTAGTCAGAGATTCGTCAAGCCATTTGTTATTGAACGTTTCTAGGTTGCTGCTGTGGCCCGAAATGCCTACCACCTCTTTAGCAACCTTGTGTTGAGTTACTTGCGAAAAAGCTAGGAGTAAAGGCAGAAAAGACTACAGCTTGTAAAAATAGATTTCGTGTTTGGTTGTTTTGGGAGATTACTTTGCAAATCTAACCCCTTTTGATTTTTGAAATGAAAAATTTCATCCTACAGCCATTGTTGCTTTTTTGCCTACTATTATTTGGCTTTACCAAAAGCCAAGGACAAACGACCATTCAAACAGACACCCTGCGGCCAGACCCAGTCCGGGAGAACGGCACTTTAACCCGTTTTGCTGGCGACACTTTGGTTAGCAGCTTCATCATCCACATAAAAAAGAAGTACGGCCCCACAAACACCTCGACCACAGCGAACATGTATATGTGATGGCGGAAAAAGACAAAATGGAGTTGGGTGACAAGGAATTTGAAATCAGGCAGGGCAAGTTGGTGTTCATACCCAAGGGGACGGTGCACTCCGTAAAAGCGACTTCCAAAGAGCTGTTGAAAGTGTTGTCAATTCAAGCCACGAATTTTGATGGGAAGGATAGGGTAGCGGTTGAATGATGATGTGGAGTCCCGATAGCTATCGGGATGGAAATTGACTGATTTGAAGCTTGCCTTTGAGCTATTTCAACAGCATCTTATACATACCAATCGCATTCTCAAACCCAACATACAAGGCGTCGCAAATGAGTGCGTGTCCAATGCTTACTTCCAGCAGGCCGGGCATGTTCTGTTTGAAATAAGCAAGGTTTTGCAGGTCTAAATCGTGGCCGGCATTGAGGCCAAGGCCACACTTTGCTGCTTTGTTGGCGGATGCTATAAAAGGAGCAACGGCAGCTTCCTTGTTTTGGTGAAATTGATGGGCATAAGGGCCAGTATAAAGCTCGATGCGGTCGGTGCCGGTCTGTGACGCAGCTTCCACCATTCGTTCGTCGGCATCACAAAAGATAGAAACCCTAATTCCAGCCTTTTTGAATTGGGAAATAACCCCCGCCAAAAAATCCTTGTGCTTCACGCAATCCCAGCCATGGTCTGATGTGAGGGTGTCTTCGGCATCGGGCACAAGGGTCACTTGGGCTGGCTTTACATCCAATACCAATTTGATAAAATCAAGGGTGGGATTCCCCTCAATATTGAACTCTGTCTTCACAAATTTCTTCAATTCCAACACGTCCGAATAACAAATATGCCGCTGGTCAGGCCTTGGATGCACCGTGATTCCCTCAGCCCCGAATCGCTCTGCATCGGCGGCCACTTGCAGCAGGTTGGGGTTGTTGCCGCCGCGTGCATTTCGTAGGGTAGCAAATTTGTTGATGTTTACGGAAAGTCTTGTCATGTTTCTAACACAAAGACGCAAAGCTAAGACCGCAAAGGTCGCAAGGGTTGACTATCAAATAAATCATGGCACTGGGTCGTGGCCGTGGCTGCCCCGCCAAGGGTTGCAACGCAGAAAGCGTTTCAGGGTGAGCCAACCGCCTTTCAATGGGCCATATTTCCGAAGAGCCTCTATACCATATTGCGAGCAAGTGGGGGTATACCTGCAGCTGGGCGGTATCAGCGGCGAAATGGCCAACTGGTAAAACCTGATAAGCCACACAAAAGGTTCACTCAGCAGACGTTTCAGCATGGGTGGTCGGTGTAAATTTTTGCTTCGCAAATTTCGTGTGCAGATAAACAATCTGTTTCTGTACTTCTTCAAATGGAACTTCTGCTTTGCCTGTCCACAACAGCAGGATGGCGGCTTGAGTATTTTGGGTGGTCAACGTTTCGTAGTAGAGGTGCTTGTTGAGCCGCCAAGCTTCTCGCAGCAATCGTTTCAGACGGTTGCGGTCGGGGGCGTTCTTGAAGTTTCGTTTGGGCACACTCACCACCACTTGAACGGGGCTGGGTGTGGGCAAGGGTATTGGCAATACAGCCAATAAAATGGGATAGGCTGAAAATGAAAAAGCAGCTTTCCTGCCGAAAAGCTGCCCTATAATCTTTAGGCTGGTGAGCCGTTCCTGCTTATTAAAGGCAAACGACAATCCGTGTGTGCGAGGTTAGTGCTTATGCCTGGCTTCGTCAGACACGGTCAATTTTTTGCGGCCTTTGGCTCGGCGGGCTGCTATTATTTTACGACCATTTTTGGTGGCCATGCGGCTGCGGAAACCGTGTTTGTTTCTGCGTTTGCGTTGCGAAGGTTGGAAAGTTAATGACATCGTTGTTCTGTTGAAAAGGAGTGCAAAAGTAGCCCCCAACAGTCAGATTTTGAAATCTTTGTTCAAAGTTTTTTATTCAATTCCCCAAATACTCCATCCTTGCCAAGCCATTTGAAACAATAATACGATACCATGCCTTCTGCTTGTTATCCCGTAGAATCCAAGCTGATTTGGCTTTCTCGTCTGCTAACTGTATGCAATACGCACCATCCTCTCTAACCACCATAAGTGTCCTACCTTCTGGCTTCCCCTCCCCTTCAATCTCAATATGTTGGCTGCTTGCATAGCCTAGATTCAGCAAAAGGCATGGCTGTTCATTTAGTGAGATTGCTCTACATCCCCAAATTTTCAAAGGTGGTTCCGCTTTTAGGTCGCTTGCTGTTATCCAATCGAAGGGGGCTTGCTTGGTTTCGGCCAGTTTTTTCAGCAGGGCTTTACCAAGGGGTTTCCGCTCCATGGAGTTGGAGTTGTAGAATACATCCCCCAAAATATGTTCGTGCTTTTCGGCCAATGCCAGTTGCTTTTCCATTTCAGCCGTGCCTGCCCAGCAGCCTTTTTCGCCTTGGCGGTAGCTGGCATGGCCCACAAAAACAGGCTTCCCAAAACTATTGTCGGCCCACCAATGCAGCAGGGTTTCATAGTCGCACAAGGGGTGGCCGGTTTCCCAATACAGTTGCGGCACCACATAGTCTGTCCAGCCCAGTTTCAGCCATTTACGCACATCTGCATACAGGTCATCGTAATTGGTTTGCCCTGCACGGGTTTCTGAGCCAAGTTGGTCTTTGCTTTTGTTTCGCCAAACCCCAAATGGGCTGACCCCAAAAGGCATCCACGGTTTTAGCTTGTGGATGGTGTCATGCAGCAGGTGGATGACAGTATCCACATTGTGCCGCCGCCAGTCTTCCTTGTTCATTCCGTTGCCATACAATGTATATGTTTGCCAATCTGGAAAAGGCTTGCCTGCTATGCGGTAGGGGTAAAAATAATCGTCCAAGTGTATGCCGTCAATGTCGTAGTTGTTAACCAGTTCGGTCACTATCCCGGTGAAGTATTGCCACACTTCTGGCAGGCCGGGGTTGAACAGCTTTTGGTTGCCATAAGTCAGAAACCATTCTGGGTGTTTTTTGGTGATGTGGTCGGCGGTAAGCTTGTTAGTTTTGAGATTCTGCACCGCACGGTATGGGTTCAGCCATGCATGAAATTCCAGCCCGCAGCGGTGGGCTTCCTGTATCATGAATGGAAGCGGCTCGTAGCCGGGGTCTTTGCCCTGCGTGCCCGTTAGGTAAACACTGTAGGGTTCCTGCTTTGATTTCCAAAACGCATCGGCACATGGCCGCACCTGCACAAACACCGCATTGAATCCAGCATCCCGATAAGTTTCCATCAGCTTCGCAAAACTGGCCTTTTGCTGTTCGGCGGTGAGCAGCCTGCTGGCTGGCCAGTCAATGTTTTCTACGGTAGCTATCCATACGGCTCGCAAGGAAGAGGGGGGAGGGTAGCAGATTTTTTTTTGGTCTTGCTGGGCTTGTTTCAGCCGCTGTTCATTGCCATTATGCGTTGCGGGGTTAAATAATGCTTTAGCTGAGGGCTTATTGAGGGATAGAAACACTCCTGAAAGGGAAACGAAAAAAAGGATGGTGGCGACTTTCTTTAACACGGTGCAAAATGAACGCAAACGAGGCTTTTGTATTGTTGCAACTTGTCCACCATTGGTGAAAAGGAAGAAGATTTTTTGACGCTGTCTAAAGTTTTTGCCCAAATCATATTTCCATCCCCTTTCTTTGTTGTTAGACAAGACACATTCGACCATCACCAAAAAAAATCATGTGCTAAAAAACCGATGAACAGTATTTGTATCTATTGCGGCTCCAATGTGGGCAAGAATCCATTGTATGCAGAAGCGGCCAAGGAAATGGGAGTGCTACTTGCCCAAAAGAATATAGCTTTGGTGTATGGCGGTGGGCAAGTTGGCCTCATGGGGGTGGTGGCTGATGCAGTGCTGAATAGTGGAGGAAAAGTTACCGGTGTTATCCCCCAGTTTTTGGAAGAAAGGGAGGTGCACCACAAGCATCTCACCGAACAGATATGTGTTGAAACCATGCACGAACGTAAGCAAATAATGGCCGACCTTAGCGATGCCTTTGTGGCCTTGCCGGGTGGCCTTGGCACCTTAGATGAGTTGTTTGAAATAATGACCTGGCACCAATTACACCTGCATCGCAAGCCTATTGGGCTGCTCAATGTGGATGGATATTTCGATGCTCTGCTTACCCAAATAGACCGCATGGTTTCCGACGGATTCCTCCACCCCGCCAACCGCGATATTTTGGTAGTGGAAACGGATGCTGAGCTGATACTCTCTTCACTCTCCGGCTACAAACCTTCCGAGGAAAGGAACTGGTATATAGATGTGCGTTGAAACTATTGCTTGTATTTCCATGCCAATTTTGTGATCAAAATACCGTTCTTATCGTCGGGGCATTTGCCATTGTCTACTCCTGCAATGCATCCGCCTGTAAGGTAAACCGGGCTACCGTCGTCATCGAATAACTCATTGAATTGGTCGCAACAATCAGCGGTGACATACTAATACTGCTTACTGTCAAACTTCCATCCCAAAGCCTCTCCCTGCCGCTGTTGAGGACTGGCTTTATT
>SHWZ01000070.1 GCA_009693575.1 Flavobacteriaceae bacterium | reverse complement strand
CCTGTAACAGGAACACTTGCCAACTATGGTAAAAACGGCATAACTTCCTTCGACATCAACTACTCGGTGGATGGTGGAGCAACCGTTACAAAGAATATTACTGGAGTGAACATACAAGGAAGCGGTATGGGTAGCTATAATTTCACGGCTGACGCATACACACCTGCTGCCAAGGGTGCAAAGGTGATTGAAGTATGGGCTAGCAACCTGGATGGTAATGCTGATGGCCTGATGGGCAATGATAAGATGATCGGCAATTTTAATGTCCACCTCAAAGTTGCCCCACGTATTTCATTGCACGAAGTATACTCTTCGAGCACCTGTGGGCCATGTGCACCAGGTAACGTAAACCATTCCAACATTATTTCAGGCAAAGATGAAGCAACTTTTGCGGTAGTGAAATACCAACAAGACTTCCCTGGTACTGGCGACCCTTATGCCACCAAAGAAACTGTAGCCAGAAGGAATTATTATGCTATCAACAGCATACCCCGCATGGAAATTGATGGACAATGGGACGGTAATGGCAATAGCTTTACCTCAGCTATCCATGACCAATACCAGGCTATTCCGTCCTTGATTGAGTTGAGTGCCAAACACAATATTGTTGGCCAAAACGTGGATGTGTATGTGGACATGACTCCATTGGCCGACCTGCCAAATGCAAAATTACATATTGCCATCTGCGAAAAAATAACCGACCAGAATGTGAAATCAAACGGAGAATCTGAATTTCACCATGTAGTGAAAAAGATGCTGCCTACTGAAGCTGGTACTTCAGTAATCAACTTAAAAGAAAACACCTTACAAACTGTTAACAAATCATATAATTTTCCAGGTGTGTATCGCTTGCCAACCAATGGCCAAACAGCCAACCAAATCAAACTTACCACCGAAAATTCAGTAGAAGAATGGAGTGACTTGGAAGTGATTGTTTGGCTTCAAGATCTGACTACCAAGAAAGTATTGCAAACTACGCATTCAGTAGCTTGGGCTACTGCCATCAAGAACACAGTATCTTCAACTGGCGTAAAGGCTTACCCTAACCCAGCCAATGGTAAATTGTTCTTGGAGTTTGACCTAAACAAAGGTGGAAACGTTCGCTTTGATGTGGTGAATACCCTTGGCCAAACAGTAACCACTACCGAAACCGCTGGCATGGGTGCAGGCAAAAACAACCAAACCTTGAATACTGCGAACCTTGCAAACGGTGTGTACTTTGTGAACATCAATAGCAACGGTGCCATCAGTACCCAACGATTTGTAGTTGCCCACTAAGGATATTGAAGTGGTTGGTCAGGAGACACAACCACGGACATTTAAGAAGCCGACCCATTGGGTCGGCTTCTTTGTTATATAATATCGATGCTTAGTTAGGAATAGTTCAAAACCCATTTCGGGCTTAATCGGATAAATGCTGATAGAGTAACCATATAGTCAATTCAAGTAAAACGTCCTGTTAGCTAACGAAAGAGCTAATTAAGATTCTGTCCCTGTTTGGGGATTCAAAGAGGGCTTACATATAAAGCCATCATTCGAGTAGTTTTTGATTTAGAAAGCACACCGGCTGACGAAAGGCCTGCAGTTATGAGTGTATGCCATATACTAAATCTATTCGGCTAACAGTTTAAGCAGTTTTTGGTATCAGTAGGCCATCGGAATTTACCTCTTCACAATCAGCACAGGCACTTTCACTTGGTGGCGAACACTATCAACCGTTTCTCCGAAGATAACATCCTTCAGCCCTGAGTGGCCATGGGCTCCCATCACTAGGAAGTCGGCTTTGTTGGAGCTAATGATTCCAGGAATGATGCGGGTGGGGCTACCGTAGCCAACTTCGAAGGCACATTGGTAGCCAAGTTTCAATAAGTCTTCGGAATACTGTTGTAGGTTTTGGGTATCCTTTTGGGTTTCAAAGTCAAAGATTTCATTACCCAAAATACGTGCACCGGCTGTTTCCACCACATGAATCAATAAGTACTGTGCATGCTTGCCACCTTGGACTAGTGCATGCTCTATTGTAAGCCTGTCCATATCGCTGAAATCGACCGTGACAGCTATGTGCTTGTAGCTGGGTATGGAAAGGTTGGTAAGTGGCTTGGCATCACCGTGTGGCACTCCACGGCTACGGGTTGTGAATTTTTTCCATAATGGCGATAGCAAAATGTACAAAAGCAACCCACCAAGCATTACTAATCCTGGAATCACTATCCATATACTGTTGGGGTAAGCAGCTATCAGGTCTTTCATTTTTTCAATCACCAACTGTATGTTTAGCCCAAGGATAACTACTGTACTAAGCCAAGCCAAAATTTTTACCCAAATTGGTATTACAAAAGTACCCATTCGCATTTTGTCGCTCACCACATGAATGAGTGGAATCATGGCAAAACCCAACTGCATACTCAATATTACTTGGCTCAATATAAGGAGGTCTTCCACTGCATCCTCTCCAGCAATACTTATGACTAGCACTGCCGGAATAATGGCCAGTACGCGAGTGAGCATTCGCCGCAGCCAAGGCCGCAGCCTTAGGTTCAGGTAGCCTTCCATGATTATTTGTCCAGCCAGCGTTCCTGTCACTGTACTACTTTGCCCAGCCGCTATAAGTGCAATGGCAAACAATGCTGGAGCTGCATAGCCAAACATATTTTCAAGCAGTAGGTGAGCATCTTTTATCTGTATATTCTCAACTACTTCTTTTCCCATCCCAAAAAAAGCGGTGGCAGCAAGAATGAGAATAGCAGCATTCACAAAAAAAGCGAGGTTGAGTGCAATGGCACTGTCAATGGTGTTGTACTTAATGGCTTTGGCCAATCCTATTTTATCCTTACCAAACTTGCGGGTTTGCACTAACGCTGAGTGCAGATAAAGGTTGTGTGGCATCACAGTAGCCCCAATGATTCCAATGGCTATGTATAATGCCGATCCATTCAGGGCTGAAGGCATAAAGCCTTTCACCACTTCACCTAAGACTGGTTTCACGATGAGCATTTCGCAAACAAATGATACGCCAATTATCACTACAAGGCATATAATGAAGGCCTCCATTTTCCGCATACCCTTATTCAATAAAAACAAAAGTAAGAACGTGTCAAGCACCGTGATGCAAACTCCCCAAATAAGCGGCAGTCCAAAGAGCAAATTCAGCCCGATGGCCATACCAATTACTTCAGCAAGGTCGCAGGCGGCTATAGCGATTTCAGCCAATACATATAAGCCAAGATTCACATAGCGGGGGTATATCTCACGGCTAGCTTGTGCCAAATCAAGGCCAGTCACAATCCCCATTCTTGCTGCCAAACTTTGTAGTAGCAATGCCATCAGGTTGCTCATCAGCAGCACCCAAATTAAGGTATATCCAAACTGAGCTCCACCAGCAAGATCAGTAGCCCAGTTACCTGGGTCCATATATCCAACACTTACCAGATATGCCGGCCCAAAGAAAGCCAGTACCCGCCTCCATTTTCCGCCAGTAGTGACAGAGACAGTAGCGTTTACTTCGGACAGGGACTTTGACATCGTTGGGAAAGTAGGAATCCCAATACTAATCGGGACAGTTTGTACTAATTTTGATAATGTATCTTATTTTTATAAAAAATTGGTGAGGCCAGTACTCACATTTTCATATCACCCTGTTTTTACATTGGCTGTTACTTCTTCTTCTGCTGCTGCTTCTTCCAGTCGGCGTATTCCTGTTCGTATCTCATTTCAGCTTTGTTCCAATATGTTTCGCGTTTACGTTCCATCAGTTTTTGTTGTTCGATACTATATGAAATGATGCGATGACCACTTGGAGTAATATACATGGCCTCCTTGTTAGTTTCCACCATAGTTACCCCATCTCGAAAACTCCCAGCTATGTCGTAAGTGGGCATCACTGCGAATGTCCCATTAGAATCTGTGTAGCCCCAAATCCCTTTGAATTTCACAGCTGCCAGGCCTTCGCAAAATGGTGCGTAGTCTTCATATATTGTTCTAATTTTAAGTTCTCCTGCTTTATTAATGAATCCCCACTTCTTGTTCATCACCACACCAGCCATGCCTTCACTAAAATTTTCTGCCCATAAATATTGAGGCTTAATGACCAACGCCCCCTTGGTATCAACATAACCCCAAAGTCTATTCATCATCACAGGAGCTAAGCCATTTCCAAAATCGCCCACATTATCAAACCGGGCTTTGATAACCTTTTTGCCCGCCATATCAATATATCCGTATTTCCCCTTTTGCCTAAAAATAGCTAGCCCTTCAGAAAATGAGCCGATATAATCATAGCTTATGGCGACAACAATTTTACCTTGTTTGTCAATCAATCCCATTTTGCCCTTTTTCACCACTGTTGCCAGTCCTTTTTCAAAATCGGAAGCATCGTCATATTCAGCATTTATTAGTATCTCTCCTCTGCTGTTCATGAATCCGGTTAGGAGGGTCATTTCATCCACTCCTTTTCGTTTAATCAGTAGTTGTTTACTCACCTTGGCAAGTCCATCATGGAATGGTTCGGCCTGTACAATACCCTCGGGTAATTCGATGGCTTTGTTGCCTTGCTTATCTATAAAATACTGCTGATTCAATGTATCAAGAACCAAGGAGAAACCTTCAGTAAAATCGGTTGCTGCCATATAAAGTGCGTGTATTGCTGTATTCCCTTTATCATCTATAAATCCATACAGCCCATTCAACCGGATGCGACCGAATCCTTCCTGAAAAAAACTGGCATCATGAAACTGAGGACGAATAGCTGTTTTGCCTTCTCTATCGGCGTATCCCCACAAATGTCCTTGCATAAACGGGAGCAATTTCTCACTCTGTCCGGATGAATCACAGTATGTCAGGGCGAACGTTAGTACTATAAAAAGTAACCTGGTGAAATAAAACATGAAGCAAAGATATGGGTGTTTCATCCTATTTTTAGGCGTGTCTAAAATTAATTCCATTGACCTTCGCATTACTATAATTTAATACCTAAGAACTAACTGTACCAATAGCAAGTGTACCTCACTGATTCATCTAGGAGTGTGAATTGGAAGCCATGCTGCTCTATAATTTTGGCGGATGAGTAGCGGCTCACGATATGTGCAGTAGTAGCCAATTCTTTGGTTACAATTGGGTCGGATTTCATGAGTTTGCTTCGCAATACTTCCAACGGCAGCCCAATTCTGCTGAGCCATGGAGCTACATAGATACTTGGGGCTTTGACTTGCAGTCCAGCAGCTATCTTATCAAAGAAGTCTTTGTACAATACATTTTGCGAAGACAAAAGGAACTGTTCGCCACTCACTTGCTTATCCATAAGCATGATGGCTGCTCGGCAAACATCACGGACATCCACATAACCGCCGCCGCCGTGGGTATAGAAAGGAAGGCCCTTTTTGATGTTGTGGTACATGCGGCAAGTGCCTTTGTGCCAGTCACCTGGCCCATTAATAATGCTTGGATTCAGGATTACAGCATTTAGCCCCTCCTCTATTGCCCGCCAAACTTCCAGTTCAGCTTGGTGTTTGGTCTTTGAGTATTCCGAATTGAAGCGGGAGTTTTCCCAAGATGTTTTTTCATCTATAGGTGTATCGTTTCCAGTGCGTCCAAAGGCTGCCACCGAACTTATATAACAAAGTTGTTGCACACGTAATTCAAGGCATAGATTAGCTACATTGGCAGTGCCTTCTACATTCGTCAGCCGCATCATTTGGTGGTCACGCTTGTTGAAGGAAACTACTGCCGCTGCATGATACACCTTTTCGCAGCCAGCCATTGCCTCTTCCAGCGAAGGAATATCAAGAATATCACCACCCACCCATTCAAGTCTGCTGAGGGCTTCTTTATTTTCTTTGAAAAAAATATTGGCAATAAATTCAAACTCCTTCAGGCTCGATGTTTGACGTTTTATTGCACGCACCTGTTGCCCACTTTCGAGCAAATGACAAATTAGCCAACTGCCCAAAAAACCTGTGCCACCGGTGACTAATACCATATTACTTTTCGCGGTAGACGGCCTCGGCCACGGTTTGCCCCACAGCTTTCAGGGTTTGGGTACTGATGTTGGCCAACACATCTTGATGGGTGTGCCAGCTGCGACTAAAGGTGCGTGAGGGACTAGCCGCATCATATTCAATAATGTCCAAGACAGGTATGTCTGTCAACTGAAAAATATAGTAATGGTCATCAGTAATGTCAGGGCCACGTGTGGCTATAAAATTGGGGATGCCAAGTTGAGCAGCAATGTCCCACACTTTGCGTGTTGCATCGCCTGCTTGGTCCAACGAGTTACCTTCCATGGTGAACCGTGCGTTGGTTCCTCCTACCATGTCAAGCAAAATGCCCCAGTCGGCTTTGTAACCTTTTTTGTGAGGATTTTTGCCCCAATATTGCGAACCGAGGCAGTAGCTATCTTCCATAAGTGTGTATTTGCTTTCTTGCGGCTGCCCGTAGTCTTCAATATCAAATAAGATAATATCGACTCCAATTGTAGGGGCTTTCTCCTTCATGACCCTTGCTATTTCGAGCAAAATGCCAACTCCACTCCCACCATCGTTAGCTCCTTCAATTGGCTTATCGCGGGCAGTCACATCTTGGTCGGCAAATGGGCGGGTATCCCAGTGGGCACATAGCAACACCCTCTTTTTTGCTTCAAGGTTAAACTCAGCTACTACATTTTTTACCGTATGTGTTTTGCCGTCAAAAGTTTTGGTTTTGCCTCCATTGAAACTCACGTTCGGGGTATATTGTTTTAGCTTCGCAAAAAGCCATTCAGCACACTCTTTATGTGCTGCAGTGCCGGGTACGCGATTTCCAAAAGCCACTTGCCGCTTCACAAATTTATAAGCCGAATCCGCATTGAAATCAGGCGAAGCCAGAACTTGTTTTGGAGCTGGGTCAATCGGAGCAGTGGGAGAATTGTCACTTTCATCCTTGACCGATTTACACCCAGAAATAAACAATCCAGAACTATAAACCAACAACCATAAACTATAAACTATTAACTGTTTGAGCATGCTTGCAAAATTGGGGGTAAATTAGCCAATCAGTTCATGTAGTTTGCTTTTGATTGATAAAGATAAAAATTAGAAAAGCCAGCAAAGCCCCGACACTATTGGCTAGTACATCTATCCATTCGCCAAATCGGTTCACAAAAAAATAGGTTTGACAATATTCCATCAACAGGCCAAACATGGCGGCATCCAGTAGAAAACAGAAACGAAGTTGCCTTAATTGTTGACGGTTGTTTCGTTCAGCTTTACAAAGCAAATACACCAGAACGAAGAACATGAACCCATGAATCAGCTTATCAGCAGAAAACTGATTCAACAGCTTAATATTAGGAATTTTGTCACCCGAAAACCCGCAAATGACAAGAATAAAGAGGGCCCAAGCAATAGCCGGAACGTACCTCAAGAGATTTGATTTTTAGGCCCCAACCAAAGCCGTGTAGTCAGCAGCCGACATTAGGCCAGCCACTTCAGAAGTATTGCTCATTTTTACTTTAATCATCCACCCAGCACCATAGGGGTCGGTGTTCACACATTCTGGATGTGTGTCTAACCCTTTGTTTACTTCAGTCACTTCTCCACTCATTGGCATGAATAGGTCAGATACGGTCTTCACAGCTTCCACCGTTCCAAACACCTCGTGCTGAGCAAGGCTTTTCCCTTGCGACTCTATTTCTATAAAAACGATGTCACCCAATTCGCGTTGGGCAAAATCAGTAACGCCAATGGTGGCCGTGTCGCCTTCTACCAATATCCACTCGTGGTCTTTGGTGTAGCATAGGTTTGCTGGAAAGTTCATTTGTTTGTTGTAAAATTGGTACAATAATAGACCAGACAAAGGTTTCAGACAAATTTGAGGGCCAAGGTTCCCATTGCAGGACAAAATACCTATCTTTGCCCCCTCAAAATTGCGGGGTGGAGCAGTGGTAGCTCGTCGGGCTCATAACCCGAAGGTCAGAGGTTCGAGTCCTCTCCCCGCTACTAAAGAAAAGCTGTCGAAAGACGGCTTTTTTATTTCTTTGCTCCAACTGTTTGGGAAGCAAGTACAATTGCATTGTACATATTCACAGCCCCGCCTGATATGCTCATTTTTTTGAACTTTACTTTTTCCTTTTTCTTGCGTGTGCTTGGTATTAATACTTTCTTCTTTATCGGTACTACCGATTTAATAATTACTTGTTTCACTTGCTCTGCTGTGAGGGTCGGGTAGCGGGAGCGAATAAGTGCTCCGACACCAGCAGTTACTGGAGCAGCCATACTGGTGCCACTTTCACTTTTATATTCGTTGTTGGGCACAGTGCTGAATATATCCACTCCAGGGGCAAACACATCAACAGAAGCATGGCCAAAGTTCGAAAATGCTGCCATAAGCGTTTTATCCGTAGTCCAGTTCAAGGCTCCTACTTCCATCCAACCAGTTACTTTAGTGCTGTCATCGAGGGTGCTTGTTGGATAGTGGGTGCGATAGTCGATATTTGAGTAATCGTTTCCTGCTGCATGTACCATCAACACATCTTTGCTCATGGCATATTTTATAGCATCGTCCACAGCCTTTTTGTTGTACACATAATATTTCCCAAAGCTCATGTTGATGACCGATGCTCCATTGTCGGCTGCATAGCGGATTGCATTTGCCACATCTTTATCCCGCTCATCACCATCAGGCACTACCCGCACTACCATTATACTTACGTTATCTGCAATCCCATTCATGCCTTTCCCATTATTTCTAATTGCGGCTATTATTCCAGCTACGTGCGTTCCATGTCCAGCATCAGGCCCTATCACATCAGCATTGCCATAGTTGCGTTGATTCGCACTTTCATAAAAATCGCCCACAATTTGTTGCCTTTGGTTATAGCCAGTGTTCAGGTAATACTCTAACTGCTTTCCATAATATTCTTTTACTGAAGTCAACTCTGCTCGTGCGTCCTTTGTTGTCATGCCTTGTTTAATACAAGTTACCAAATAGCCCTTTGCTCCTATTTCCCCTTTGTTCAGCGGTGTGTACTGAAGCACGTCTTCCAAAACAGGTTCGGTGGTTCTAAGTTTCTTTAGAAGGCTGTTTACTCCTCTGTCAACTTCTGTATAAAGATCATACGTTGATTTAGCTCTTCCAAATTGGGTTTCATAATCATCCCTTACATCCAAGAACTTTTCGTATTCCACCCAATCCTCTTTGGTAAACTTGACTGTGTCAGGATTGTTGTACTTCGGCTTCATTTTCACATAAAGACGGGTCAGTTCGTAGGTGTCATGATGAATGTTCTCTTCTTTGCCTCCTATAAAATTCCAACCATGTAGGTCATCTACATAGCCATTTTTGTCATCATCCACCCCATTGTTTGGAGTTTCGCCAGGGTTAGTCCAGATAATCTCTTTAAGATCCTCATGATTGATATCTGTACCACCATCTATCACTGCCACTATCACTTTGCTACCCTTGTTTCCTCCTAGCAATTTATATGCTCCTTCGGTATTTATTCCATACACCTTATTCAGTTTTAGCTCGAGGTGATGCCAGCCTTCAGCTGCTTTGGCAGGTTCATTTTTCTTTTGGGCAAAGCTAAAAGATACATTGATAGTCAATGCGGTCGCTATTAGCATTCGTTTAGGTATTCCTAGATTCATGCTACAATATTAATAGCTGGCACGTCGTTGGTCAACTCCTTATGACCAAATAACCATGCTTGGAAGTCATGTGGCAAGATCTACCCCATCTTGTAAAAACCAAACCCCCCCTTCCGTTTCCGGAAGGGGGGGTTCTGTATGGATTATGACCCGTGGGTCGTGTTTCCTGTTAGCTGTTATCAGTCGTTGGCTTTGATCATGCGGAAGGTTTGTACGCTGCCACCGTTGGTTATGGTTACGGTGTATACACCTGCTGCCAAACTGCTGCCATCGTGGGCAAACTTGTTGCTGCCCTCACCCACGCCCATGCGTCCAGTGGACACGTTGCGACCTTGCATATCAGTCATGCGGATATCCGCTATGCCTGATGTCAATGAGCCGAACTCAATAGTGAACTCACTTGTGAATGGGTTAGGCCATGCATTGCCGGCTGTCACCTGTTCTGTTACTGGAGTATTCACCAATGGGCTCAAGCCTGCTGCCGTCGAATCAAACACGCTAAATACCATGGTTGATCCCACCCATGCAAACTGCCTAG
>SHWZ01000017.1 GCA_009693575.1 Flavobacteriaceae bacterium | reverse complement strand
CAAGGCACAAACCACCTACATGCCGCTGGGATACGACCTGTATCACAGGCTGGATAGGTTTGATGTGAAAAGCAGCGGGGCAGTATCGAACCACACAGCGTTGAAGCCTTACTCGAGGGAACATTGGATAAAAGTTCAACAGTGGATAGCCTCAGCCGGTGATAATAAAGTGGATTCATTTTTCAAAGATTACCTTGACAAAGACAACCCTGAATGGGCTTGGAGCAAGGACAAATCGAACAGAAACCCAAAGCCAATTGCCAAATACTTTTACGGTCATCGAAATGCTTTGTTCACATACATAGAGCCAACTGGTTACAGCCACCTCCTTGTCAACCCCATCCTTGGCTTCACAAGCGGCTCTGATTTTTCGGGTAAAAAAATGTTGTACACCAATACCCGTGGGGCGGAGGTGCGGGGCAAGATTGGCGATAAGCTGGGATTTTATTCGCAGATAACGGATAACCAAACACGGGTGCCAGCATATATTCAAGAGAGGGTGAACAGTACCGATACAGTGTTGCCCGGCTCGGGGTTTATCAAGCCTTTCAAGAACAAATACTTTAGCCAAACCAATGCCTACGATTACTTTCTAGCCAAGGGATATATCACGTTTCAGCCCATCAAAAAATATATGGACTTGCAGTTTGGGCAAGACCGCAATTTCATTGGCAATGGCATCCGCAGTTTGATATTGAGCGATTTCAGTACTGATTACCTTTTTCTAAAATTGAACACAAAGATTCGGCGGGTTAATTACATGAACCTGTTCACCAAGATGGCCGACTACCAAGGCCGGCAGGTGGGTGCAAACATCAACCCCAAATACATGGCCATGCACCATATCAGCGTGAACGTGACCAAGAACCTGAACTTCGGGCTTTTTGAGTCGGTGGTTTTTCAGCGGAAAGACAGCTTTGGGCAAGTGCAGGGATTTGAGCTGGACTACCTGAACCCGATTATATTTTACCGAAGTGTGGAGCATGGCAACAACAGCGTGGACAACAGCTTGCTGGGCGTGGACTGGAAATGGAACTTCCTGCACCGCTTTTCGTTATATGGTCAACTAGTGTTAGATGAATTTCTGCTGGGCCACATCAGGGCTCGCGACGGCTGGTGGGGAAACAAATACGGTATACAGGCCGGCATGAAATACATTGATGCATTCAAAATAAAAAACCTGGACTTACAGGCAGAGTTCAACACCGTGAGGCCATATACCTACACGCACGAAAAGACTGGCACTAACTACAGCCACTACGGGCAGCCACTGGCACATCCGCTTGGGGCAAACTTTCAGGAGTATATCCTAAAGGCTTGGTATCAACCTGCAAAGAGGCTAACCGTACAGGCCACCTATATTGCTTCTACCACCGGACTCGACAGCAATGGAAGCCACTGGGGTAGCAACATTTTTGCCGACTACCACAAGCGACAGCAACACAAAGGCTCGCCTTACGACCTTGGACATTTCATTGGGCAGGGGGTGAAAACAACGGTCAACATTTTCGATTTCAGGCTTACCTATATGCCTTGGCACAATTTCTTCCTCGACCTCACCTATTTGATGCGAAGTCAGCAGTCGGTTCTTCCCAACTTTAACCGCAAAGCATCCATGCTCAACCTTTCGCTGCGGCTCAACTTGCCAGTGCGAGAAAACTGGTATTAAGGTTTAGTCCGTTTCCTTGTGGCGAACCAATCCTTCATCAAAAACAAAAGTTAGGCAAGGGCTGTTGAATACATTTGCCCCCTTTATGTTTCGTCCATATATTACTTGCAGGCTAGCTACTAGTTACCTACTGCTGATTGCCTACTGCCTACTACCTACTAATGCCCTTAACGCCCAAGGCAAAGAAAAGGAGCTGCATATTTCCAAAGTACAGTCTGTCGTGAAGATTGACGGCAAACTGGACGAAGCCTGCTGGCTTGTGGCTGAAAAAGCTAAAGACTTTTGGCAAGTATTTCCATTTGACAGCAGCAAGGGCAAAACCAAGACCGAAGTGATGATGGCCTACGATAATAAGTTTCTATATATAGCAGCCAACTGCTACGACGACCTGCCTGGCGACTATGTTATCCAATCACTGAAGCGTGACTATAGCTACCCAATCAGTGATGCCTTCAACCTGACCCTCGACCCATTCAACGACCATACAAACGGTTTTGCTTTTGGGGTGAATGCTCTGGGTGCACAGCGGGAAGGGCTGGTTACTTTTGGCGGCTGGCAAGGAGTTACTACTGATTGGGATAATATATGGTTCAGCGAAGTGCGGCAGGAAAAAGGCCGCTGGGTGGTGGAGATGGCCATCCCGTTCAAGAGCATCCGATTCAGCGAAGGGACGAAGGAATGGGGGGTGAACTTTGCCCGAAACGACCTGAAACGAAACGAGAGCAGTAGCTGGAATCCAGTGCCACGAATTTTCAATATTGCTACGCTCAACTTTTGTGGTCATCTTATATTTGATGAAGCACCAAAAAAGCCCAGTTTCAATGCTGCTTTTATACCTTATGTGACGGCTGGGCTGAACGAAGATTACCAGAAAAAGACAGGACTGAAAACGATGGGAAATGCCGGGGTGGATGGCAAAATAGTGGTGACTCCTTCGTTGAATTTGGACCTCACCATCAACCCTGATTTTTCGCAGGTGGAAGTGGACAGGCAGCAAGTGAACCTTACTCGCTTCAATCTGTTTTATCCAGAGAAAAGGCTGTTCTTCAATGACAACTCCGACCTGTTTGCCCAATATGGTTTCCGGCAGATTCGCCCCTTCTTTTCAAGGCAAATTGGATTATATCAAAGCCCGATAGATTTGAGCTTGAAAAATATACCCATCATTGCCGGGGCAAGGCTGAGTGGTAAGATTGGAAAAGATACCCGCATTGGGATTATGGATGTGCAAACGGGAGCTGACACAGCCTTGCAGATAAACAGCCAGAACTATTTTGTGGCGGCTGTGCAGCAACAGGTTTCGTTCAAGAAAGGAAAGCCAAAAACACACAATCTTGCCTTCATTGCTGTGAACCGCCAACGGGCATCAGCCGACAATCCTAACGACCCAGCGTTCAATCGGGTGCTTGGGGCCGACCTCAACCTCAACTCGCCCGATAGCAAACTGAAAGGAAAGATATTCATGCACCAATCTTTCAGCCCAGGTGTAGCCACAGACTGGAACAGCAATGCCAACGCCACTTTTATTAATTATACCACCAACACTTACTACTGGAGCTGGAACCATGAGTATGTTGGCAAAAACTACCGGGCAGAGGTGGGGTATGTGCCACGAATTGATTTATACGATTTCAAAGCACTCCGGCCAGTAAAAATGACCTACGGTAGGCTAGAGCCAGATATTGGCTACCGCATTTTCCCGAGGAAAGGCTGGTTGAAGAAACGTATCAACAATATCAAGCTCGACCTTTACAATGATAGCTATTTCGACTCTACCCTCATCCGCCTCACCGACCTAAAATTGCAAACCACGATGTCGGTGGCTTTTCAAAGCAGTGCTACCTTTAGCCTCTCAGCCGGCCATCAATATAGCAAGCTGCTTTTTGATACTAAGATAGGCAATGTAATCCTGCCCGGAGGCAAATATAATTGGCGATACATTCATTATTTTTTGGAAACGAACAAACGAAAAAAGTTGACCTTGAGCCATGGCTTGGCCTATAATGGATTCTATGGCGGCTCACTGCTAAACGCCTCACTTGATGTCGCCTACCGCTACCAGCCCTATGGCATTTTTAGTCTAAGCCTAAGCCGCAACGCTCTTAACTTCCCTCAGCTTGGGCAGCAAAGCACCATTTGGCTCATTGGCCCAAAGGCAGAAATGGCTTTTACCCGAAACCTGTTTTTCACGACCTTTATCCAGTACAACACCCAGATAAAGAATATGAACATAAACACCCGCTTGCAATGGCGGTATCGCCCCATGAGCGATTTATTCATTGTCTATTCCGACAACTACGACCCCAACCTGAACGTCAAGAATAGGGCTTTGGTTCTGAAATGGGTTTATTGGCTACAAAGGATGTAAAAAATTGTGTTGACTTTCAATACTTTAGAATAATTTTATCAAATTATTAATTAACTAAAGATTGAAACATAGCATATTGCATACTTGAATCAACCATAAAAACCAACCTATTTCAATACAATGAAAAAATCAATACAACTACTGTCGATAGCTCTGACTATCGCAGGCATGGCTTCGCTAAGCTCGTGCGGAAAGAAAATTAAGGATGTGAACGGCTGTAAGAGCACTTCTGCCTTCAATTACAACCCTGCCGCTACTATTGACGATGGCACTTGCCAAATGCCACAAACTGATCAAAAAACCATTGCCTGGTACGTCACTGGTACTTGGTGTCCTCCTTGTGGCTCCTATGGTGTGCCTACCTTCGACAAATTAGGTGAAGATTTTGCCACAAGCTGTGCCTTCGTTAATCTTCACTCAGGCGACGTCTTTTCGTCTCCTGCGGGCGATACACTTATGAAAAGTAAATTCTTTGCCGGCACCAGTGTGCCACGCATGGGAGAAGGAAGCAAACTGGTTTTCCCTGCAGGAGTTTATACTGATATAGCCCAGAATGTACAGAAAATGGGAGGTGCGATAAACAGCACTATTAGCTTACCAATGTATGTGGGTACTTTTTTGTCAAAATCTATTGAAGGCAATACGCTTAACATTACAACGAAGACCAAATTCACCGAAGCTCAGTCTGATGTTGATTTTTATCTTGCCGTTTATGTGAACGAAAATGGTCTCTCAGCCGCTCAGTCTACAACTACAGGATCAGAAGTTAAAATTCACAACCATATTCTGCGTACCTCTGTTACACCAGTGTTTGGCACATGGGTAGCAGGCGGGGATATTGAAGCAGGTAAATTAATCGAAAAAACATTTAGCCGCAGTTTGCCAGCCTTGTGGAATGCTGGAAATCTTGAGTACATCGCGGTACTTTATTACAAAGACGCTGCAACTTCAACTGGCCGAACTGGTATAGCCAACGTGAATTTCATTAAGTAATTTACGGGTAATAAATCAAACCCGACCTCCACGAATCAGTTCGTAGAGGTCGGGTTTTTTGTTATCCCAATATCTTTGCCGCATGTACGAAACCTTGCTATACGAAACCAGTGGAAATACCGCCACTATTACCTTCAATAGACCCGATGCGTTCAATGCCTTCAACGACCAGCAGAGCTACGACATGCAGGATGCCTTGAAGCAGGCTGGCAAGGACAAAAATGTGCGGGTCCTGGTAATCACTGGTGTAGGCAAAGCCTTTTGCAGCGGACAGGATTTGAAAGCCATTTCCGGGCAAGAAAACCGAAGCCTGAGTGATTCACTTTACAAAAGGTATAATCCCATCATCCGTGCCATGCGAAATTTGCCCAAGCCTATCATTTGTCGACTTAATGGTGTAGCTGCGGGGGCTGGCTGTTCTATTGCTTTGGCCTGCGATATGATTGTTGCCGCAGAAAATGCTTCGCTCATCGAAGTCTTTATAAATGTGGGGCTGGTACTCGATTCGGGCAGTAGCTATTTTTTGCCACGATTGGTGGGTTCTGCAAAGGCATTTGAACTGGCTACCATGGGCAGCAAGGTGACAGCAGCAGAGGCTTTACAACTTGGGATGGTGAACAAGGTAGTACCCGCAGAACAGCTTGATGAAGCGGTGAAACAATTGACTGATTATTATGAAAACGCACCTACCAAAGCCATTGCTTTAATGAAAAAAATGCTGAGCAAATCATTCCACACTAACTTAGATGATATGCTGGATTATGAAGCCTTTTGCCAAGAAATAGCAGGCCAAAGCATGGATTACAAAGAAGGTGTAAAGGCATTTGTAGAGAAACGGAAACCTGCATTTTCAGGTGAGTAATCCATTCGTGGAAAAAGGACATAATTGTGCTTTAGTATTGGGGCCTACTGCATCGGGCAAAACCAAGCTGGCTGTTGAGTTGGCAAGCCAATTAAATGGTGCTATATTTAGTTTGGATTCAAGGCAAGTATATAAGCAATTGGATATTGGCACAGGCAAAGACTTGTATGAGTTTCAGGTAGGCGAAAAACAGATCCCCTACTACCTCATAAACATAGCAGAGCTAGAAGAAAACTATAATCTTTCCCGATTCCTTTCTGATTTTGAAACCGCATGGATCGATGCCCAAACAAAAGGTCTTTTCCCGATACTGTGTGGCGGAACAGGCTTGTATATGGATGCCCTGATGCAAGACCACGAATATGTAAACATACCCGCCAATCTAGCTTTGAGGGGGCGATTGGAACCGCTGGAACATAAGGAACTATTACTTGAATTTGAGAAGCATAATGCCAAGTTTCCGAAGGTGGATACTCATAATAAACGAAGGCTTATCAGGGCTATTGAAATCGGTGTATACTTGAAAGGAAACCCTTTGCCACCGAGCGAAAAAACCGTTCAACCAAAACCATTCACCATCGGGATAGATATACCCGTGGAAGAACGTAGAAGCCGCATTGCCGACAGGCTGCAACACCGCCTACAAAATGGATTGGTTGAAGAAGTAGATGTGCTGCTAAAATCTGGAGTAAGCAAAGTGTGGCTGCTAAGCCTTGGCCTTGAATACAAGTTTGTAACCCAACATTTGCTTGGGCAGCTTTCATATCTGGAAATGCACAGCCAACTACAGACAGCCATCCATCAGTTTGCCAAGCGACAAATGACTTGGTTCAGGAAACTGGAACGGGAAGGATTGGATATACGTTGGCATTCACCCGTCATGGGTGTAGCGGATATACTTTCAGACTTGAATTAGAAAGGCAAATCATCGCCTGCCTCGGGGTTGGCAGCAAACGCATCTCCCTCGCTTACTGGCTGTCCAGCAGGGGCGGATGGAGCTGCACCTTCGCCAACTTTTTCTATTTTCCAGGGGCGAAGGTCGTTGTACCACTTTTCATTGTATTCGCGTGAATTCACATCAAAGGAAACTTTCACCTTGTCGCCTTCGTTTAGACTAGCCACATCGGCTACCCGTGCTGCCCAAGCACTAAAGCAAGCCTTTTTTGGATACTGGTCGTCGGTTTCTATAATGAAATCGCGGCGTTTCCATTCTCCATTTGTGCCTGTTCCAGTTTGTTCAGGTAGTAGTTTTATCACCCTGCCAGTTAGTTCCATTGCCATTGTCGTAATTGTTTAATTGATTTGACCCACGAAATAAAGGCTGCGAGTGTCAATTGCCCAAATGAAAATCCAATAATCCCTCTACTGGGCTTTGGATAATGTTTCCAACAGGCATATTAAAGTCGTCGGCCACATCGGCCAACAAGTCTTTGAACACATAACCTATAGAGCCTACGCAGTTCAATTTGTGAGATTCAAAACTGGGGTAATTAGTGACCACATTTTTGAAGAAATCCTGAAACCCCGCTCTCACCATTTCTCTGATGTATTCGTTTTGGCTGTGCTTTCCAGCAAAACTTGCAAAACTTGCGAGAAAGCGGTTAGGTCTTTCGCCATGGTATAATTTGTCCAATATTTCTTCTTGTGAAATTGGGTAGTTTGCTGCAAAGTCTACCTGCAAATCGTGGGGCATTAGCTTTCGCAAAAAATCACGTAGTAGTTTGCGTCCAAGATAACTACCGCTGCCTTCATCGCCCAACAGGAATCCAAGGGAATCTACATTATGGGTCACTTCATTTCCGTTGAATAAACATGTATTCATACCTGTGCCGAGTATGGCAGCAAACCCACTTTTCTGTCCAAGCAATGCACGGGCAGCACCCAGCAAGTCGTGGTTTATTTCTATATGTGTGGCAGCGGGAAAGCATTGCTTCAAAGCATCTTCCACCGTTTTGTTTTTGGATGGGTGAGAGCAGCCACTACCGTAAAAGTATATATCGGTTATTGTTTTTACCCCAATGAGTGGCAACAGATTTTCGGTCAGTGAAGCTACAATTTTTGGGGTATCCGTAAAATAAGGATTGTAGCCGATAGTAGATATGCTTTCTGGCTGCCCTTGCAGCACCCAGTCGGTTTTTGTGGAGCCACTGTCGGCTATGAGTTTCATTATTTCAACTCCACACTAGCTGAACCTATCTGAAATTTTTCGCTATACATCTCAAAGCGATAGCGGCCTTTGCCGAATTCGCCCTGAGGCTTGTAATAAATCAATACCGCTTCGCCGCTGTTGTCGAAGTCAACGGTCTTTTTAACTGTGTACATGGCCTGCTGGCCTTCGTATTTGAACTTGCCCGAACCGGCAGCTTCGTCGTACTGAGTGGTTCCGTCGGGTCCTATTATTTTGATAAATATTTCCCGTTTGCCCTTTTCGGCTACCGGGTTGTCAGCAAAGTTGAAGGTAAGTTTTATCTGCTCAGTTTTGTTGGCCTTTGTTGCTTCGCTTTCTTTACCATTGCTTCGTATACGGATGCCTCTTGCCGCTGCATTTATCACCGATAGTTTCTGTGCTAGTTCCAGTTTGTTGGCGTACGTGATGGCGGTAAGTTCGCTCTTTTCGGCCTTACGTTGCTCCACCGTCAGCTCGTCTTTTATCTTATTATTTTCGGCTTTCAGGGTACTAACCTCTAACGACAGTTCGTCCACTTGCTTCTGGTATTTTTGGGCGTAATACTTAAACTTATCCATTTGGTCAATGGCTTTTTCCAGTTCCTTTTTGCTGATGTTTCTGTTGCGGAGCAGTTGCTCTATCTCGCCAGCCCGCTGCCGCAGTTCGGCGTTCTTTTCGTCTATCACCCCGTCGAGCGAATCGTTAAGGCCTTTGTAGTCTTCCAGTTGCAGTTGGGTCACCCGCAGTATGCTGTCAAGTTCTGCTCGCAGCACTTCGGTGTTTTCCAGCTTCTGCTCGGTCAGGTCCAATTCTTTTTCCGTCTTGATATATTGGTATAGCAACCATCCATTCAGCCCCAGCAACAACAGGATGATGATGATGATGATGATGCGTGAAGAATCTTTCTTCTTTTTAGCCGCAGGTCTTTTTTCTGGTGAATTGGTATCCATAAGAATTGATGCTGCAAATTTAGCCAAAAGAAAACACTCGCTTGCCCTAATTTATTCAAAAGAATTGCAAAAAGCCCGTAATATTGTCCTTTTTTATGGAAATACAGAAAACACTCATCGAAGGATTATTAGTTTTGAAGCCTCAGGTGGCCTACGACCCGCGTGGGTATTTCTATGAATCGTACCACAAAGATTTGTTTGAAAACCTAGGCATAACAGATGATTTTGTGCAAGACAACCAAAGCCTTTCGCAAAAAGGGATTCTTCGGGGCTTACATTTTCAGGCTCCGCCGCATGCTCAGGGCAAATTGGTTCGGGTGATTGCCGGCTCGGTGCTCGATGTGGTGGTGGATATTCGCAAAGGCTCTGCAACCTATGGCAAGCAATTTTCTGTAACACTCTCCGGCGAAAATCTTTTACAGTTTTGGATACCCTCTGGGTTTGCTCACGGCTTTCTCACGTTGGAAGACAATACTATTTTTGCCTACAAATGCACCAATTATTACAACAAACCCTCAGAGGGCGGCATCCGTTGGAACGACCCTGTGTTGGGCATTGATTGGAATGTAGAGAGCCCCCTTCTTTCGGAAAAAGACACCATTACTCCGCTACTCAAAGACTTCGATAGCCCTTTTTAATACTAAAAAATATCACTTTTTATGGATAATCTCGACCCAAAAATCATTAGCCTACTGGAAAAACTGGAGCAGAAATATGCCGCAAGCGGGCAAGACATGGTGTCTTACCTTGAAGGCTTGCTATACAACGACTATGTGAAATACTGGGACTACATAGAGCTGGAAACCTTACTGAGCCTGCAAAAGCCCCGCACCAATATTCCCGACGAAAATATATTCATAATCTATCACCAGATTACCGAGCTGTATTTCAAACTGTCGCTGGCCGAGATAGAACAATTGGCCACTTACCCTAGTCTGGATGCTGCCTTTTTTACCGAACGTGTTGGCCGCATCAACCGCTATTTCCAAAGCCTAACGCAGTCGTTTGCTATCATGGTGGATGGCATGGAGCCGCAGCAGTTTCTCAAATACCGCATGAGCCTACTGCCAGCCAGTGGATTCCAAAGTGTGCAGTATCGTATGATAGAAATTGGATGCACTGATTTCATCAACTTGGTGGCCAAAGATAAGCGGGAGGGTTTCAAGGAAGATTCAAGCATCATCGAGATGTTTGACCATATATACTGGAAAGAGGGAGCTATAATCATGGCCAATGGAAAAAAGACCCTGACCTTGGAAATGTTTGAACAGAAATATTCGGAGAAACTGGTGTGGCTGTCGCTGGACAAACGTGGCTGCAACCTGTGGCAATTATACGATAAACTAAAAGCCAAAAACGGCGGCAATGCCAAACTGGAAGAAGCCCTTCGAAACCTAGATGCCAATATAAACATCAACTGGCCACTGGTTCACTACCGCTCAGCCGTGCGATACCTACAACGCGACCCCGAAGACATTGGAGCCACGGGGGGGACCAACTGGCAGAAATACCTGCCCCCGCGTTTCCAGAAACGTATATTCTACCCTCAGCTTTGGAGCGAACAGGAAATGGCCGACTGGGGCAAAAGCTGGGTAGATACGCACTTGGGGAAGGGGTGAGGGCTGATGTGCCAATGTGCTGATATGCTAATTCGGTGATAAGGGAATGTGGGGGTTGTCAGTCTGTCCCGATAGCTATCGGGATTATCGAAGACGGCCGATATTAACCTGGCTTAGATTTTCATTTGTTAACCTTGTGAAATATGTAGTTGGATGCGTATGGGTCCCCATCCACCCCGGGCTGATTTGTAATCAGCGAGAACAAGGGTAAGGATTTACAATCCGAATAGAACTAGAAAAGACCAGCTTATACCGCTGGCCTTTTTCGTTACTATCAGACCTCTCAATTCCAAAAACCTGAATCGAAAAACACTACCACGGCTGCGAACATCCCCATTATCCCCGCAAAAAACCCCAGGGCTATTTCGGTTTTAGTATGGGCTGATAGTTCTTGACGGGCTGAGATTACAATTCCACATACAAACAGCACAAGCGAAAGGAAAAGCCGTAGCTCCCCTTGGCTGAAAATGGACAGCAAGACGAAGAAGGCCAACATTGCCCCGCAGCCGGCAGCGTGTGCTGATATTTTTAAGAAAAAATTGCCAACAAAACATAGCAAGGCCGTAACAGCCGCACCCAATGTGTAAAGGAGAAATTCCTCAGGTAGCTGCATTTGCTTCAATTGCCACCATCCATAAAAAAACGAAAGGGCAATGAGTGAAAAAGGAAGAAACCTTTCTTCACGGGTCGGTAGATGTAGGCTGCTCACTTTGCCTGTCAGCTTCATCACAAAAACCACAGACAGAGGGAACATGAAATAATATAAAGCAGAGGCAATCAGCGACAGTAGTTTCATGCGTTCGCTGAGACCAGTAGCGGTAAAGGGAATAAGATAGGCCATGGCTGCCACTCCGCCCACTACCAAAAGACATGGATGGAAAAGGTAGGAGCTAAGGAGGGCTATGTTTTGTTTGTTCATTTTAATTCTTGTCCAGTGCGAGTCTAATATAATCTAATAGCTCATGATACCTCTGAGGCCAGCCCCGCCATTGGCCAAAGCCACTCAGCGATTCGTTGTGCCAAAGGCTCACAAACTGCCCGCCCACTGCTGCGGTTTCGTCTATCAACTCTTTGCATGTTTGCAGAGCTTCTTCGGGGCTTTGTTGCATATAGGTTTTTAGGGTAACATCCATACAAGCAAACGGAACAAGAGTTAAGTGGGTTTCTTCTTCTGCCCGCAAGTCGTACCATGTGAAAGGGGTGCAAATACCAGCTCTGAAACCTACCTGCGAAGCCCAACCAAGGCTATAGTCTTCGCGAATATCTAAACGGAGAAGTTGACGGAAAGTAGTAGGCCAAGCCAGCCGCAAGAAATGCTGTCGTGAGGTTTCCACTTTCTTTCTTTCAAGAGATTTTAGTATATCATTCAGGCGGGATATTTCTTCCGCCATCAGTTGCGGATCTGTTAGGGAATGGTAAGACGGATGGATTCCCATGCCATGCTTTTCAGCCAGTTGTTTGATACGGATTTGCTGTCTTTCATTTTTCCAATGAATGTTCTTGTCGTGCTTTCCCCGATTGGCTAGCAACCAAAAAAAGTGCAACGGAATGTGGCGACTTTGGTGCATTTCACAAACCTCATCATATATATCGAAGGGGTCTTTTGCTCCCGTCCAAACCTCAATTCTCTTTAGCAACCTACGAGCCTGTAGTTTCAAAATATCGCCCACAAACCCACCCATTTGCCTTGCCAAGCCTTTTTGCCCAAAACACCAAGCGGAATCAATATCTATGGTAGCCAAGGCTGTGAATTTTCTCTCCGCAAATTGCAGTGTTGGATATACCTTTTTCAGTTCTTCTTTCAATTCGTTTACCCAAATGTTCACCACCGGTTTGCGATGCAATCCTAGCCTATACAATATAGAATGCTCCGCTTGAAAACGCCCGTGGGCATCTGGCTCAAAGTCGCCATACTCCTCGGCACGACTGAGTAGATAAAAGCTTTTGGCAATCAAATCATTGCTCTGAAAAAGCTCCTCTGGCCGCACATCCCAAGAGGGCAGATTGGAGTCGGAAAAAGGAACTACCTGCAATCCCGGCAATTCTTTGCTTGAATAATTAAGCCTAGGAATTGTGGCAGATTTGTATTTGTTATCATCGTGGGTAATTTCGAAACGTAGCCCCTGCAAACCGCCCAATAATTCCCTGAACACATAGCTGTGACGCGGCCCTGGACGGGAAACGTAAATGAGTATTTCTTGATTGGCCATTGAATGGAGGAGCAAAGGAACGTTCAAAGAAGGCTGTAAGCAATATGCAGTTAGCAGTGTTTACTCCTGCTTGCGGGAAGGCAACTTGAATCATTAGCAAAATCAGCATATCAGCACATCTCCAAATCAACCCCCGTATCTTGCACCCATGTTTGAGCAAATCATTTTCGCCATCATTCTGGCTGGCTCTATTTGGCTTTTTGCACGAAATGTAGGCCGCATCCGCCGCAATATTTTTCTAGGAAAAGGCACCGACCGCAGCGACAATCCTAAGCTCCGCTGGAAAACCATGTTACTCGTTGCGATCGGGCAAGGCAAAATGTTCACCCGACCTATTCCGGCAGTGCTGCACTTGTTTGTGTATGTTGGTTTTGTTTTGATCAATATAGAAGTACTAGAAATTTTGATAGACGGAGTGGCTGGAACACACCATGTTTTTGCCGGGCCTTTCGGAATGGTTTATCATGTTGCTATTGGCTTTTTTGAGTTCTTGGCTGTAATGGTGCTGGTAGGCTGTGCTGTGTTTTTGGTTCGCAGGCATGTATTAAAGATAAAACGGTTTTCAGGAGTAGAAATGCGGGCTTTCCCTGTGCGGGATGCTGCCACAATATTGATAGCAGAAATAGTGCTAATGGCTTGCCTATTGATACTGAATGCGGTGGAAAACCAATTGGCCACAGAGGGAATGACGGAAGGGTCCTCCATTATTGTATATCCAATTTCTGAATTACTAAGTCCGCTTTTCGATGGGTTTTCAATGGACACCTTGCACATCATAGAACGTACCGCTTGGTGGGGGCATATTTTGGGTATCTTGGCTTTCATGAATTACCTTCCCTACAGCAAACATTTTCATATCATCATGGCCTTTCCAAATACATACTACAGCAACCTTAATGCAAAAGGGCAACTGGCCAATATGGAAAGTGTGACCACCGAAGTGAAACTGATGATGGACCCTACCGCACAGCCCCCCGAGGGCTATCACCCTCCTACCAGTTTTGGGGTAAAAGACGTGACCGACCTCACTTGGAAAAACCTGATGGATGCATATACCTGCACCGAGTGCGGACGCTGCACCAGTGTGTGCCCTGCAAATGTGACAGGCAAATTATTAAGCCCAAGAAAAATAATGATGGATACTCGTGACCGCCTTGAAGAAGTGGGCAGCGGAATAAATAAAACTGGGGCATTGGTTGACGATGGCAAAAACCTACATTCCTATATTTCTACTGAGGAACTTTGGGCTTGCACCACTTGCCAAGCTTGTGTGGAGATATGCCCTGTGAACATAAACCCGATGGAAATAATTGTGGACATGCGTAGGTACAAAGTGATGGAGCAAAGCGAAGCTCCGCAGGAGCTGAACATGATGTTCACCAACGTGGAGAATAACGGGGCTCCTTGGCAGATGGCACAAAGTGCACGGGCTGACTGGGCGAATGACTGATGGCGGGGCTATATATCCACGTTCCATTTTGCAGGCAGCGATGCCATTACTGCGATTTTTATTTTACCACCAACCGACAGTTGACCACTGATTTTGTTGCTGCACTTTGCCGCGAAATAGCCGAACGAAAAGACGAACTAGGTGGCGAAAAAATTGAAACCATATACTTCGGTGGCGGCACTCCGTCTGTGTTGGGTAGGCTTGAATTAGATACTATTTTTGAAACCATAACCAGGCATTTTCAACTTAGCCCAAACACAGAAATAACGCTGGAGGCAAACCCTGACGACCTGAGTAGAGAATATATTTTTGACTTACAAAAAACACCTGTAAGTCGCTTGAGCATTGGTGTGCAGTCTTTTGTTGAAAATGATTTGAAATGGATGAATCGTGCCCACTCAGCTGCTCAGTCTTTGGACTGTGTCAGATTGGCATCAGATGCTGGGATCTCCAACCTAAGCATTGACCTCATTTACGGATTACCTGATATGGATAACATACATTGGCAATCGAACTTGGATATACTAGGCGGCCTTCCTGTCCAGCATTTTTCGGCGTATTGCCTCACTGTTGAGCCCAAGACTCCTCTAAGCAAACTTATCAAAGACGGGAAAAGCAAAGCACCTGACGAATCAGCCGCTTCAGCACATTTCGACCAACTGATGGATTGGGCAGCAGGCAAGGGATTTGAGCAGTATGAAATCTCCAACTTTGCCAAGGACGGACACTACAGCCGACACAATTCGGCCTACTGGAAAGGAATATCCTACCTAGGACTTGGGCCCTCTGCACACAGCTTTGTGCATGGCGAACGCAAAGCTAACCGTGCGAAGCTCGCCCAATATATATGTGGCGAAAGGCTGAGCGAAACAGAAAACCTTTCCCCTGCCAATCGTTTCAATGAATACATACTCACCAGCCTGCGAACCATGTGGGGAGTTGAGCTTGAAACGCTGCGGGAAAAATTTAGCGAAAGCTATTTTTTGCAAGCAACTCAAAAACTAACTACGCTGGAGGCCAGTGGATTTATCTTGCCAAACCAAGGTCGGATAAGCCTTTCACGAAAAGGAAAACACTTTGCCGATTGGGTGGCCACAGAATTTTTTGTGGAGTGATTTTCGGAATTGCCAAAAACCCTTACTTTTGTGGGTAAGGTGTTTTGAACTTGTGGACAAGCGGATGCGAATACAAAGCATCTTTGCCACACCAACGAAGTCAAACACGACAAAGCAAATTATGGCAGAAAGCGAAAAAATAAAATCACTGAACAGCACCATTGAGCGGCTGGAAAAAGCCTATGGCAAAGGTGTAGTAATGCGAATGAGCGACGACAGGATTGAGGGCATAGAGGCTCTCCCTACGGGCTCATTAGGTTTAGATATTGCACTGGGCATAGGCGGCCTTCCAAAAGGCCGGGTTATCGAAATTTACGGGCCAGAATCTTCTGGGAAAACAACGTTGAGCATGCATGCCATTGCAGAAGCACAAAAGCAAGGTGGTATCGCGGCATTCATAGATGCTGAACATGCCTTTGACAAAACATACGCTGAAAAGTTGGGCATTGATATAAACCAACTCTTGATCTCGCAACCCGATGATGGCGAACAAGCCCTGGAGATAGCCGACAACCTGATACGGTCAGGAGCAATAGATATCATTGTGATTGACTCGGTGGCAGCCCTTGTGCCTCGTGCTGAAATAGAAGGCGACATGGGCGATAGCAAGATGGGATTGCATGCCCGACTGATGAGTCAAGCCCTACGTAAATTGACAGGTACTATCAACAAGACAAACTGCTGCTGCATATTTATCAATCAGCTTCGTGAGAAAATAGGTGTAATGTTTGGCAACCCAGAAACCACTACCGGTGGCAATGCCTTGAAATTTTATGCCTCTGTTCGTTTGGATATTCGCCGCATAGGACAATTAAAAGACGGCACGGAAATAGTGGGTAACCGCACCAAGGTGAAGATAGCCAAAAACAAAGTGGCTCCGCCATTCAGGGTGGTAGAATTTGATATCATGTATGGCCAAGGAATAAGCAAGGTAGGTGAGATTGTTGACCTTGGCGTTGATTACGAAATAATAAAAAAGGCAGGCTCGTGGTTTAGCTATGGCGATACCAAAATAGGCCAAGGCCGTGATGCTGTGAAGCAATTGCTAATAGACAACCCCGAGATGGCCGAAGAGATTGAGCGAGTGATTAAGGAGAAAGCCTTCAGTGGTGGGGTTAAAATCAAAATAGAATCCGACTGAGTGAGTGATGTATCATAAATTGTGTGCAAATACCGATGTCGCAAAACGCTTTGCCGCATCTTTGGATAGATAAAAGGCAAGGACAGCATGGTGACAGTAAAGTGTTGAAGCTGCTCCCTTTTAATGGGCTTCAACTGATTTCCCAACAACTCCTTCTCGCTTGCCTCGTCGGCCAATATGAAAAAATGGCCTTTCGTTGCCTTTAGCTCTTCCACAGATTTGCTCAATACCTCATTGTTGCTATAAAACTCGGCATTATAGGTAATCGCATTACAAGCAAATATCGGGAATGGCTGATTCCTGCAAATCCTTCCTGCCTGTGTTCCCCCATCGTAGGATGATAGTGCTGGATAGAAATTAAGGTTCAACGTCAAAAAGGAAACTCCTATCAAAAAGGCCGAAGGCAACAATAGTTTTTCAACTTTTGTCAAATCCTTGAGAAACCAAAAACCGCCGAAAAGTCGCAACTCTTGTATTCGTTTTTTTTTAATCAGCGTTAAACGTGCACTGGCCTTACCGTCTGCGGTAAGCTGCCTTGCCGGGCCTGCCTGCCGGACTTGCCTCCCCAAGGGATGGTAGGCAGGGATGCCAGCACCCAGTGAGTGTATAGATGGGTTGGACGGTCGCAAGCAGCCGAAAACGTATCCTGTATAAGATTTAGGGTCTTTTGAGATGCAAAAGAATTGACAGGAAATCCTTAAAAATCTACCACACCCCGCTCCTATCCTTGGGTCGTTTGGCATCTTGCCATGTATATCCTTTCAGGCGGTTTTGGGCAGGCGGTACACTGTTCACAGGTAGCAGTTCGCCCACATTGTCGGTGTAGAAACGGATGCCTTTCACTTCCTTTCCAGCCAGCGATATGGCCATGTGGCTGCAGGTAATATGGTTGATGCCCGTATAATGAAGGCTGTCTTCTTTGATATAGTAGATACTTTCGCCACCGCCCCGCACCAACACTGTTCGCAGTTCGCTGCTGTCAAATATGCCTGTGATGTTTTCGCCCTTTATCTGGTTAAAATGTGGCCCCGTTTCCCGCGAACAGACAAAGCTGTGGGTTCGCAACTGCAAAGAATCTATACCCTTGCTGCTACGGTATATATTTATGGTGTCAGCCGTCAGTTGGTTTTCTTTCTGCCATAGCACAGGCTGGTTATATAGCCTAATGGTGCTGTCGGCCCAGCTATAGGCGAGGCTGTCGGCCTTGGCCTGCAAGTCGCCTTTATATACCCTTGCACCACGGTAGGCCAGCATCAGCTTGCCATTGGCCTTGGTGCTGTCGTCGGCATAGTAAAGTGTATCGGCATGGATGAATATAGAGTCGCCATCGCTTATTTGTATAGCCAGGGCGGAGTCGGTCATCACCGCCGTGCGGGTCTTTTGCCAGTATTGGCCTCGGTGGCCGTTCAGTTCAATATGCTCTGCAGTGTCGGTAAACAGTATATGTTGGTATGCCCTTCCCCAGCCCAGCTTGCGGTCGTATATCATACTGTCTGCATCCATGCGTTGGCTACCGCTGGATATATAAGCACCGCTGCTGAAATTGCTCAAATCTTTGCGGGTGTCGTACCATCCCTTTCTGCAAAAAATAGTGTCGCCACTGGTGGTGACAATCTTGGTAGGCCCTGTGAAGTAGGAGATTTCTGTTTGCGTGTTGTACCGCATCTCTTCGGTACGCATTATATAGTCGGGGTTGCTCAGCACCACATTCTTTTGAAACAGCATTTCCTTGGTGTTGGAATAGTATGTTCCAAACCGACTGGTCAGGGTGTTTTCGGCACTCAGCATTTTTGCTCCAGTAGTATAGTTGGCTTCTTTCGTCCGCATATTGTAGTCTATGCGGTCCGTGATTAGCGTCATGCTTCCCTGCTTTAGTTTTACCGTTTTGCCAGTCACCTGTGCCAGTTTGCTACTGCCATCATATATCACTTTGTCGCCCGCAAGAGTCATGCTGTCGCCTTGATTAATGAATACATTGGAATAACCCTCAAAGCGGCTATCGCCATCGTATAAATAAGCACTGTCGCAAGTCATGGTGGCATTGTCTTGCCGCAGAATCACATTGCCCAACAATTTCTTCATACCACCGCTACCAGCAAGTGTGTTAGCGTTGATAATTTCGATGCGAATTTTGTCTTGGGAGGAAGCTGGGAGCGGGAAGATGGAAGCTAGAAGAAGGAAGAAGGAAGATGAAAGGTAGCTGTGTCTTCTGGTTCGGTATGAAAAAAGAATAGTTAATATACTTCTAGCTTCAAACCTCCAGCTCCCAGCCCTCTTCCATATACTATACACACACACCCTCATGCCTGCGTTTTATCAAACAGTTTCACAAACTCGCTCAATAGGTTCAAGGCTTTGTTGGGCTGCTCCCGCATGCCCATGTGGGCGGTGTTTTCAAAAAGTTCTACCATGCTTGTTTCGGGATAGCTGCATTGCGGCAAAAGTGTTTCTTGTGGCACGTTCACATCCAAGACCCCAACAGCAAATAGGACGGGCACTTTGGTTTCCTTCAATATATGTGTGCGATCAGGGCGATTCATCATTGCCTCGGTAGCGGCTGCAAGTGTTTCGGGCAAGCAAGCATTGCCCATTTGCATCAACTCATCAATGGTATTCTGGTCAGTAAATGTGGGAGCAAACAAGCTTGGAGTAAGTGTTCGCACAAAAGGTTCTGAGCCATTCTGCCTGATGAATTCAGCTGACTTGATGCGGTTGGCTTTCTTTTCTTCGGAGTCGGCAAGTGCCGTGGAGTGAAACAATCCAAATCCATTCAATCGCTCAGGATATTTTTCAGCAAAGGCTAAAGCAACATAGCCACCCATGCTATGTCCAACCAAGGTGCATTTGCCAATGGATTCTTCATCCAAAATATACTTTACAGATTCGGCAAGTCGCTCCAAACTATACTCTCCCCCAATCATTTCTGATTGTCCAAAGCCAGGCAAATCTAGCAGGATAATACGACACGTTTTAGAAAGCTCCTCTTCTTGTAACCTCCAAACCCGACTGTCTTCACAAAAGCCATGCACCAACACGAGCACATAGCCTTGGCTACCAAGAGTTCGGTAGCTTAGTTTGCTGCCAGCGAAATTGATTGTTTTCATGGCGAAGAGGTTGCGAGTATTAAGCCAACTTACGCTTTATCTCTACCTGCTCATAGCCTTCTATCACATCCCTTTCTTGTATGTCGTTGAAGTTGTTTATGCTCAGTCCGCAATCAAAACCAGCCGCCACCTCCTTCACATCGTCTTTGAAACGCTTGAGGGACGACAAATCTCCTGTGTGTACCACCACACCATCTCGGACCACCCGAATTTTGGTATTACGGGCTATTCTTCCATCCATTACCATACAGCCTGCAATAGTGCCTACTTTCTGAATCTTGAATACTTCACGAATCTCGACAGTACATGTAATTTTCTCTTCCAGCGATGGAGCCAACATACCTTCCATGGCTGCTTTCACTTCGTTGATGGCATCATAGATAATGTTGTAAAGGCGGATGTCAATATCTTCCAGTTCTGCCAGTCTACGAGCTTGCACGGATGGCCTCACATTGAAGCCAATGATAATAGCATCAGAAGCTGAAGCTAGGTTGATGTCCGATTCCGAAATTTGACCCACGGCTTTGTATATCACATTCACCTGTATCTCTTCTGTGCTAAGCTTCAGCAGCGAATCCGCCAAGGCCTCCACCGAGCCGTCCACATCACCTTTCACTATCAAGTTTAGTTCTTTGAAGTTGCCAATGGCCAAGCGGCGTCCAATCTCGTCTAGCGTGATGTGGCGGTGCGTACGCAAGCCCTGTTCACGCATCAGTTGAGTACGCCTGTTCGCAATTTCTTTGGCTTCTTGCTCTGTCTCCGTCGCAATGAATTTATCGCCTGCTTGCGGAGCTCCTGGAAGTCCAAGTACAGTAACTGGAGTAGATGGGCCAACTTTGGTTACTTTCACACCTCGTTCGTTAAACATGGCTTTCACTTTTCCGGCAAATGTTCCTGCCAGGATTGGGCTTCCGATTTTCAAAGTACCCGCTTGTATCATTACTGTACACACATTGCCACGCCCCTTGTCCAATGTGGCTTCAATTACTGAGCCTACAGCACGTTTGTTAGGGTTTGCTTTTAGATCTAATAATTCTGCTTCCAACAATACTTTCTCTAGCAAAAGGTCAATGTTCAAACCTTTCTTGGCCGATATTTCCTGGCACTGAAACTTGCCACCCCACTCTTCTACCAATATATTCATAGCGGAAAGCTGCTCGCGGATACGGTCTGGATTAGCTCCGTCCTTATCTATTTTGTTAATAGCAAAAACGATTGGCACACCAGCTGCCTGTGCATGGCTAATGGCCTCTTTAGTTTGTGGCATCACGCTGTCGTCGGCCGATATTACGACGATAACAATGTCCGTAATCTTTGCTCCTCTTGCCCTCATGGCTGTAAATGCTTCGTGGCCTGGCGTATCAAGGAACGTAACGTGTTTGCCATTGGCCAACGTCACTTCGTATGCTCCTATATGTTGTGTAATTCCACCAGCTTCGCCTGCCACCACATTGGCTGCCCGCACATAGTCGAGCAACGATGTTTTGCCGTGGTCAACGTGGCCCATTACAGTTACAATAGGTGGACGTGGTTTTAAGTCCTCTGGAAGGTCTATCTCTTCTTCGATGGACTCTTGGGTATCTGCACTAACAAACTCCACTGTATAGCCAAATTCTTCGGCTAAAATGATAATGGTTTCTGCATCCAAGCGTTGGTTGATGCTCACCATCATGCCTAAACTGAAGCATGCCTGAATGATTTGGGTCACGTTCAAATTCATCATCTGAGCCAGTTCGTTGGCACTCAAAAACTCAGTTACTTTCAGTACCTTGCTCTGCAGTTGTTCTTCGGCATGGGCCTCTTCACGCCGGCCGGCCATGTCGTCACGCTTTTGGCGACGAAGTTTTCCTCGCACATCGCCAATATTCTTTTTGCCACCGCCTGGGTTAAGTCTGGCAAGCGTTTCTTTCAGCTTATCCTGTACCTGCTTGTCCGATATTTCAGTTCGAGGCTCTCTTGCTCCACCCCTTGCTGGCTGGCCGGGTCGTTGCGGCCGTTCACGGTCTGATGAACGCGTTACTTTATCATCTTTAGGAATAGCTATTTTTTCGCCTCCTACCTTTTTGCGTTTACGTTTTCCTCCACGGTCGGATGGGGGTGGCTCCACGGGCAACACTATTTTACCCATCACTTTGAAGCCCTCTATCTTCTGAAAATTGGTGGCCATCACCTTCCGCTCCTCGGACTCTACAGGCGTTGTTGGTTCTACAGCCGCGGCCGGTGGCTGCTCTACTGCTTTTGCTGCTTTCTTTCCCTTGACTGACTTTGCTTCTTCCTTTGGAACTGTTGCAATCGGCTCATCTTTCGTTGGCTCCGATTTCTTCTTGCCGTCCTTCTTGGCATTTTCAACAGCATTCGCTTCCTCCGATTTCTTCTTGGCTTTTGCTTTTTTATCCGGCCTCAATGGGTCATCGGGAACATCGGCCAAATCTATTTTCCCCGCAACGGTCAAGCTCACTTTTACCTTGCTGTCTTCATTGTCGGAGGCTTCTATAGTTTCTTTTTTCTTTGCCTTAATAATTGGATCTGGCATTTCTGCAATAGTTGCTGGCGGCTCCGGCACAACAACTATCTCCTCTGGCTTCACTGTTTTTTTCACTACCTTTTCGGTGCGGGTAGCCAATGCATTTTTTATGATAACTTGATCGTCTTCATCCAACATTTTGGGTGTGCGAACTTTGGCTACCTGTTCAGCAGTAATCTCACTATTTTTAGGCTTTTCAGCTTTCAGAGAAGTGGCTTCGGCCTTAATGTTTTTTTCGCTGCCAAATTTTTCAGCAACCATTTGGTACTGCTCTTCAGTAAGTTTAGCGGTTGGCTTTGCGTCCACCTTGTGGCCGTTCGAGCTCAAGTAGTCGGCTATGCTTTGCACGCCCACATTGAATTCCTTTACTACTTTAAGAAGTTGGTATATTTGACCGCTCATTTTTGGGTATATCTGGGTTACGTCCGCTAGGCATCCTGCCTTTCATGGCCGCTGTTCCGATACTCCCTGCAAACCGGGAATGTCCGAATCAGAATTAACCCATTTATACCGTTAAATCATCATCAGTACCCGATGTTAAAATGTTTGTGCGATGGAGCGGATCATTGGCGTTGTGAAAGTTGGATTCCCTTAGGAATTGGCGGCAAAAGTAAGGCAAAGTTATTTACACTCAAGAAAGAAAAGCAAGAAAGGCCGTTCTTAAATCAGAAACAAGCCCTGATTATTGATGCGGTTTCTGCAAGCTCCTCTTGGCTTGGCTGCATTTTGGGCTTACCAAAATTCATATCGGAAACAGCCTCAATGGGCACAAGGTGAATATGTGTATGCGGCACTTCAAGGCCAATAACAGCTACTCCTATACGTATGCATGGCACAGCCTTTTCCACTGCCTTGGCCACCTTTTTTGCAAACAAATGCAAGCTTGTATACCATTCATCATCCAGATTGAAAATGTATGGCTCCTCTACTTTTGGGATTACAAGTGTATGTCCCTTTTTTAGAGGGCTAATGTCCAGAAAGGCCAAGAAGCGTTCATCTTCTGCTACCTTGTGGCAGGGTGTTTCGCCAGTTATTATTTTGGAGAAAATGGTCATGCATCCACTTTAGGAAATCTCAATTACTTCTAGTTTGATGGTTCCTGCAGGTACTGTTACTTCCGCAACTTCACCAACCTTTTTTCCTAGCAACCCCAAGCCTATTGGCGACTTTACGGAAATTTTTCCAGTTTTGAAATCGGCCTCAGTTTCAGAAACCAATTGGTATGTCACTGTAGATTTGGAGTTATGGTTTTTTACCTTCACGCTACTAAGAACCATTACTTTACTGGTATCAACCATCGAATTTTCAAGCAAACGTGCTGTACTAACTAACGATTCCGTTTGGTTAATTCGGGCTTCTAACATGCCTTGTGCTTCTTTGGCCGCATCGTATTCGGCATTTTCACTTAAGTCGCCTTTGTCTCTTGCCTCCGCTATCTGAGCTGAAATGCGAGGCCGTTGAACAGTTTTCAAATCGTTCAGCTCTGCTTTAAGTTTTTCTAATCCTTCCTTGGTAAAGTATTGTACTGACATGTGGTTGTGTTACGTTGGATGTTAACAGAAAAAAGTGCGTCCTGACTTTGGGCCAAAACGCAAGTTGATAATTTTCGGTGCAAAATTAGTCTGAACTGCCCAAATTGATTCGAGCACCAAACGTATGGCATCCACCCCACACGTTAGTGAAGCGGTAAGAGTAGTCTAATGCCAGCGAAGATTTGTTCTTTCCAATAGGCATTTCAATCGTGAATCCACCGTTCAAGCCTGTAAAAGCTGTGCGGGTCAATACGGGGTCGTTGATGTCTTTTTCGTAAGTATATCCTCCGCGAAGCATGAAAAAATCTTTGTAGCCATACTCAACACCGATTCCTATTTGGTCGTTTGTAAAAGAATTTGAAGTGTAGTTTAGACCCAAGGTAAGGCGTTGGTAGTATGTTTCGCTTCCTTTGTCAAGCCTAAAGTCATAAGAGCCTCCGATGTTTACTTGTGAAGGAAGATTGACACCACTTGAACGTTGCTCAACGGTTTGAGGATATGTACCATTGTCGGGAATGCCTCTGAAGGATAGGCCGTCGCCGCCATAGGATAGATCTGGACCAACATTCTTTATTGATATTCCAAATTTGGTGTCGTTTCCTTTCAGTTTCTTTATTTTGCCGAGCCTTCCTGTTGAATCCTTAGCGGAGCTGATGGAAGAAGTTCCATACTGAACCCCTGCATCAATGGCTAAGCCAGAGGCTCTCACGTTTGAAATACCTGAAGACACCATTTTCGCCATCATACCCCCCGAAATAGCATCTGAGAAGTTTTTGGAGTAGGCCAGGCCAAAATCAAGGCTGTTAAAATTGTAGCTGCCCAATCCGCCGCCGGGCTGATCCACCGTTGTAATTGGTATATCGCCACTGCCAAACGAATTAATAACAAGACCCATCACGCCGCCTTCATCTTTGTTGCCCACATGCTGCGAAAAACCAAGTGTGTTGATGCTCATGCCCGTCCCTTGAAACAAGTTGCAGCGGTTGAAAATGAGTTCCGTGCTTTTGGTATTGGCCATTCCGGCTATATTGAAAAAAGAAGACTCAATGCCTTTTACTCCGCCAGTATTGGTTCCCCAACCGGAGCTGCGAGCCCAAGGATTTATGAGCAAGTGTGTTGCCCCCGCTGCTCCTGCCCTGTCAGGGTTACCAGCTTGAATCTGCATAGTAGAGCAAACCAATACAGCGACCAATGTTATATATTTAATGTTCATTGTTATGTTTCTGATTAATGGTTAGAAAGTATCCAAATCAACTGGCCGCATGGCTCCAAACCATTTGATGGTTCGCTCACCCAGCCCCGGCACGGTGATATTGATTAAGTAAAGTCCGCTGGCAATAGGCACCTGTGCTTGATTTTTTAAGTCCCAATCTACAAATGTGCTTGGTTCGTCTTTGTTAATGGTTCGTATCAAGGTTCCGCTCACTGTAAATATTTTGATAGTACACTTAGGCGGAAGATTGGTTATCCGTGTGCGGGTGTCAAGCTGATTGTTCTCGTATTGGGCGTAGCCGTAGTATGGGTTTGGTACAATTCCAATCAAGTCGAGATCTGTTGTGAGGGCATCTACTGATGGTGTGTCACCTATCCCTTCGGTTTTGAATTGGTAATGAGGCAAGCCTACAGTATCTTGGGTTGAGTTGAATCGGGTATACGGTTTTGACATCCTGATTTTGAAGGCAACTTCTCCGTTGTTTGGTACAATATTCTTTTTATCCAACACAAATCCGCTGGACAAAAAGGGCATCATCACCCACATTACTTGGCCAGTAACCTGAGAAACTTGTTGACTGTTGGGGTTGTACGACCCATTGGCTCTTAATATATCAAAGTAGCTTTTTCCTTCGTCATAGGTTTTGCCAAGACCGGTGCCCACTTTGGTTGCACCACATACGAAAATATGGTGTTTGCCTCCCCAAATTGGCCCATTCAGGTCTTCGACATTTGTTGTTGGATTCCATACCATGTCGGCTCCGTTATCCTTTATTAGCCAAGAGTCTTCGCCAAAAATAATGTTCAGCCTCTCGCCTGTTTCCACATTGATTGCGTAACCGGGGAACTTGCTGTATCCGGAGTCTACGGGGTTATAAATGGGATTGCCTTTCGAGTCAAAAACACCCTCCCATGATGGGTGCTTGCGAAGCTGCCACTTGTCTCTATTGCCTTGCGAAAGCGACGCATCATCGCTCATTTCCACCACCACACATTTGCTCCATTTGCTGCGGTCGGGAGTTATCACTAAATCAATGCTAGCTAAGTCCTCCAACCTATTAAGGCTTGAAGTCGGGGCACTTTTGTCAGAGGCTGGCCCAAAAGTTACATTACCACTAGCGTCTCGCCTAGCCCTTGCACACAGTTTGTATGGGGCCATCTTGCGGTCACATATTTTTTCATAGTTTTCTATGGGGTCGTATGCTTCTCCGTTGCCTGTAGCAAAATCATACTCATACCCTCCAGCACCGGCTTGGCTAAAGCCTTGAATCTTTCCATTCACACCAGCCCTTATCCAATTATAGATACTCTTAGCTGGCACATCATTGTCCATTATCCCATTAAGCCACTTTATGCTATTATCTTTCCATGTTATTGATGATTCAATAAAACCGTTCTTCTTATCAAATTCTGAAAATACATTACCTGGCCTTATGGTTTGCTTAATGTTGATTGAAATACCATACTTGTCTATCAATTGTTCATTGTCTCTTGAGATGTTAAAGTCGCTGTATATTTCACTTCCGGGCACACTTGGCTCTTTTAATATCCAGGTAGTTGAGAATGGGTTTAGCGAGTCTTTATTGTTCGATTTTGGTGTTTTTTCAACAAGGGAGAGTTCAAAATTCCTAGTGCCAAGTTTGGCCGGGTCTATTACGTCTACCCTTATTGGCCCTCTGCCATTGTCGTATACTGGATTTATAGCTTTGCCATGTGTCAATATCTCTTTGATGGTTTCCTCGGTGAGATCGATTGCGTTGCCACCATTGCCAAGTCCCGACAGCTGGGTTATCTTGGGGCCTGCGTTTGTTTTGTAAATGGTGTTGTCGCGACCAAGCACTTTGTGCGGCGTGGCCTTGTAGGTTACGATGTTTTTGCGGCCTTCCAGGTACTGTATGTTCTCCTTGGCCAATGGGTCGTTCGTCAAGTTGGCATAGGCCACTACTGTGTAGTAATACTGCTTAAAGTTGACAAGATTTTTGTCGCCAGTGGCAAAACGGTCATCCGTGATTTTAAACGTGTGTTTAATGCCCGCATCCTGTCCATCCACCATTTCTTCATATGCATATTGTTTAAGCTTCGGGTCGAATTTTTTATTAATAAGTTGGCTCACATTATCTCTAGTGTCCACTTGAAACACCAACCTTGCTACATCGGGATTTCTCAATTCGGATGCTGAAATTCCTGCATCCTTCAATTGATAAATCAAATATCCCTGAAAATGGTATTTAAGTAGGGTGTTTGTGTCAGCACCCAAGGTAGAGTCAAGATACCCTTCCGATTTGGGGTTATTGGTATTGGTTAAGTTGAGTGTAAGTCCTTGGTCGAATTCTGTGATGGCCATGTCTGGAGCTCTTGGTCCTTCTATCAGTTCGAAGTTGTTATTAAACAATTTTTGGGCTGCGTCATCTGCGATTTTAAGCAGGCCGAGTGAGCCGGTTGCACCGCCTGAAGAAGCTCTTGCCCACACTGCCCCAACTGTAATTTCATTCACTGCTCCTGTTGTCAAATCGAAGGGGCCCGAGGTTTGTAAAAATCGTCGGTCTGCTCCTTTGTTTCCTGAACAGTTTTCAGTCCAGTTATTGGGCGTACATGGCAAAGTAGGGTCTCCAGAAAACATATAGTTTGTTTTCGACGCTCCTCCATAGCCCGTTCCGCCGTAGGTCATATTGGTTCCGTCGTGCCATAGTCCTTTAAGAAAATTGTAAAAATGGGCGGGGCGAAATGGATTTCCAGTAACCGAAAAATCGTTGTTGTAATATACAAAGTAGGACATTCCCAACTCTTTGCCATTATTGTCTTTGGGCCCGCGAAAGAAGTCGAGACCAACAGTGGGGGGGTTCAATCCATATCCCAAAATGCCTTCGTCATTGTTGTCTGCGTTGTAGCAATAGCCCAAGTTTCGGGTTGTGTCGCAGCCCACGTAGTCGTCTGAGTAGTTTCCCAAGTCTGGGTCTATCCATTGTCCAAAATAAGTTTCCTTTACTGGCTCGCCAAAATTGGTAATCTTGGTGGTATAAAACGTCATGTTATTTATCTCATCGTTGGTGGTGAATGCAAATGCTGTTGTTTGCATCTCGAGCCCTATAGGCACTCCTTGTGTTTCGCTGTGTATGTTTCCTTTGTCATTATACACAAACCAAAGAGCTTGGTCGCCTGCAACTTTTGGGTAGTCGCCAGTGGCAGCATTGTAAATTCCATCATTGTCTACATCTACGAATGGGGCTATGTATTTGCTCTCGCCGAAAGCGGCATCTCCCATAGCTGGCCAGTCTATAAAGGCTTTGGGAATAGTGCCATCTATTGTACCATCAGCAAAATCAGCAATATGTCTTTCAATCTCATCCCTTGTCACTTTGTATATCTTGTCATGGTAATCGCAGCGTTCCTCAGCTATTGAGGGGTTGGCGTGAGTAAAAACATTCAATGGCCCAGCGAAAAAGTCAACCCCGTTTTGACGGTAGGTCATGGCAGCCAGTTTTAGGTTGTTGCCCGCATCCAACCCCCCTATCCACAAGGCTCCTGAGAAAATGGAGTGCTTGCGTGTACCGTTGGGGTCTGTCACCTTCGGCACTTCATATTTTGCACTTACCAAATTCCACCACATGTCGCCACCGTTCATAATCGTAGTTCGCACGTTGTTAATGTCAAGGTCGACCTGTGCGGCCGGCTGTTTACAGCCTGCGGCCATGGTATAAAAATACTTGCTTTGCGGCTTGATATTGCCTGTGCCATTTGGGGGAGTGCCTACCACTTCGCGGGCTTGGCTTTGGTCAGCTATTAATAGCAAGCCTACCAATGCTGATTTTAGGATATTTTTCATAACAGTAGTGTTGTTAGGTTTTAGTAATTGTAACGGAATCCAAGCCTGATCATACGAGGTTGTGAATACAGGGTGGGGTTGTTAATGCGAGCCGAGTAAAGATCCATGAACGATTGCTGGTCAACTGCAGCACGAATAGCCGCCTGGCCAGTAGCTGAAGCAAGGTAGCCATCATCCCCTGCCTGACCGGTATAACGGTATACTCCTTGAATATTTTGAATATTGAACAGGTTGGAAATCCAAATATATGCATTGATATTTTTAGGCTTTTTGCCTTCGCGTAAGTCTTTTTTCTTGGTGTTCAAATTCCATGATTTGTCGATAGTCATATCGGTATAGACCTGCCATGGGCGGCGAGAACCATTCACATTTCCCTTCACCTGTGCCCTTTGCACTATGCCGCCTTGCCCTTCGTTGATTGGCTGGCTGATAGCGGTGTATGGCAGGCCAGAAAATGTTTGCATGATTATGTTGATGCCTGCGTTTTGCAAAGGGTATTTTGCTGTGCCATCTTTATGCTTTCCAGAAGCTGGGCCTTCATTGTCGTGCAAGTGGAAGTCAAAATTGCCTTTTATCGTGTGTCTCACATCGAAGTCAAGCGGAAACAAGGTGCGTAAGTTTGGCTGACCAGAATTGATGAGTGATTGACTTGAAGTGGCATTAGAGCCGGTGCCATCAGCAAAAAGCAGAGCATAGTTGGCAGTAAGGTTCACATGTTTGTTTTTGCTATTGCGGCTTTGGTCGTCACGCATTTCGTATTCAACCCTAAAGCCCTTCACTGTGCCGAAGTCAATATTGCCAAACGTAGTGTAAGAAAGCGGGTAGGCTCCATTGTATTTGTAGAGCTGAATCAAATCCCGCATTTCGCGGTAGGTGGCTATCAGACTTAGTCCGGCATTGTCGCCAATAGCTTGCTTAAAGCCAAGCTCGTATGCGGTTGTGCGTTGTGGTCTAAGATTAGGGTTGTTAAATACTTCAGTTGCCCTTGCTTTTAGGAAATAATAATCGTCAATAGTAGATATGGATCCCTCGGTTGGTCGCTGAGTCAACACGTCGTAGTTGGCAAAAAACTGAGCAGTGGTACTTATCGGAAACTTGAACCAGATGCGAGGAAGGAAATACAGCAGTGGCTTGTAATCCCTGAATGAGTTGGCCGAAAGTTTTTGCTTAGAGTTTTGTTCTGCCAATAACGGAGCAATAAGTCCACTGGTTGTTGCCTGCGACAATACTGCTGGGTCGTTAATTGCATTGCCCGTTTTGTCGTACCAGCGGGTCACGTTATTGTCGTCGTTGCTGTAGCGATAGCCTACAATATTGGTTGGCTTGTCCACGTCGTTCACATACACTATATAGTTGTCGCTCATGGTACTATTCAGTTGGCCCTTTAGGGTTGCTATGTTTTGTTTGGTGCTCGCTTTCACCTCACCCACCGTCATAGTAGGATAGAGCGAATAGGGGTCGCTAAGTACATATTGGTTGGCATCATAACGGTCAATACGCATTCCAACCCTAAAAATAAGATCTTTGAATGCAAACTTATCCTGCACGAATGCAGCAATATAAACCGGCTGAAAAGAGCCTATGCTTCGTTTAGCACTATCGTTAAAAAAACTATTCAAAGAGGGCTTTCCTTTTACAACATTGCCATAGGCATCATATCCAAAATAACTAACAAAAGCACTTCCGTTGTTCAGTAACTCATCAGGACTAAAGTAGTTAAGCTTGTATTGGTGAGGTGTGTATTGGTCCACATCCAGATAGGAGTTTTGGTCTATTTTTTTACCATTAGCGTCCACCTCACCCGCTTCCATCAAGCTTTTGCGAAGGTTGCGAGAAAAATTACCCTCATTGGCTGGATTCACTATTAGGTTGTAGCTGATGGTGTCTTGAAAAACACCGTTTGCATCAAATGACAAAATAGGGTTCGCCAGGTCGCGGGTAGGTCTATCAGCAACAGCCAGCTGTCGCATCAAACTCCAGATGCCTGTGGTAGCCACACTGTAGCTGCGTGTGTTGCGTTGCTCGTATTGAAGGCCGAATTGAAAGTCGTGCTTTTTTTTGTCATCATATTTATTGGTCAGTGTCACTTCGCTCATAGCAAACAAGGTGTACATATCGTTTCTTGTCTTTCCATAACCTGACCCCGCAGAGCCTACGTTCGTCCACATCGAATAAACTGATTGTGGGCCGTCGCCATTTAACAGTCCAAGGTTAGCTCTTAGGTAATCTGCACTTTGAATATAGTTTTGGCCTTTTTCACGCTGTCTCACGTAATCATAAAAGCTTTGTGTATAATTTGCTCTCACAGCATTCAGGTCTGATCGGTCAAACGAGAGAGAATCGTCCACCATAGCCACTTGTTCCCGATATTCTGTTAGGTATAGTGTCGTATCCGCCCCGGTATTTGTTTTTCCTTTGAAAGCTTTAGGCTTTGAGTTCGTCTGTGTGTTGAATGGCACAAACAATGGAGCACGATAAGATGTATACTTGCCAAGGTATCCATAATCAAAAATCCTGTCCCCGTGGCGGCTATCTTGAGATAGGGTATAGTCGTTGGTATAGTCGAAGCGAATGGTGTAATAGGCACTAGTCACCAATGATTTGGGTTTGTTTTTATCCTCCGCCTTTTTGCCCTCGTCCCTTTTCAGGTAGTGGGTCATGCGTATGTATGCACTACTTGTATAGCGTGTGCTGTGGCTGTTGTTGGCATAGTTGAACAGGGAGCCTGCCAAACTGTAATTCGTGTTGTCGATATAGCTAAATCGTGCTCCAAGTGTGATGTTGATATTCTTGCTAGGCTGGTAGTTGAGCTGCCCGGTAGCGTTAACGTTTTTGCTGGGTGAGTTCTTTTTGGCTTTCAGGTTTTCAAGGTCGGCAGCAGTTACAAACTCTGCACGGTTCACGAAGCCTGTTCCAATTTTAGATGGCTGCAAAGGATTTTGTTCAATACTTTTCAGTACATCCTCCTTCACATACCAGTTACCAATGGCTGATGGGCTTGGATCCTTCAGGTAGATGACGTTGCCACTTATCATGTAGCCAAGCAATGTTCTTTCTTTAGGCGATTTCTTGTGAATAACTATCAATGGGCCTTGCTGATATCCCTCTATCTGGTTGAAATGAAATTTGTCAGTAGCACTGGACGAAATTATTTCAAGACCGCCTTGTCTGTAGCGAGAGGGGCCTTTCAAGGTCACGTTAATAACCCCGCCCACAAAGTCGCCGTATTGAGCTGGAGTACCTCCGACAATTACCTGCACTTGGTCAATAGACGAGCGAGGAACACTGAAGTTTCCTATCACCCGCACCCCATCTACATAATAAGCTGTTCCGCTAGCTCTTGACCCGCTGAAACTAGGCGTACCCCCGTTGAATGAATTCACATTTGCCGAAAGGCCCACCAGTGTGTTAATACTCCTTGTCGGAATATTGGTTAAGGTCTTTGCACTAAAATTTCCACCATTCACCCCGTCTGGGCTGATAATGGGCTTTTTGTATCCCGTCACTTTCGTGCCTATTAGTTCCTTTACCCTACGCTCAAGCTCAACCTTTAACTCGGTGAAAGAGCCTGCATTCACATCAATGCCTGTAATTTCAGAAATATCATATCCGGTGTAGGCTACTCTTAGGCTGTATTCTCCTGGATCTAAAGTCTTAAAGTTAAAGCTACCGCTTTCACTGGTTTGAAAACTCGCCTTTTTTACTCCATTGAGACTAAGTGCGAGAAACGCATCTTCCACCGGTTTGCCAGTAGCTTTGTCTACTACACTTCCTTTTATTTCGCCGTATTGCGATTGAGCAAACACGCTTCCTAGCCAAAACCAGGAAGCAGCCAAGAGTAATAATCGTTTCATATCGTTAGGTTTTTGTTGGGCTATTGTTTAGTTATCAAATGGTTAATTGTGGTTCTGGCTGGTTAGACCCTGTTTTTCGGGCAACAAAGAAAATGCTTTTTGAGTGAATCTGTACGTTTGGTCAATTTTTGCTTTGTTCTTTGTCAATTTTCCTCGCTGTTTATAGCCTAAACGATTGTGATAAAAGAATGGTTGCATGTGGTGTGTGTTCCGTCTTGACGGGGGTTTGACGAGGTGTTGTTTATTTTGGGCAGTATCTTCGCAAACTTTTTTATACATAACCAACCCTTTTGATTTCCTACGAAAAATTTTCTTTAGCCAATGGTCTCACCATCATCCATCACTTCGATGGCGACACCGAACTTGCGGTTCTCAATATCCTGTACAAAGTAGGAGCCCGCAACGAAAGCCCAGCCAAGACAGGCTTTGCTCATTTATTTGAGCACCTCATGTTCGGCGGATCTGCCAATATTCCCGAATACGACACTCCCCTGCAAATGGCTGGTGGCGAAAACAATGCCTTCACCAGCAACGACATTACCAACTACTACCTCACCCTGCCCGCGGGCAACATTGAAACAGGTTTTTGGCTGGAAAGCGACCGCATGTTGCAGCTTGACTTTAGCGAAAAAAGTCTAGGGGTTCAGCGAAAGGTGGTGTGTGAGGAGTTTAAGCAACGCTACCTGAATCAGCCTTACGGCGATGCCTGGCTCAAGCTGCGACCACTGGCCTACAAGCAGCATCCTTACCGCTGGCCTACCATCGGCAAGGAGCTTTCGCATATCGAAAATGCTACCCTCGCTGATGTGAAAGATTTTTTCTACAAACACTATGGGCCAGACAATGCCATCATGGTGGTGGCTGGCAATATTTCACTAGAAAAAACCAAGGGCTTGGCCGAAAAATGGTTTGGCAATATTCCCAATAGAGAAATTGAAAACACTCCGATTCCGCCAGAACCTTCCCAAACTGAAGCCCGCAACGAAACCACAAGTGGCCCCGTGCCATTTCCCGCTATTTACAAAGCATACCATATCTGCAAACACGCGGAGGATGCATACCCCGCCTTCGACCTACTTACTGATATACTTTCCGGTGGCAAATCTTCGAGGCTATTCAACGCCTTGGTAAAGTCGGAGCCGATTTTTAGCGACATTAACGCTTACCTAACGGGCGATGATGATGCTGGTTTGCTGGTTATTGAGGGCTATGTGACTGATGGTGTACCTGTGGAGCAAGCAGAGGCCGCTGTTAATTCTTTTTTGATTTCTTTTCTTAAAAAAGGAATCACCGAACGGGAACTTCAGAAGGTAAAAAACAAGGCTGAGAGTATGTATGTGTTTAGCAATACAGGTATACTGAACAAGGCTATGAACCTTGCCTTCGCCGAGTTTGCGGGCGATGTGGAGAGGGCCAATACCGATATCGAAAAATACCGAGCCGTAACACTTGAAAATATTATGGACGCTGCCAGCCAGTGTTTGGTGGACAACAACTGTTCAACTCTAACCTATTTGCCACAATGATTGATAGAGTAACTCAACCACTCATTGATGGTCGGTCATCTATTTCAAAGCTTTTTTTTGAGACAGTTGCCCTCGACAACGGCATGAAGGCTTACATCATGCATTCGCCAAACGCAAATGGAGCTGTGAAACTCGACCTTGTTTTTGGAGCCGGTGCCGGAAGCTCTGTACAAAGGGGCGTTGCCTCGGCTGCAAACTCGCTTTTCAGCGAAGGCACCAAGGATAAGTCATCACAAGAAATTCACGAAGCTTTTGACTTTTACGGAGCTTACCTTGAGCGGGGGTGCTCAGCTGACGATGCTCAGATTAGTCTCTATTCGCTGCAGAAGTTTCTGCCAAACACCTTGAACCTACTTGTTGAAGTGTTCAACAATGCCGCCTTTCCTCAGCAGGAGCTTGAACTATACATTAGTCGCCACAAACAAAAGCTGGCTGTGAACAGTCAAAAGAATTCGTACCTTGCCAAACGTTTGTTTGCCCAAAAAATTTGGGGTCTCGAGCACCCTTACGGGCGGCACATGCAAGCCGAAGACTTTGACAGATTAACACAATCAGCCATTTCTAAGTTCTATTTCCAAAAATATTCTCCAGAAAATTGCTACCTTGTAGTTTCTGGGTCTCTTGGCTTGGCTGATATTTCTATACTAAACCAAAGCCTTGGCTCAAAAAAATGGGCAACAGCCCACGCAACCCCCCCTGCTAATTCTTTGTCTTGGAAAAGCAGCACAGAAAAAGGATTGTTTGTTGAGCAAAAAAAAGAAAGCGTTCAGGCGGCACTATTGATGGGGAGCCAAACAATAGGCAGAAACCACCCTGATTATTTTGGACTTCAGGTGCTCAACACGTTACTGGGCGGGTACTTTGGCTCTAGATTAATGAAGAAAATACGCGAAGAAAAAGGGTATACTTATGGCATCGGTTCTTCTATTCTTGTACAAAAAAATGGTGCCGTTTTTAGTATACAAACAGAGGTGGCCGTTGACAAATGGGAATTAGTATTGCAAGATATTCGAGCCGAAGTTGTTACTTTGCAGCAAAATATGGTCGATTCTGCCGAATTGGCTCTGGTTAAAAACTACATGATTGGTTCATTCCAACGCTCCTTCGATGGGGTTTTTGCCAAGGCAGATCGACTTAAAACACTCATTGACAACAATCTTGACCTAGACTATTTCGTTAAATACTCCAACTCAATAAACAAACTGCAAGCTAATGACCTACAACAGCTTGCCATAAAATATTTAGACATCGATGATTTCACTGAAGTTGTGGCTTAACAAAACTATACAGGTATTATTCCTGACTCTTTTGCTTGCAGGATGCCAGCATGTTTCTGCAGAAACGGGTCCGAATCTTCGTAGGGCTTGCCTAACAAATAACGGCAAAGACGCTATCCTTTACTGGATTCCTTCGGCTAACTCTTGCGGAAGTTTTAGGTCGTATCATATTTATGGAAGACCCAACAGTAGCTCCCCTTTCCAGCTTAAGGATAGCGTGAGTGTGCAGACTCAAAGCGTTTTTACAGACCCAAATATAGGAGTAACGTCTTGGGAGTATTTCATCATTACCCACAACGACTGTAATGGCGACTCCATTGTTTCTTCTGATACTATCCCTATAGACCTGACCCCCCCATCGGTTTCTTCGCTTGACAGTGTAAGTGTTGACATCAATACTGGAAGTGTGATTCTGGGTTGGACCTCCAACAAAACCCCTGATGTGTCTGGGTATTTTGTTTTTAGAGTTACTGGCAGCCAAAATCAGCTGTGGGGCTCAACCCAAAATTCGTTTTTTTTGATTGCGGGAACTGTCCCACAAGATTCCGTTTATAGCTATAACATCTCCTCTTATGACAGTTGCGGGTTAGCGGCGGCTAGTTTGCTGGCTCATTCTACTATTAAGCTTTCATATTTGCTGAATGAGTGCACTGGAGAAGCGGTTCTATCGTGGACCGGGTATGCTGGCTGGAACAGTGTAAAGGGATATGATATTGTTGTTGACAACAACGGTAGCGGTTTTCAAATAATAGCCTCTGTTGATGGGAATACCTTAAGTTATACCCTTTCAGGAATAAAGCCCGGGGATGTTATCAAATGTTTTGTGCGTGGATGGAGTGCTGACAACGGTGCTATTTCATCATCGTCAAACAAACATGATATTATGATTCCTCTTGTTAAGTTGCCGAAGGTCAACTATTTAAGTGCCGTTTCTGTAGCAAACAACTCGTTTGTTACTTTACGCTGGATCAGCGACATGAAAGGTGAAATAAGCACATTCCGCATTTTGCGAGGTCTTGATACGTTTCAAATGGACGAGATAGCCTCCATTCCCTTCGACGCCACCAAAACAGAATATAGCTACGACGATAAAGATCCAAAAGTGAAAGTAGGCGATAAAATATACAATTATAAAATTTTAGTTTATGACAATTGCGATAACTTTTCTGGCAGCATGTCTAATATTTCTAATACCATTAAAGACTCTGTTATTCAGCTAACCACCGATGCCAATATGTTGGTTTGGAACCAATATAATTTCTGGAACCAGGGGGTTGGGTTTTATTATATTTATCGTGGTGTTTTTCTAGATGGAAAATATAACTGGGCAATCGCGGGATCAGCAAAGGCAACGGAAACGTCCTGGATAGATATTAGCCCACCTTCTGAGGCTGGGAATACGGGAGTGTGTTATTATGTGGAAGCTTTCGAAAATCCAGGAAATCCACTAACCGCATCTATTGAAACCTCCAAATCGAACTACTCATATGAAATTAAAGAATTCACCTTTTTCTTTCCGAATGCCTTCAATCCTTTTGGTATCAATCGCAAATGGGTACCAAAGGCTTCATATGTAAATTATGATCTTTCAACCATTACCATCTATGACCGCTGGGGACAGCGGGTAAAAACAATAACAGACTTGCATGATGGTTGGGATGGTAAAGATAGTAGGGGTGATTGGATGGAGCCGGGGTTATATATTTTCACGGCAAGTATTACTGGCGTAAACAAACGAAAGCAAACTTTTGAAGGAAAATTCATATTCCTCAGATAGGGTTGACGGTGGTTTCACTTCAGTATTTCAAATATGATATTGACTTTGTTTTTCGACAAAAGTCTTTGACAATTTTGGCACTAAATCGCATTTTTAAGGATTTTAAGTTGGGCTCTCTGACTCTATCGGTAGTATTCACTTCAGACAAACAACTGCTCAAAATAAACAAAGAGCGACTTTCGCACAATTACCTTACCGACATAATCACTTTCGACCTTTCCACCCCCACCTCCAAGAAGGAAATAGATGGTGAAATGTACATTAGTATTGATAGGGTTCGCGAAAACAGCCTAGCTTTTTCTGGTTCATTTTCTGCTGAACTTTGCAGAGTGATTATTCATGGCACCCTCCATCTTTTGGGCAAAAACGATGAGAGTGAAAATGAAAAACTACTAATGCGGGGCTTGGAAAATAAATACCTGTTTCCCCTGTTTCACATGAAACACATCAAAAATAAAGTTCTGGGGTTGCTCTGAAACATGTTTAAAGAGTATGACATTATAGTTATTGGTGGTGGTCACGCTGGGTGTGAGGCTGCTGCGAGTGCCGCCAATTTGGGGTGCTCAGTTCTAATGATTACAATGGATATGGGGCGTATTGCTCAGATGAGCTGCAACCCCGCGATGGGCGGTGTGGCCAAGGGGCAACTAGTTCGTGAGATAGACGCACTTGGGGGGTATTCAGGAATAGTATCCGACAAGTCTGCTATTCAATTTAGGTTCTTGAATCGTTCAAAAGGGCCCGCGATGTGGAGCCCCCGAACACAAAATGATCGTGAACTGTTTTCCAAATATTGGAGAGAGTCCCTAGAGTCTATCCATGGCATAAATTTTTGGCAAGATTCGGTTTCAGAGCTTTTAATAAAAGGCGGCCGAACGATTGGTGTGAAAACAAGTCGTGGGCATAGTATTAGTTCTAAATCGGTCGTGCTGACTAGCGGCACCTTTATGAACGGAACTATCCATGTGGGTTTGAATAGGTCTAGTGGTGGAAGGATGGGCGAACACCCTTCGACAGGCATTACAGAGCAGCTTATTTCTGCAGGGTTTGAGGCTGGAAGAATGAAAACTGGAACCCCTCCAAGGGTTGATGGTCGCTCATTAGACTATGCAAAAATGGAGTGTCAGGCCGGAGACGATATGCCCGGGAGTTTCTCGTTTCTAGAAAAAACGCCTCTTACTAACCAAAGAAATTGCTGGGTCACCTATACCAATTCTGCCGTACACGACATTCTTAAAACCGGATTTGATGAGTCGCCTATGTATACTGGCAGAATCAAGGGTTTGGGGCCTCGATACTGCCCATCCATCGAGGATAAAATAAACCGATTTGCCGAAAGGGAGAGGCACCAGATATTTGTAGAGCCTGAGGGTTGGCACACCTCTGAAATATATGTGAATGGGTTTTCATCTTCACTTCCAGCCCACATACAACAGGCGGCACTCCAACACATCCCGGGTTTTGAGGATGTAAAAATGTTCCGGCCGGGCTATGCGGTGGAGTATGATTACTTCCCACCAACCCAGTTGCGACCAACATTAGAAACAAAATTGATTCACGGCCTATACTTTGCCGGACAGATAAATGGCACAACTGGCTATGAAGAGGCCGCGTGCCAGGGATTAATAGCCGGAATAAACGCTGCTCGTATTTTAAAAAACGGTGGGCCGTTTGTGCTCAATAGAAATGAGGCATACATTGGTGTATTAATTGACGATTTGGTTCATAAAGGCACAGACGAGCCGTATCGTATGTTCACTTCAAGGGCTGAATACCGAATACTTTTGAGACAAGACAATGCCGACATTCGACTTACCAAAAAATCTTTCGAATTGGGCTTAGCGTCAGCAAAACGCTTAGAAAGCACGAATAGAAAAATTGAAGAATCTGCTAAAATAATTAGCTGGTTCAAAAAAACAAGTATTTCCCCAGATGAGGTAAATGGGTATTTGGAGTCGTGCGGTTCGGCAACAATAAATCAGTCAGTAAAACTTGATGGAATTTTGGGAAGGCCGCATATTGACATTTCAGGAATACAATCCTCTGTGCCAAATATCGCTCAGTTTCTTTCCAAATTTGACCAGTGCTCCATTTTTGAAGCAGAGATTCAACTTCGCTACGGTGGCTATTTGCAAAAGGAAAATGAAATTGCCAAAAAGATGAATCGACTGGAATATGTTATCATTGCACCAGGCTTTTCATACGAGGATGTAAAAAATATATCATCAGAAGCACGAGAAAAACTGATTAAAATAAAACCCGAGAACCTGGGGCAGGCATCAAGAATAAGCGGAGTTAGTCCCGCAGATGTGTCTGTTCTAATGGTTCACTTGGGGCGATAATATGGAGACACTAAAACAATGCCCTGTTTGCCAGGGCGAATCGTTTGAGGAATACATACGCTGCAAAGACAATGTAGCTAGCGGAGAAATTTTTATTATTTGTAAATGCACAGTATGCTCCTTCTTATTCACGAACCCCCGGCCTACAGAATCTGAATGTGGCACCTATTATCAAAGCACAAATTATGTGTCACATGCTGATGAAAAATGGTCGCTCGTTTTATTCCTTTATAGAACTATTCGCAAGATAAATCTTCGCTGGAAGCTTGGTATAATCAATCGCTTGGTGCCACGCAAATCGCAAAGAAATATACTTGATTATGGATGTGGTTTAGGAACATTTCTTAACTATTCTAAACAAAACGGCTGGAACACCACTGGCATGGACATATCAGAAGATGCCAGAAACGTGGTAAAACAGAGGTATGCTATTGATGTGTTTGAAAACGCAGAAATACACAAAGGCGAAGCGGGTAAGTACGAAATAATAACCCTTTGGCACGTCCTCGAACATGTGTATGAATTAGACAAAACAATTGATAGCTTAAAGAAGTCCCTGACAAACTTAGGGTATATTCTCTTTGCACTACCAAACAGCGACTCGTACGATGCGAAAAAATACGGTAGCAACTGGGACGCCTACGATGTCCCGCGGCATATCTATCATTATAACCCCGACACTATTCAAAAACTAATGAATCGGCACGGGTTTGAACTCGCTGAAATGCAACCAATGAAGTACGACGCCTACTATGTGAGTATACGAAGCGAGTGGCATTCTGGGAATAAAATTCTGGGAATAATTAAGGGTGTGTGGAGTGGTTTTATTTCTAACTTCAAATCAGCAGGCAACCAAAATCACTCAAGTATACTCTACATATTCAAAAAGAAATTATGATGCGTAATCTTGCTTGTTTAGTTGTTTTCCTAAACTTCTCTTGTGCTAATATTGTCACTCCCGACGGTGGTAAGCGAGACACGGATGCTCCGAAAATAAAGAAACAATTTCCAGAAAATAATGCTATTAATTTTATCAGCAAACGCTTAGAGGTTACCTTCAATGAATATATCAAGATAGAAAATACCCAAGGAATTATTACGAATCCTCCAATGATTATACCTCCTATAGTTGAGGTTAGCGGCAAAAGCCTTGTGGTTTTCTTGAAGGATTCCCTGAAACGAAACACCACTTATTCCATTGAAATGCCGGGCGTAGTGAGCGACATCACCGAGGGAAACAAGGTGAGCAACCTACATATTTCTTTTGCTACAGGCGACAAAATAGACACGGCTCAAATCGGCGGCTGCGTTATTTTACTATCAACTCTAAAACTAGAAGCAAATACAACTGTGGCTTTATATGTAAGCCAAGAGGATTCTGTTGTTACTACGCAACTACCCGATTATTATACAAAGACTGATGTAAGTGGCGGCTTTTCCTTTAAGAATATAAAAAGGGGGGAGTACCGCCTCATTGCCTTTCAAGACAAGAACGGTAATAGAAAGATGGACGCAGACGAACTTTTTGGTTTCGCGGCAGACCTAGCCAACACCGATAGCTCCAGCCGCCACAAAATATATATTTATCCCGATCCTAGCTTTACACAAACCCATTTAAAAGATTTCAAAAGTCGACATTATGGCGTATTCGAATTTGTGGTTAGTCCAAAGGGTTGCACAAAACGCCTGGTGGAAAATAATCTTTGGACAGACGAGGCATACTTACTTTTGTTTGATGGCAAAGATGATGATACTATTGTGTGGTTTTCTCCTAGTGCCGACTTGCAAGATGGACACTTTGATTTATACTTAAATGATGACTGGTACCGCGATATTGTTACCACCCACATGAATAATACCTACATCAAACGACCATTTAGAAGTAACGTATTAGTTGATAAAAACCAACACTTCGCACTAAATGACACTTTCCGCATAGACTTTAGTAACCCTGTGATGAGCTTTGACGATAGGGATATAGAGGTGTTTGAAGATTCGATTAAAATACCATATTCCCAAAATGGAAAATTTGTTAACAATGAACAGTCCCGATACCGATTTACTTTGCCAGTAAAGGCTAGAAAAAATTACAATGTTCTCATCAAGCCAAATAAGTTTAAGGACGTTTTTTCGCAAGGAAATGATAGTATAAAAATAAATTTTACGACAGAGGCTGTTGATGACTACTCAGAAATATCTATCCGCTTTAAGAACGATAATGGAAGACGGATATTGTTACACCTTCTAAATGCTGATGGTAGGGTGGTACAAGGAGTAGTAGTATTTGGAAATACTACCACATCATTTAAGATGCTAAAACCAGGAAAGTACACTTTGCGGGCAGTAAATGATAAAAACCTAAACAAAGAATGGGATATTGGTTTATTTAAGTCTAAAATAGAACCTGAAACCGCTATACTTTTACCAAATCATATTACTGTAAGCCTAACAATGGTCGAGGACATCACTGTTGATTTAGACAGTATAACTTGGTAGAAAAACTATATTTATTGACATTCTTACGTGCTTTTTAAACAATGATTTTTATCTTATTAGAGTTATCCATACCAATTTAGAGTTACAGTCCACTTACCATCACATTATACATAAAAAAGAAACTCTTACCAACATTAAAACTAGTAACATTACAGAAGAAAGAAAGAACATATACTCTTATCAACACTGTGAATATTTAAAGCTAACTATATTGAAAAGTAAGTAAATAATATGTGGAAATACATGTGAAGCACATGTATAATTTTGTTGATATTGGAAAATAAAGCATGTGACTAAATTAATTAACTAACTTATACACAGCACCTATTACTACTACTATTAAACCTTTTAAAAGAAAATAATAATAACTATTTAGTGGGTTTGTAAGTTTTTGGAGTGAAAATTTGTACCAATATGAAAGAACGCATAGAACAACTTCAAAAAAAAATAAATCAAGTCAAAATTGACTCAAAGGAAACTTTGGAACAATTTCGCATACAATGGCTTAGTAAGAAAAGTGAATTACAGGACCTATTGTCGGGTATAAAGAATGTAGTTCCTAAAGAACGCAAGAGTGTGGGTGCACTGATAAATAAATTAAAAGAGGAAGCTGAAGAAAAATTTAACAATTATAAAGAAAAATTTAAAGAAACTGCACAAACCCAACAACTACCCGACTCTTATTTACCAGGTCAACCAATTCAGTTGGGTAGCCGCCATCCACTTAACCTTGTAGCCGTACAAATCAATACTATATTTCAATCGTTAGGCTTTTCATTGGCTGATGGTCCAGAAATAGAAGATGATTGGCACAACTTCTCAGCACTTAATTTTCCGCCTGAACACCCAGCTAGAGATATGCAGGATACTTTTTTTGTAGATGATGAGATAGCCTTGCGAACCCATACCAGTTCGGTGCAGGTGCGGCTAATGGAAACCCAAAAGCCACCTATGAGATACATTATGCCGGGTCGAGTGTACCGCAATGAGGCAATCTCTGCCCGTGCCAATTGTTTTTTCCATCAGGCGGAAGGATTATATATTGATAAAAAAGTTTCTTTTGCCGACTTGAAACAGGTATTGTTTGAGTTTGTGAGGCAGATGTTTGGTGCTGAGTGTAAAAACCGTTTCAGGCCGAGTTATTTCCCATTTACCGAGCCTAGTGCCGAAATGGATATATCCTGTTTTATTTGTGGCGGCAAAGGCTGCCCCGTCTGCAAACAAAGTGGCTGGGTAGAAATCCTCGGTTGCGGCATGGTGGATCCGCAAGTGCTTAGCAATAGTGGCCACGACCCAGAAACCTATAGTGGTTATGCTTTTGGGATGGGTATCGAACGCATCACTATGCTTAAATATAGCATCAACGACATACGGGTGTTCTTCGACAATGATATCCGTTTTTTGAAGCAATTTATCTAACAAATACAGAAGTGAATAATTTAAAAATATACAATACCCTTAGTAGAAAAATAGAAAATTTTAAACCTATACACGAAGGCCGAGCCGGGCTGTACGTGTGTGGCCCTACGGTTTATAGCGATGTGCATCTGGGCAATTGCCGCACTTTTATTTCTTTTGATTTAATATATCGCTATCTATTGTATTTGGGATATAAGGTTAGATATGTGCGAAACATTACCGATGCCGGACACCTGGAAGGAGACAGGGATGAGGGCGAAGATAAGTTTGCTAAAAAAGCCAAGCTGGAACAATTGGAGCCGATGGAAATTGTCCAGAAATATACTTTGGGATTCCACGAGGTGATGCGGGCTTTTAATACTCTGCCGCCAAGCATAGAGCCCACCGCCTCAGGACATATTGGTGAGCAGATAGAAATGATTAAAGAAATAATTGCCAATGGTTATGCATACGAAACCAACGGAACGGTATATTTTGATGTAGAAAAGTATAATATAGAATTTGCTTACGGGCAATTGACCAACAGAAAGCTGGAAGACCTGATGGAAGGAACGCGGGAGCTGCAAGGTCAAGACGAAAAACGAGGAAGACTAGATTTTGCTTTGTGGATAGCCGCTAAGAGCGAAACTCTGATGAAATGGAACTCTCCTTGGGGATGGGGTTTTCCTGGCTGGCATATCGAGTGCTCAGCCATGAGCAGTAAGTATCTGGGAGAAACTTTTGATATACACGGGGGTGGCATGGACCTACAAGCCACCCATCACACCAATGAGATAGCACAATCGCAGGCCTGCAACCACAAATCGCCGGTGAATTATTGGATGCACACAAACATGCTTACCGTGAACAATGTGCGTATGAGCAAGAATGCGGGCAATGGTTTTCTTCCTGGCGAACTGTTTACTGGCGACCACCCCCTGTTGGAGAAAGGCTACAGCCCCATGGCGGTACGCTTTTTTATGATGCAGACCCACTATCGCAGCACCCTCGACTTCTCCAACGAAGCATTGCAGGCTTCCGAAAAAGGACACGCACGCCTGATTGCTGCCATGAAGACGCTGGAAAACCTAAAGCCGACCACAAGTACCACTTCCGACATAGAAGCTCTGCAGAAGGCCTGCTATGATGCTATGAACGAAGATTTCAACGCCCCCATCCTGGTGGCACAGTTGTTTGAGGGCTCACGCATCATCAACTCGGTGAACGACGGCAAGGAAACCATCACAGCAGATGACTTAGCCCTGCTGAAAAGAACCATGCACGGTTTTGTGTTTGATGTATTGGGGTTGGGCGGATTGGTTGGTGGCCCCGATAGCTATCGGGACAACCAAGGACAGGACGACAAACTCTCCAGCACCATAGACTTGTTGCTTGACATGCGGCAAAAAGCCAAAGACCGAAAAGACTTCGCCACCTCCGACGAAATACGCAACAAACTAGAAGCCCTTGGCTTTGTGATAAAGGACGGGAAAGACGGGGTGAGCTGGGGTGTGTAGGTAAAACTAAAAACGGACCTCGTATAAATATTAAAACTAAAAAGTATAAAAGAATAATTTTAGCCCCTATTTGTCATTTAAAAACAGTAACACCCAAATGAAAAATTCACTCATCACCGCCATTGCAATTTTGTTATTATTCACATTTAAGCAAAGTGCAAAAGCACAAACAGGTATTTATGTTCCCGAACTTGCAATTTTTGATACGGCTATGTCTAATTTATTAACTACTTACAATGTTAAAGGAGCTCAATTAGCACTTACCTACAAAGGGCGTTTAGTTTATAATCGTGGATTTGGTTATGCAAACACAAGTACTAACACGTTTGTTCAGCCCAACCATAGATTTAGGGTAGCAAGCGTATCTAAGCCAATCACCTCTATTGCAGTAATGCACTTAATAGAACAAGGCAAGTTACATTTAAGTGATACAATTTTTGGTGCAAAAGGAATACTTAACGATGTAAAATATCAAAAGGCTATTGATTCACGCATTTACACTATTACACTTAGAAACCTTCTTGAACATACAGGGGGTTGGGATAGATTTATTTCTGGAGATCCATTCTTTCCGCATTTTGCAGCTAAGATAATTGGTGTTTATGATATGGCAGGTGCTATGGGGGTTTCTCCTCCAGGTACTGCCCAATCAATAATTGAATATATGCTCAATCACTTCAATCTTAACTATACACCTGGAACAGTTTATAGCTATTCTAATATTGGATATTCCATTATAGGTCAAGTTATTGAAAAAGTAACTGGTCAAGGATATGAACAATATATTCGAGACACCATTTTAATTCCAATAGGTATTACCGAGATTCGTACAGGGGCTACATTATTATCAAATCAGTTACCAATGGAGGTTAATTATTATAATAATTACAACACACAAAATGTTTCCATTTACGATGGCGTAACAATGCTTCCTTATGCTTATGGCGTTCATAATATAGAAAGCATGAGTGGTTGTGCATCATGGGTTTCATCGGCAAAGGATTTATGTAAACTACTAGTAGCCGTAGATGGCTTTTCTTCTAAACCCGATATACTTTTACCATCAACAATTACTACCATGACAACGGGCTCTGCAGTAAACCCTACTTATGCTTTGGGCTGGCACCTAAACACAACCGATAATAATTATTACCATTATGGTTATATTCCTGGCACTTGTCGGTCAGAGATTGCAAGAAGAGACGATCAAGTTAATGGTGCCATATTAGTAAATACCGATGCCAATATAAACGGTTTAACCGCAGCAATGAATGATATATTATACTCATTGCCTCCTTTAATTATAAATTGGCCAAGCGGTGATATTTTTACCAGCATAATTGAGCCCGAAAGCGAATTGTTAGTCAGTTTATTTCCTAACCCAGCCCAAAATCAAATAAATATTAAAGTGACCGCTCAGCTACACGGCTCCAATTATTCGGTTTATGACCTTACAGGAAAAGCAGTTATTAACGGAAAAATATATTCTGAAAATACAACAGTTGAATTAAGTGATTTATCAACAGGCATTTATTTATTTAGTGTTGGTGATAATTTGAAACAAACATTTAAAGTGATAAAAGAATAATTTAATTAAAAGCGTAAAACAAAATTATATTTATTTAAAAAATAAACCCCCAATAGTATGAAAATTCAGACTTGCCTTTGACGTCAATTGCAAAAAAACGCACTTTGTATCAAAATAAAACTTTAATTTTAGCCCCTATTTGTCATTTAAAAACAGTAACATCTAAATGAAAAATTCACTCATCACCGCCATTGCAATTTTAAGTTGTATTGCAAGCACACAAGCACAAAATGTAAACATACCCGATGCTAGTTTTAAAGCATATTTAGTGAACAAT
>SHWZ01000016.1 GCA_009693575.1 Flavobacteriaceae bacterium | reverse complement strand
GATGAATAAGTCAGGAGGGTGGAGACAAATGATACATACAACGGTTGAAAGACTCAACGGCAATTAAATCAAGGGTTAGGGTTACGAAGTAGTAGTTATTGCCACCACCCTTCGCAGCCCCATAAAACGCTGGCGGTACCAGGCTTGGTCGAGGCAGTCAACACGGATGCCCTGCCTGCTGGCTGAGTGGATAAAGTATATTTTTCCACCTTCGTTTTTGAACACAATGCCCGAGTGGCTGATGTATGGACCCCGCTTGCCACGGTAGCCAAAAAAGATAAGGTCACCGGGGCGGGCTTCCTGTTTGTTTATCATCGCTCCTTGCTTCATTTGAACGCCTGCATGATGCGATAATGGAATCCCAAACCGTTTGAAGCAGTACATCACAAAGCCTGAGCAATCGAAGCCACGGGGGTCGGCACCACCGTAGCGGTAGGGCAGGCCAAGAAATGATTTTCCAAGGGAAACAATACTATCCAATAGGTTTTGGTCGGTGCTTTCGAAGCAGATGCGGCTGCTCCACAGGCTGCTGTCCTGCCGTGGGTATTGGTACCGGCTGCGGCGGGCGGTGTTACGTTTTTTGCCCTTCTTCTTTTTGTTTACAGCATGCTTCTTGTGCTTTGCTACTGGCTTGTGCTGGGCAAATAGATTTCCCCTCTCAATGGCTAAAAAAGACAACAGCACAAACAGGCGGGTGAAAAATTTGTGGGAACGCATCACCGCAAAAATAGGTTAGGCTATTTGGTGCAGATTCACCTCCAACCCGTCCTCACATTCGTCAAGCAGTTCCAACATGGATTTCTTCAAAACGGGATGCTGGGACAGTGGGGTGATTTCGGCCAAGGGAATCAAGGTGAATCTTCGCTCGTGCAAGTGAGGGTGGGGGATGGTCAGGGCTTCTGACTCCACTACTTGATGTTCATAAAAAAGCAGGTCAATGTCAATCGTTCTGGGCGACCATTTCTCATGGCGGCGGCGGCCGAGTTGCTGTTCTATTTCAAGGGCTTTGGCCAGTACTTCGTTGGGTGAAAGATTAGTTCCTATCAACAACACTTGGTTCAGGAAATCGGGCTGCTCGGTGTTTCCCCAAGCTTTTGTAGCATATAAGTTAGATTTTTTGATGAGCCTTCCCACCTGCTGCCCAATCAATGTTTCCGCCTGCTGTAGCATCCATTCCCGCTTGCCTACATTGCTGCCAAGCAACAGAAAAACTGAATGCAGTGGCGTTGTGCTTTTATATTTTTCAAGAAATGCAGGCTTGTCCAAAAGTGTCGTATTCTCCTTGTCCCGCTTTTCATTGCCGTGCAGGTATGTCTTGTCGTAATAGGCCATCACAAAATCAAGCCAGCCCTTTTTGTCACCCGCTTCCAGGCATTCAATAGCGAGCCGAAAGTTTTCATCCCCAAGCCTGCGTTTCAGTTTCTCCGTGGCTGCTGCCAGTGCTTCCACAGGCATCCTGCCATAGGTTTGGAGGATATATTCCATCCTTTCATCAGCTGGAATATCCAGCTTATACAATCTGCTTTCCCGAATCTGTTCGTAGATGGCTTTGGGCAGATTCAGCTTGCCAATCATGCGGCTTTCATCTTCCAGCCACAGGGGTTTCATGGGGTTGGCTTTGCTCCATTCCAAGGCAAGCAAGTTTTCAAATTGTTCGTGGCTTGGTTGATTGCCTAAACCTATATGCCCAAAGGCTGAACCACGGTGGTTGGCCAATCCTTCCAAATCAATGACCTGATGCCCCTGCAAGGCCAGCCAGTAAAGCAATCCTGTTTTTTGCGAACCTGTTGCACCACCTAGCACTTGTATATTTTTTCGGGTAGTCAATTGTGCCAATGCCCAATTGCGATACGTTTTGTAGCCACCTTGCAATCGATAGACTGTGAATCCTGCATTTTTCAACAAATCGGCCATAATGCTGCTACGCAAGCCGCCTCTCCAACAATAGATGAATATTTTTTTTTGAGGAGCCATTTCAAATACCTCCTTAATATAATCTTTGAACTTGTGAGCCACCAATTCATACCCCAAAAGTACAGCTGCTTTGTTGCCCTTTTCTTTGTAGCAAATGCCAACCTGTCGGCGTTCTTCGTTGTTAAGAATGGGTAGGTTGTATGCCTCCGGAATATGCCCCGATGCAAATTCTCCTTCGCTGCGTACATCCAGCATAGGAAGGGTCAGCCGTTGCGAAAGCAGGAAGTCAAGCGGTATATTTTGAACAGCCATTTTGCTTAGGCAGTTTGCAATTCAATGTTCACTTTGGTGCCCCGCCCTTCTACACTTTCAATCCATATTTTACCGCTGCTCAGTTCGGTGATATATTTGGCAATGTACATACCCAACCCAGTAGAAACTTCCCCTCTGTTGCCAACCCTTCCTGCTGAGAATTTTTCAAAAATCATAGATTGTTCTTCTTCGCCAATGCCTATGCCGTGGTCGCGTACCCACAGCAGTGCCTTGTTTCCTGATTCCATAAAGCCTACTTCAATCTTTCCTTCATCGTGAGAAAATTTGATAGCGTTGGTAAGCAGGTTGTCTATAACGTGGCGGAAAGATTTTTCATCAAACAATGCAAACACTGGCAGTTGAGTATAGTTCCGGTTCAGTTTTACTTTGCGTAAACTTAAGTAGTTTTCCTGTTGGCTCAGGCATTCCTCCAAAAAAATACCTAAGTTCACCTTGTTCCTTTTGGTAGTGTCTACGCTTTCCATACGGCTCAGTTCAAGTATATTCGTAATGAGTTGCTCCATGTTGTTGTTGGTCACCTTCAGCATGGCTTCGTAGGTGTTGCGTTCCTCTTGGTCTTTTGCATTGGCAAGCAGCTCCAGTAGTGTATGAGCATTGCTTACGGGGCTGCGTAAGTCGTGTACCAGAAGATTATTTATGCGGTCTTTGAACTGTGCCGATTTCATCAGTTCAGTCTCGGCTTCTTCGCTCAATTTCGAGATGAGGTAGGCAGCATAGATAGTGAATAGCAGTGCTATTGTAACTGAAAAACTTTTTATTAGCGGCATATCACCATCTAGAAAGACGAAGAGTGGCTGAGTAGTTTCTTGGACAAAAAATTGGAAATAAACAAATGCCGAAAGGTTTACAACTAAAAGAAATAGTATATGTCTTCGTTCGGTAACTGAAAACATTACGAGGGTACAAATGCTCAAGGGGAAGAAAAAAAGATGGCTTAAAGTTTCAGCAGAAAAGCAATAAGTGGTAATACAAATAAGGCTGGCAGTAGTCAGACAAATCAGGTATCGCAAAAAAGTAAAATTAGCCTTTTGCAGAAAATACAAAATACCGAAATACAGTATAGAGGCTCCGCCAATACTAATAGAAAGCTCAGAATAACCAAGTCCAAAAAAGTAGTAAGTCGAACTGGATATGCACATGATGACCACTAGTCTAGCAAATTGCTCAGCAAACTTTATTCGCTTTAGCAGTTGGGGATTGTCCAAGGTTTCAGCCGCCAAAGGTTTCTTCATACTTTTGGTGGGGTCATTTGAAGTATAGTTTCTACCACGGTGTCAAACAGCGTAAAGCGGTCGAAGAAACGAGTGTTGGCAATAGCCTTAGCACGGTCTATTTCGTTCTGGTCCACTGTGGCACTGAAAAAGATGACAGGTACTTGACTTACTTTCCTTATTATTAAGGTGGTCTGAACCCCGTCAAACTCTCCGGCTAACCGCATGTCCATCAGCACAACTTCGGGGTTAAACTCGGCAATGATTTCTAGTGCTTCTGTCCCGGTCTTTACTATTTTGGTGTTGGCAAAGCCACGTTTTTCAAGGTTCTTTCCAGTCACCAATGAGGATATAATATCGTCATCCACAATGAGTATTTTCTGGGTATGGGTCATAAAAAAAATGAACAGCGAAAATAGTGGTAAATAGTCACAATGTCAATGGGAAAGAAATACAGGAAAGTGGAAAAAATGTAGGAAAGTGCCTGTTCAGAAGCATTAGGAGGGGTAGTAGTTTCGTGGGCTGAATGATGAGTGCGAAAGAAACCCCGCTGATGAAGCAGTACAACGATGTGAAGGTGAAGTACCCTGGTGCTTTGTTGCTGTTCCGTGTTGGTGATTTTTATGAAACTTTTGGTGAAGATGCTAAGACAGCGGCAGGCATCTTGGGCATCACCCTCACCAAACGAGCCAACGGTGCAGCTTCACATATTGAACTTGCAGGATTCCCTCACCACTCACTGGATACTTACCTGCCCAAACTGGTCCGTGCCGGGCAACGGGTAGCAGTGTGCGACCAACTGGAAGACCCAAAGCTGACCAAGACCATCGTGAAAAGGGGGGTGACAGAGTTGGTGAGCCCCGGGGTATCCTACAACGACAAGGTGCTTGACCAAAAGACGAGCAACTACTTGGCTTCGGTGTATTTTGAGAAGGACAAAATCGGGGTGTCGTTCATTGATATTTCTACAGGCGAGTTTCTGGTGGCAGAAGGTAATCAGGAATACATTGACAAACTGCTACAAGGCTTGAAACCTTCGGAGATTATTCTGAGCAAACCTGTACGAAAACTTTTCTGCGAACTGTTTGGCGACGATTGGTACATATACCCGCTCGATGAATGGATATACAGCTACGACCATTGCCGCGAAAAATTGTTGCAGCATTTTGGTACAGCTAACCTCAAAGGTTTTGGGGTGGATGACCTTCGGCTGGCCACGGTATCGGCTGGTGCGTCGCTTCAATACCTGAACGACAATCAGCATACTCGCATTGCCCACCTTTCGGCTATTTCACGGCTGGAGGAGGAAAAGTATATGTGGCTGGATAGGTTCACCATTCGCAACCTAGAACTGCTGCACCCACAACATGAACGTGGTGTAGCCTTGTTTGATATACTTGATCAAAGCTGCACACCCATGGGAAGCCGCTTGCTGAGGCGTTGGCTTACGCTGCCGCTGAAGGATTTGAAACCCATACAGGACAGGCTGTCGGCGGTGGAATGTTTATACAACAGTAGCGAAACAAGAATGGAACTGAAAGAGCAACTTTCTCAAATTGGCGACTTGGAAAGACTGACGGGCAAAGTGGCCATGAGCCGCCTAAACCCAAGGGAGACACTACAAATTCATCGTGCTGTTTCCTGCATTCCCGCAGTGGTGCGGGCTTTCATGGATAGCGATAATGAGGTGCTTCGGCAATTGGCCGACAGGCTGAATCCTTGCTTGGCCATGGTTGAGAAGATTGGCAAGAGCATAAAGCCAGAACCACCTATAGCCTTGAACCGTGGCTCGGTGATAGCCGATGGTGTGAATATCGAACTGGACGAACTGCGGCAGATTGCCTTTGCTGGGAAAGACTACCTGACAAAGGTGCAGCAGCGGGAAAGTGAACGCACGCTCATTCCTTCGCTGAAGGTGTCGTTCAACAATGTGTTCGGCTACTACATCGAGGTGACTAATGCCCACAAAAACAAGGTGCCGCCCGAATGGATTCGTAAGCAAACCCTTACCAGTGCTGAGCGATACATCACACCCGAACTGAAAGAATACGAAGAAAAAATATTGGGAGCTGAGGAGAAAATTGGTAAACTGGAGGAGCAAATATATAACGAACTGTTGGTAGAACTGCTGGGATATGTTGGCCCCCTGCAACAGAATGCCATTACCCTTGCTCAGGCCGATTGCTTGCTGTGCTTTGCCGAAGTTTCTGTTCGGAACAATTATACAAAACCACAGTTGGACGAAGGCTACACACTTTTGCTGAAGGACTGCCGCCACCCTGTCATCGAAAAGCAATTGCCAAGCGGCGAATCGTATATCCCGAATGATATTTATTTGGACAGGGATGATACACAAGTGATAATACTCACAGGACCGAATATGAGCGGTAAATCGGCTCTGCTCCGCCAAACAGCTTTGTCTGTCATCATGGCTCAAGCCGGTTGTTTCGTACCATGTTCTTCATCGGTTTTTGGGTTGGTTGATAAAGTATTTACACGTGTGGGTGCTAGCGATAACCTCAGTGCAGGCGAATCTACTTTTATGGTGGAGATGCAAGAAACAGCAAGCATCCTGAACAACCTGAGCGACCGCAGCCTGATACTGTTGGATGAAATTGGCCGTGGCACCAGCACCTACGATGGCGTGTCGCTGGCTTGGAGTATTTCTGAATATTTGAACAAACACAAGACCAAGCCGAAAACCCTTTTTGCTACTCACTACCACGAACTGAACGAACTGGAAAGCCGCCATAAAGGAATCCGCAATTTCTATATTTCATTGAAAGAATCGGGCAACAAGATTATATTTCTCCGCAAGTTACTTCCTGGTGGCAGTGAACATAGCTTCGGTATCCATGTGGCACGTATGGCGGGGATTCCCATTCAGGTGATTGACCGAGCAGGTGAAATACTTTCGCACCTAGAAGCCCAACGCGAAGGACTGGAAATAAAGAAAGCTACACCCAGTAATCAAACATTGGCAAGTATACCAAGTGCCGATGTGCAATTAAGCATGTTCAGCCTCGACGACCCGCTGCTGGTGCGAATAAACGAAGAGCTACGCAAGCTGGATGTGAACAGCATTACCCCCGTGGAAGCCTTAATGAAGTTGCATCAAATAAAGGAATTGCTGGATAAGGTTTAGTAATTTCAATAAGCCCGATTTAAGAAATCATCCAAGGGCTTCATGGCTTTGCAGGCAGCCATTACATCATTGAAAAAGCCAGTATCAAGCACTTCCTTATCAGTATACTTTTTCCATGCAAGAAAGCTTTTGTTTTTCAATAAATGAATGGCAGGGTTGGCGGTATCGTAACCCTTAGGCACTGTTACCAGTTTGTCCCCTGTCAGTTGCCCAAAGTGTTTTTTGAAATCTTTATGGGCAATGATGCCTGAAAATTCCTTGAAATGGTAGTCAATTTCTTCTCGTACTTTTTTCAGCACATCAGGCTCGGGCATGTTTACACCGCCCGCAATAAACGACCCGCCACCCGGCTCCCAATGCAGGTAGTATCCAACCTTGCCACTCTTGCGTCCGCCCGCAGCCATAGCAGCACCCATATTGGTTTTGTAGGGTGATTTATCCTTCCCAAACCGCACATCCCAGTTGATGCGGAAGATGCAGTTTTGGGTTCAAGGCCATGCACTGTTTCGTCAAACTTGCCTACTTCTTTTATCCATGTTTCTATCAGTCCGGCAAAGTCCTTTTTCACCGCCTCGTAGCGTTTCTTCTTGGCATCAAACCATTCCTTGTTGTTGTTCTTTTTCAGTTCCAAAAGGAAAGCGAAGGTGTTTTTGTAGTCCATTGGTTTTGGTTATTGTATTGTTTATGATGTTTCACTCTACTTCCTCTTCCTACTTTTTTGTACATTCCATTCGGCAAGGTAGGCTTCTTTTAGTTTGCCAAACATATCGAGGTTGAGGGTGCGGTCGAACACTAATTGGTCGGGGTTTTCCTCCGCTTTTTTTCGATAGTCAATGCGGGCATACGAAGCTCCCATCTCGGTGCAGGCTTCATCCCAAGTGATGTGTTTGGTGATTTGCAACAGTAGCACTTGGTCACGCATTCCTCCAACGCTCAGGAAGTTTTTAGCCTGCCGCACAATATGCTTTTTGTCCATTTTCATTTCAACAATGTAATGCACTTTTTGGTCAGAGGTTACCAGCACCAGTTGCGGCAGGTTGAAGGCTTTGTATTGCTTTGAATATTTGCGTCCATCAGCCGTTTGAATGGAGGCATTCACGCATAGGTATTTACTTTTGAGTGCAGACACCACTGAGTCGTTGGCCATTATTTCGGATGAAAACATTTCGCAACTGTGGCAGTCAACCGAGTTAAAATAGATAAGCAATGGCCGCTTGTTTTCTTTAGCAAAATATATAGCCTTGCTCAAATTTTGATCGCTCATATATTCCAATTTCTTTTCGTTGCTGACCTGTGAACTCGCACACAGCGATAGTTCAATTAAAAGGAAAAGAATGGAAGCCTTCATTAGGCAAATATATCTATATTACCTATTCAAAAACCAACCAACCGAGTAAGGCTGGATTCTCTTTATTTGATAAAATTTTCAGGGCTTGCTTTTTATTTCGGATGGCTTCACCTCAGGAGCTTGAGGTACTGAAGATATGTTCATGTCCACTGTGCCTTTGATGGTGAGTACGTTGGTGTTTCCTGAAGAGGTGTTGGAGGTGACAGTAACCGCTTTGCCAAACTGACCTGAGGCTGCAGCATTAAAAGTGGCTGAAACATATCCTGTTTTTCCAGGGGGGATTGGTTGCTTGGTCCAGTCGGGGGTGGTGCAGCCACAGCCAGCTTTTACGTTGCTAATGATAAGTGGTTCTGAGCCCGTGTTGGTGAACTTAAAAATATGTGTCACAGGTACGTTCCATTTTATCTTCCCAAAGTCGAAGGTTTCTTCTTCGAACTTTAAGTCGGCCATGCTGGTAGCCGTAGTAGGCGGGTCAATGATTTGAGCGTTGAGCATCATGTTTGACGAGGTAGCAATGAGTAGGGTAAGTAAATACTTCATGTTTTGATAGTTGATGATTTTTAGTTTTCAGTTATTAGTTGGCCTCACCTCGTCCTCCTTGCAAGGTAGGGTGATCATGGTGATTCTTTGTTTAGATTTCAATAACCATGGTGCTATTATCTCTTGTTGAATGCACTGGCTGAGTTAAGCTTGTGCATTCCTACAAGGGCATCATTGCCAAATTGTTGGTTGCGAGCATATACATATACAATGTAGTCGTTTTCGGTTTCCATGTGGTTGCCTTCAAGTGTGGTTTCATTGGGCTTTTGGGTGGTAGCGTCAAGCACAACAAAGCCATAGTTGTATATGCCCATTTTTTGTTTTACTTTCAGCCAATATTCGTGGCGTTCTTCGTCCCAACTAAGTTTGTATTGAGGGTATAATTGCCAATCGGTCAATTCGCCAAACAAGTATACATCTTTGTCCAGTTTCTCCACCATTGGCAAACTGAAATGCACATATGCATAGTCGGCGTCGGTGGCTGGGTTGGAGCCTTCTTTGCTGGCTATTGCTCGTCTACCATTGAAGTCGGCATACTGAAAATATTGTTTGTAGCCACGGTTTTCATCAGGAAATAATACACAATTGTATATGTAGCCATCAAAAAATTTTTTTTGGATGCCTTGAGTTGGATTACGAATCATTCGCATGTCGAACACATGAAATTCGCTGCCACCATTGAAAAGGTTCGCATCTTCAAAATTATAGTTTAGTTTGTTGTTGCTTGCGTATTGCGGTTTTAGTCCGTAGATGGCATTATCCCAGCGGTTGTTTTGCGTAAGCACTAGTTTTACATCGGTAAAAGGGCTAGGAATATTAAACTCTGTATAGTCCACCTCCACATCCAGTTCCTGTTTGCTGTATCGGTATTTTACATCAGTAGCAGGTTTTATGCTCGCATTGATTCTAACACCAGTAGAAAGCACCATAAACCGACGCGTTATCACCACATCATCTTGATTAAAGTTACGAAACACTTTCAGAATGTAGTTGCCGCTCCACTTTGGTTTCATGTCGGCTGTAGGTAACATTTTTTCGTAATGCACGTATCGTTGATACACCGATCCTGAGTACTTGAAGTCGTCAATGTTTTCCATCATCTGCCCTTGACAAAAAATTCCAAACTCAAAGTTGGTGGGCTTCCAGTCGGCATCGCAATAAACATAGGTGTATTGGTAGTAATCGTTTCTAGTTCCTAATTCGTCAAAGCTAAAAACAAGTTGTTCGTTGCTGCCTTCTTTTATCACAGGCACAGGGCCGCCATCGGTGGTAGTAAGTAATACCGTTTGAATACTATCTTCATAAATCCAGTTTTCGAAGCGAAGCACCTTTCCTATCTCACCATCTACGGCAGAGGCATTTGGCAACAGCCAAACAAATAGCAAGGAGGGGAGGAGGAGGTACTTTTTAAGGATGTTCATGCTTCCAGTTCAATCAGTTTTTCAAAAAGGATATCATATTTGGACGAAACAGTTTTGAGTTCTTCTTCTGTGGTGGCATAACGCTGTTGTAGGGCTTTATACTTTGTGCCGTCTTCGAAAATTTCGCTATTCATAAAATCTTGTTCCATTTTTTGTTTGTCGGATTTTAGCTTATCAATCTTTGTGCCTATTTCGTCCAATTGCTTTTGAAGTTGTTTTATTTCAAAGGCGTTGTTCTTTTTGCCGGCCTGTCCTGTAGGCATAGTTTCTGTTTTTTTTAGTTGTTTGTTTTTTTTAACTTCACTCTGTCCGTTTCCAGTTGATAGGGGGTTATCTACTTTTTTCTCTGTAATGCTATTCTCTTTAGACAGATTTTTTGGTTGATTGGTTGCCTTGCGTTTGGCATTCCATTCTACAAATTCTGTGTAGGTGCCTGGGTATTCCTTCAATTCATGGTTTTCAATCCACCATATTTTGTTGGCTGTGTTGCTGATAAATTCCCTGTCGTGGCTCACCATTAACAATGTTCCATTGTAATCGTTGAGGGCTTCGGTTAGCACACTCACACTTTGCATGTCCAGGTGGTTGGTGGGCTCGTCGAGCAGCAGGAAGTTGGAGTCGCTCACAATGGTTTTTGCCAATGCCACACGGCTTTTTTCTCCACCACTTAGCACTCGTATTTTCTTAAACACATCATCGCCGCTAAATAGAAAGCAACCAAGAATTGCACGTGCTTCACCTTCTTTCAGGGTAGCCGAATGATGCATTAGTTCTTCCAAAATAGTACTGTTCACATTCAAACTTTCCAACTGGTGCTGGGCATAGAATGAGTAATGCACATTGTAGCCAATCTGCATTTTGCCAGTAAAATCAACGTGACTGGCAATAATTTTTAGCAGGGTACTTTTCCCTAGACCGTTAGCCCCAATCACTGCAATTTTGTCTCCCTTGGCTATTTCACCACTGATGCTTCTAAATATTTCTTTTGTGCCATAACTCTTGCCTAAGTTTTCAAACTCTGCCACCACCTTGCTGCTTGGGGTTGAGAAGTGAAAACGGATGTTTACTTCCGCTGTCAGGTCTTCAGGGGCATCTATCACGTCCAGTTTGTCCAGCATCTTCACACGGCTTTGCACAGCTGTTGATTTGCTGGCCTTTGCTCTGAAACGGTTGATGAATTTCTCTTGCTCTTTAATGTATTGCTGTTGATTCTCGAACTGCCTCTGTTGTAGGTCGGTACGTTCCACTTTCTCTTTCATAAAGAAATCGTAGTTGCCTTCGTAGGTATAAAATTTTCGGCCATAAATCTCTACGATTTTTGTGCAAAGTTTATTCAGGAAAAAGCGGTCGTGGCTAACTACGATGACTGTGCCTGGATAGTCTTTCAGGTATTCTTCCAACCATTGAATACTTGGAAGGTCAAGGTGGTTGGTAGGCTCGTCAAGCATCAGCACTTCGGGCTGTGCAAGTAGCATCCTAGCCAACATCACCCGCATTCGCCATCCACCGCTAAAAGTGGTTAACATCTTGGTAAGGTCATCGGTTACAAAGCCAAGCCCCTCAAGCACGGCTTCGGTTTTGTAGCGGATATTATAGCCATCCAGCAATTCAAACTCATGCTGCAAATCGCCAAGAGTATGCACGAGGTCTTCGTGGTAGGCAGTTTCAAGCAGATGAATTGTTTTGTCTATCTCCTTTTCCAATTTTAGTTGTCGGTCAAAGGCTTCCATGGCTACTTCTACAATAGGCATGTCCACTTGCTGCGAAAGCAAATCCTGATTCAGGAAGCCAATTTGCAGGCCACCTTGCTTGCCTATCACCCCACCCGAAATGCCAAATTCGCCATTGATGATTCGCAACAATGTACTCTTGCCTGTTCCGTTTTGCCCAATGAGGCCAATGCGTTCACGTGGTTTTATGTGCCATGAGGCATCCTGATATAGATATCTTCCTCCAAACTCGAATGAAATGTCTTGTAGTGAAATCAAAAGCTAAAATGATAATATGAAAATGTTATAATGTGGAAATGAAAATACATTCCCCATCGGCTAATTTTACTGCAAATAACCCCTACAAAAGTTTAACGTGAATTTGTAGACTTCTTGAAACTTCTTTGTAGTATTGGCCTACCTCAATTTCCAGACTTCAAAATTTCCTTGTTTGAAGTGCAGTTGAAGCGACTTTTGATAGTAGTTAACAAAGGTGTCAAGCGGCGGGCAGGTCAAGTCCCAATCAAAAGGACCAGTATAGTGAACCAACTTTGTGGCTTTCATTTTTTGGTAATGTTTAAGTGCATCGATTGGTGAAGCATTTTTCTGATACATCACTTTTTTTCCAGTATAGAAAGCCATCACCCTTGCTTTGTTGAATACCACCGTTTCATTTTCTGGTATTTTGATTTTGATGTATTCCAAAAGCTGACTTCCGCTTTGGTCAAATGGTCCAGTGAGGGCAGACGGTCGCAGCATGGCGTTGGCATTGGGCATGTATTTCCACCCAAAATATCCAACAATGATTGTTGCGAACACTAGGTTGACCTTGCTTTTGCCAAGCAATGAAAATAAATAATAACCAAACAAAGGCAATAGCGGCAACATGAACCGCTCAGACTGATTGCCTTGAAACCAACCAACAAAAAATAGGAGATAAGCGGCAAAGAATAGTTCAGTAGCGGTGAGTTTTCGTTTGCATTGCATCACAAAACCAAGCATCGAAAGAATCAACATGGCAGAAGCAAACAAATATCCTAGGGCACTTTGTGGCAGTATATTGAAAAACCCAATGAACATATTTTTGTAATGCTCCATATTCCCACTGATGGAAATTTGTATATCCTTTGTGCAAGCCGCTTGCGAATAATACATGAGGTTTCCGCTTCCAGTGAAAAGGTAAGTAATCCATTCAACCAATGAGAAAACTGTCACGGCAACCAGAGTTGGCAGTAATTGGGAAAGCCAATGACGAGCCTTAAATTTTTTTGCTGATAAAAGATTAACCAACTCAAACAACACAATGGCAAGCCACAAAACCAAACCTGTGGTACGAGTGAGTAAGGCCAGGCTAAGAGCCACACATTTTAATGCTGTATTTTTCTTTTCAATGCTATGTAGGTATAGATTGGCATATACCAAAAAGCAGAAAGGAATATCGGATAGCAAGTTGGATTTGAAGGAAAGCAGGAAAGGATGGTAGAAAAATAGGAATGCAGCCGCCAAGGCAGGGTAGAACCCAATTTGCTTTTTGCATATAAGAAAAAATAGGCCAAAAAAACACAGTAAAAAAAAGTTCATATACACTTGTAAAAAAAGGATATGGCCATGCCCCGCAATCCAAATGGCTGGCGAGAGCAGGAGAGGGAATCCAAGAGGTACAGAAGCTGCATGGCGGCAAGCCTCTTCTTTGTCAAATACAAAAGTGGTGGCAAAGGGATTGTGCAAGTGGACAATATTGAAAGCCTGTTGCAGGTAAGCTCCGTAGTCATCTCCCCAGTCCTGTTGTCCGCTCAGGTTTATGAAAAGCAAAGGAATCATAGTTAGTACTAACAATGCCCAACGAACGTATTTGCCTTGCTGCTTCATGGCTGCGAAGGTATTAACAAGTAACCTTCTTTATGCTTTTGCTTTCCATCCCGTAATTGCAGCCAATTTTATGAAAAGATTTTTTCTGTTACTTATATTGACCTATGGATTTGGTGCAGAAGCACAAACAGGCGATTTGCGAGGCTTTGTGTTCAGCAAGGCTGATGGCTCAACCGTTGAAGGTGCTATTATCACCTTGAGTCCAACTGGCAAACGGGCATCCACCGACAAGGAAGGATTTTATAGTTTTGGCAAGGTGCCTGCTGGCGATTATCAGGGCGAATGTCATATACTCAATTTCGACACTGTAAGGCTCCATTTTACAGTGTATACCGACCGAGCTAATAATAAAAACTTTTACCTGAGCCCTTCTGAAAACGTGCTTGCTGGAGTATATATCTCGGACCAACGGAACCGCCGCACCGATACAAACAAAATCAATATTGGCCACTTTGAAATAAACCCATCGAAAGATTTTTCGAGGTTACCCATGGTGGGGGGCGAACCTGATGCTGTGCAGTATCTACAAATACTTCCGGGGGTGGTAACCAGTGGAGACCAAGGTGGGCAACTCTATATTCGCGGAGGTAGTCCAGTGATGAACAAAGTGCTGCTGGATGGCATGACCATCTATAATCCTTTCCATTCTATTGGCTTATTCTCGGTGTTCGATGGCGATTTTATCAAGACCATCAATGTATATTCTGCGGGATTTAACGCACAATATGGTGGCCGGGTGAGTGCCGTTCTTGATGTGCAAACTAAAGATGGGAACAAAAAGTATCTAGGAGGGAAAGTTTCTCTCAGCCCATTTGCTGCCAAGGCCATTTTGGAGGGACCGCTCAAAAAATTCAAAGAGGGGGAGGGGAGTAGCACCTATTTGATTTCCTATAAAAATTCATTTCTGGATAGGAGTTCCAAGCAATTATATCGATACGCAGCTAAAGATAATGGCGGCCTTCCATTCTCTTTCCAAGATTTGTATACCAAGTTCACTTTCAGCTCACCGTCGGGCAGCAAGGCCAATCTTTTCTACTTCAATTTCAATGATCGGGTGAATTATCCTGGTAGCACTTCTTATGGTTGGAAAAGTCAGGGTGGCGGCGTCAATTTTTCATTTGTACCGGAAGGAACAAGCAGCATTATCAACGGAGTGTTGGCATTCAGCGATTACCAAATGGAACAAACTGAACCCGACTTGGCACCACGATATAGTCATGTGAATGGTTTCAATGCCAATATAAATTTTACCTACTACTTGGAAGCGGACGAGCTGAAATACGGAATGGAAATCAACGGGTTTAAAACAGACTTTAAGACCTACAATGCCGCCAACAGAGTGATACAACAAGTAGATTACACCACTGAACTCTGTGGCTATGTGAAGTATCGCCGCCGTTGGAGGCATTGGGTGCTAGAGCCTGGCCTTCGAGGGCAGTTTTATGCTTCGCTGGGCAATGCCTCTATTGAGCCACGCTTCAATGGCAAGGTGGATATTACCAGCAAATTCAGGATGAAGACCGCTGCTGGATTATATTCACAAAACCTGATGAGTGCCGTGAGCGACCGCGATGTGGTGAACCTTTTCTACGGCTTCCTCTCTGGCCCCGACGACCTGCCACTCACCTACAAAGGTAGCCCAGTGAAAACACGGCTTCAAAAATCGCGACACTTGCTTTTGGGGTTTGAATATGATTTTACTTCGGCCAGTAAAATTGAAGTGGAGGGCTACTGGAAATATTTCAACCAACTGACCAACATCAACCGAGATAAAATATACGACAACAATGCACAAAACCAAGGTAAGCCCGAGTTGCAACGCATTGACTTCATCATTGAACATGGCAACGCACAGGGGCTTGATTTTAAGTATACCTACACTAAAAAGGGATGGTTTTTTTGGACTACCTATTCACTTACCTATGTAAATCGCATGGATGAGTTCCGCACTTATTTCCCGCACTTCGACCGCCGACATAATCTCAATACTCTGCTATCGTATATGCATCAGTCCAAAAAGAGCAAATGGTACTTTAACTGCCGCTGGAACTTTGGTTCGGGATTCCCGTTTACCAAGTCACAGGGATTCTACGAGGTTCTCGATTTTGCTAGTGGCGTAAGCACTGATTACACAAAAACTAACGGCAGCCTTGGCATCCAGTACGCCGACATAAATAGTGGTCGCCTGCCTTATTTACACCGCATGGATATCAGCATCGAACGCAAGCAGGAGTTGGCCAAACGAGAGGCTTTTAGTGTGTCGTTCAGCCTCACCAACGTGTACAACCGTCAAAATATATTCTACTTCGACCGGGTGAAATACCGCCGCATCAATCAGCTTCCCATCATGCCGGCTTTAGCTATGAATTATACGTTTTGATTGTTGAATGAAGAGCAAAAAAGAAAGTGAAATTTTGGTTTCTCATGGAAACGAAAAACCTTTGCTCAACATGCTATGTTTGTTGGAAAAATACCCAGGCAAAGGAGGCTTGACTTTTACCCGCCTTCCTCAACTATTGAAAGACAAGAACACTGCTTTTGGTTTTGTAAAGGTACGAGGAACGATTGATGATTTTGAGATAAAAAAATACCATTTGATGCCCATAAAAGGCGGTGGACTTTTCCTTCCAGTGAAAGCAGAGATTCGCAAAAAGATAAAGAAAGAAGCAGGCGACCATGTGCAAGTAATACTTTACCCCGACGCCGAACCACTTGAAGTACCTGACGAAATGTTGCTCTGCATTGCCGATGAACCTGTGGCTTTGAAGTTCTTCCAATCGCTAACCGAAAGCGAGCAACGGTACTACATAAACTGGATTTACTCAGCCAAACACGAAGAAACCAAAGTGAACCGCCTAGCCAAGACCGTTGACAGGCTCGTGCAGGGTAAGAAAATGTATGAGGTGGTGAAGTGACCGCGAATGGGTTGGATTCAAGATGCAAAGAACAATAGTTTACTCACCATCGTTTTTTTTTTGGTGTTCGTGAGAGGAGGTTGAAAGCGAACTTTGTAAATTGATTAATTACAATTTACTCCTAAACCCAAGCCCTTTGGCGGAGGTCAGATTTTGAAGGTGGTAGTTCATGCTGTCGTTCACAGCTAGGGAGTCGCTTTGTGTGCAGCGGCTACTGAATATGCCAAGTCCGTTGCTGATGTTGGAGTATTCGGGTTTCTTTTGCACAATGCCAATACTTGGGCGGCTGAGAGAGATATAATCAACCAAGGCCGCCGCACCACCCACAAAGGATACCTTGCAGCTTTTCATGCGGCGATATACTTTGGCTTTTGGGAATACATTGGCCGCTACAAAATCGTACATGAGTGATCCTGTCAGTTTCATAATCAATTCTTCGCCACCTTTGTCGTCGCTAGCCATAAAGTTGGATACATTTATCCATTGAATGCTGTGCAGGTTGCTGTCGGAGGTGGAGGAGTCGTATTCCATATAATAAAACTTCAAAACCATGTCGTAGGAAAGTCCACGCACACCTGTATTCACCCTGAAGGAGGTGCTGCGATTTGGTGCAACATAAAACAATGCTGGCAGCCCGCCCATGATAAAAGATGGCCTCACGATACTGGTGGATGAAGTATATTCTTTCCCGCTGCGTGGGTTTCGTATTTTTAGATGGTAATTATAATCTTTGTTGATGGCATTGTTGCAGGCATAAAGCGTGTTGGGCTGGGCTGCAAACATGCCCGTGTCTTTGATAATGGATTGGTCGGGATAGAAGATGTGGGTGGTCACATAGTTTCCATTTTGATACACGTCAAGGCTCACAGAAAGGGTATCGAAAAAGAGGGAGTCTCCCACCTGAGCCAGCTTGATGGCATCCCCATACCCATTTTGGTAGGTGCGTTGTATGCGGATGAACTGGGTAGGAGTGCCGGGGTCGAGTAAGCCATAAACAACCGCTGTTTCTTTCCATTCGGCGTTCACGTCTATATCGTTTTCGCAGGCTGAGCAGATCAGGACTGTTGCGAGTAAAAATAAAGCGGTTTGTTTCAGCATAAAAAAGTGCCGCAAGATATACTTGAGAAGGGCAAATTCTATGTCCATAATAGTTTACGGTTTGTAGAAAAGAACAAATGCCCAAACCCGCACGGGGCAATAGTTTTGATACTCAGTCGGGCAACCAATACCGGCTTCCCAAAATATGAAAAATTTCAGGCCAAGACTTTTTGCAATCCTATGCGTGACGGTTTGTTCCATCTCTTTGTTGCGGGCACAGAAGACCCAAAACCTGGAACAGCCCATTCAGGTTTATCACCATGGGGTTGAGCTTTTTCAGAAGGAAAAGTATGCAGCGGCCAGACAGGCTTTTGCACAATTCATGGAGCAAAGCAAAGACACCGCCTTAAGCATCCGAGCGAAATTTTATGATGCCATCTGTGCATTCGAATTGTACAACCCTGATGCTTTGGAACTTTTCAAAGCCTTGGCCTACAACTACCCCCAGCATCCTTGTGGTGTGCTGTCGTATTTTCAGATAGGACGGATACATTTCAGGGATAAAAAATATAAATTGGTAGCACCAGCCCTTGCACTCACCGACCATACAGGAATGATCCCTGACGACGAAAAAGAATATTGGTTTATCAAAGGTTTTAGTTATTACAAACTGAATCAATATGAAGAAGCAAAAGAGGCATTAGCTCAAGTGTGTTTGGATGAAAACAAATACTACAAACAGGCCAATTACTACAAAGGTTTTATCCACTATCAACGCAACGAATATGACTTGGCAGAACAAGCCCTGTTGCGGGTTTTAGACCATAAGCAGTTTGGGCAAGTAGCCCCATTGTATATCACTCAGATATATTTCAAACAAGGAAAATTTCAACAAGTGGTTGACATTTCGGACACGATGACTAACAAGGAAATCTTGGATGATATCAACCACATAAATGGATTGAGCCAATACCGCCTAGGCAATTTTGAGAAAGCAGAAACGCGATTGGAAAAAGCAGCGATGAAAGGAAAGATTACTACAGATTCGGATGTGTATGCACTGGCCTGGAGCAACCAACAATTGAGGCATTATGAGAAAGCCATCAATCGATACTCTCGTTTGGTGGATAGGAAGAATGGTTTCTCACAAAATGTGGGATATAACCTGGCCTATTGCATGTTGCAGCTGAACAAACGAGAGAATGCACGGCTGGCTTTTTATCAGGCTTCACGAGCCGATTTTGATTTAGGTATTAAGGAAGAAGCTTCGTTTCAGTATGCCAAACTTTGCTATGAGCTACTACCACAGCAGGCGGTGGCTATCACTTCGCTGTCCCAGTTCATTACCCATTTTCCAAACTCAAAGTATAATGAAGATGCAAAGGATTTGCTCAGTGTTTTGTTTTTGAATACAAAACAATTTACAAAAGCATTGGAGATATTGGAACCCTTGAAGAACAAGAACAGCCGGGTGAAGCAAGCTATTCAAAAAAGTGCCTACTGCAAGGCTGAGGAATTATATCAGGCAGGCGACATTAGTGGGGCTGAAAAACTTTTTCGCAAATCGCTCGAATACCCGGAGGACAAGAAGTTCACGGTGCTAGCCGACTATTGGCTGGCAGAAATGATGTATAAGAGAGGACGCCCCGATGAGGCCTTAGAATTATACGAAGATTTTCTGGAAGAGGATGGAGCAAAGAAGTCAGTTCACTATGCCACCTGCTACTACAACATTGGCTATTGCATGATAAAAAAAGAACAATGGTCGAAAGCAGTGAAGGCGTTCACTAAGTTTACAGAATTAGAAAGTTTCTATAACGATAAGCCCGACATGGTGCTAGATGCACATACACGTTTGGCTGATTGTTATTTTATTCAAAAGCAATACAACAGTGCCTTGGCCGAATACAATTGGGTGGTGGTGAAAGATGCACGTTTCCACGATTATGCTTTGTTTCAGAAAGGAATCATATATGGCTTGATGGGAAAGCAATACGAGAAGATAAATATGTTGGCCAAACTCGTAGAGATGTATGACGAAAGCGATTACTTGGAAAAAAGTTTATACGAACTGGGTTACACGAATTTTTACTTGGATAAATTGGAAGAAGCTTTGGATTGGTTTGACCAATTAGTGACCAAAAAGAAAAACGGTAATGATGTACGCCGGGCACAGCTCAATATTGGATTGATATTCAAACGACAGAACAAGGCCGAGAGGGCGATAGAGCAGTTTCAATATGTGATGAGCAAATATCCGGAAAGCGAGGAAGCCAAAGAGGCTTATGAAATATTGAAAGACCTATATGTAGAGAAAGGGGACATCGAATCGCTGAACATTTTAACGAAAGGAAAATTGAATCTAAGTGAACAGGATTCTATCATATATGAATCTTCGCAAAATGCACTACGGGCAACCGACACTGCACTAGCCATAAAAGGTTTGGACAGCTACCTTAGTCAGTTTTCGAATGGATTTTTTAGCACCAAGGCACATTACCAGCGGGCAGAAATCTTTTTTAGAAAAAAGAAATACACTGAAGCTTTGCCTGATTATGAATGGTTGGCTTCAAAGCCACAACACGAATACACCGATCGTAGTGTGAAGAACTGTGCAAGCCTGTTTTATCAGCATAAAGAGTATACACAGGCGTTGAGATATTTTGAGCAATACGAACCACTGGCAAGTACAAAAGAAAATGTGCAATTCAGTCTGCTTGGGCAAATGCGTTGCAGTGAAAAATTGAACAACTCGGAGAAACTTCGGGTAAGTGCCCAAAAATTGATAGGTAGCCAAGAAGTGGGAGTAGAGCAAAAATTGGAAGCTCAGTATCTATTAGCAAAATCCTATTACCCTAGCGAACCTGACAAATCCAAGATTTATTTCAAAGAAGTGACTAAAGGCCCCAAGAACTGGAAATCGGCCGAGAGCAAGTACATGTTGGCACAGATTCAATACGAACAATGGGATACCCTTGGATGCAAAAAAAGCCTAAAGGAATTGGCTTCGCAATACGGAGATTTTGAGTATTGGGTAGCCAAAGGGTTTATACTATTGGCTAATAACTACGTGCATATGAGCGACACTTTCCAAGCCCGCCACACGCTGCAAAGTGTGATAGAGAACTACGAACCTGACACCGACGACCCCGAAGACATTGTGAAAACTGCTAAGGAAAAACTAGAAGCCCTGATGCCACCAAATCAATCGTTGGCACCACCAGAACAACTGAAGGAAGAAGAAGAGTAAGTACAAAGACGATTAATTAAAGAACTAAAAACCTTAACCCCGTATGAAAAAAATAATATATCTGCTTCTGCTTTGCTCACACAGTATGCTCGCTCAGGTGGCCATGGAAAGTGACACAGTAGAAATAAAACCCAACTATCGCCCAGAGGTGATGAAGGTAGAAAAGTTGTACAGCAAACCATTGCCAGAAACGGCATACATAGAGCCACCAACTTTCAAATATGAAATTGTGCCACGGCAGTTGGACAGCCTTTCGCCACGCATGGGGACATATAAAGCTATTGCATTGCCTAACGAAAAACTAAGTAGGCTTTATGGTAACTTTTTGAAAGTGGGCTATGGTAATTTCAATACACCTTTTGTACAGGGCTCGGCCATGACTTTACGCAACCGCGATTATACTGGCGGACTGAACCTGAACCACTACAGCAACAATAGCAGCAACCTAAGCCGCCGTCTTGCTGAAAGCGAAATAGAAGGCTACGGAAAAATATATCGTGGCGACAATGTGTATAGCCTTGATACCCGCTACAGCCTTCGCAATTATCGGTTCTATGGCTTTGATGAATTGTATAAAGATTCATTTAACAAAGACCAAACAAAACTTGGCTACAGCACCATCGACTTAGCTGGCACTTGGCAAAATGGACAAAGCAGTACCGATAGCAGTAGAATGAAATATGGTGGTGGACTGGATTACTATACGTTGACCGACAAATTCAAGAACAAGGAACAAGCATTTGTGCTAACTGCAAACTTGAGCACCTACCTGAGCAAATGCCCGCTGACAGTGAAGTTGGTGCTGGATGCCAACGGATTGAAAGGAGATAAAGAACTGAACAGAACATTTGTAAAACTGACCCCTACCTACTTGATGGGTGGGGCTAAAATGAAACTGCTGATGGGGGCAAGTGCAATATATCTCAATTCGGATGCTGACCCAGCCAATCCTTCGCAGTTCCGCATTTTTCCAAAGGTGCATTTTTCGTATTTCATCGATAAGTACAAACTGAAAATTGTAGCAGGCATGGATGGTGACTGGCAAAAAAATACCATTCGTAGTTTGAGTCTACAAAATCCATTTTTGGTAAAGAACAAAACCTACGACAACACGTCTTTCAATCAACTATTTGCTGGGTTATCGGGTAGTATGGGAGTAAATACTTTTTATGTGGTGCAGGCCAACTTCAAATCGGTGAAAAACATGGCCTTCTTTATGACCGAAGCAACCGATTCAACAACAAGCACGGAAAGCAACTTGAACGCTTTTTTGCTTGCCTATGATGACTGCAAGGTGAGTAACCTTCACATTGAGTTGAACCATCAGGTGGCAGAGAAAATCAAATTTCAGTTGAGTGGCAACCTTTACAAATACACCCTAACAAGTTATGCATACGCATGGAACCTGCCCACTGCCGACCTTCGGTTACATGGTGGCTATAGCCTTGGTGAAAAATTGGTGCTGGGAGCCGATGTGTATGCTATGAACCGCCGCTACGGTAACCGCTTCAATAACGATTCGCAACAAACTATCACCGCCATCAAGCTTCCCGGCTTTGTTGATTTCAACTTGAATGCCGACTACCGCTACTCAAAACAGGTGTCCGCCTTTCTTAACATCAACAACCTTACAGCCGCCCGATACCAACGCTGGTACAAATACCCTGTGGCCGGATTCAACGTGCTGGCGGGACTTACCATTCATTTTTAACCTAAAAAATTCGATGCAAAACGTTTTACCCCAGAACAATTTTGGCCGAGTACTTTATTTTCTGCTCACTGGAAACAGTCAAGTATTTGTGCAACAGGAAGATAAACCAATAGGTAAGAAAAAACATGGTTTTTTTCAGAAGCTTTCACGCAAAAAATTTCTATTTTTGCCTGCCTATTCCAATAGCAGCATTATGATTTTAGGAAAATACATCAACGAACTTCTCTACGAACACAACTGTGTGGTTGTGCCTGGTTGGGGCGGCTTCATTGCCCGCAGGGTATCTGCCCAGGTGAATCCAGTGAGCAACAAAATAACTCCTCCTGGCAAACGGATAGCGTTCAACCAAGGGCTGAACTTGAACGATGGAATACTCGCCAAACATGTCGCTACCCGTGAAAGCATCAGTTACGAAACTTCTCTCGACAAGATACAGAAAATGCTGCTGGAACTCAGGCAGGCGTTAGTGGAGAACCGCAGTATACACTTGGAAACTGTTGGAACTTTTTATGTGGACCAGGACGAGGTGATGACTTTTCATCCAGAGGTTGACTTGAATGTATCGAAAGATGATTTTGGGCTAGTGACCATTGCGGCGGTGCCTGTGACAAGGGATGAAAATGCGAAACTGAAGCAGAAAATACGCAGTAGGGTAGAGTATCGCAAACCATTGCGAACTTCAGCTACCCTCAGTTTGTCAACTAGACGTTCAATCACAGCTTTGGCAGCTTGTCTTGTTTTTGGAGCTATTGCTTTTGCAGGCTTCAATATGGAATTAGGCAAGAACATGAGTCTAAGCGGTATCAGCACTTGGTTTGATGAGTACACTTTGCCTTGGAATCGTCGTCACAATTTGGAAACAGAAACCCCAATGAAAGCTAAGCACCGCTTACCAAAGGCAACTGTTTCTTCCATGGTGACCATTCAGAATAATGAGGAAAACGATTCGGTTTACCAGTTGTTGCCACAAAATTTTAGCAGTATAGCCGAAGCACGAATTTTCGTTGATGAAATGAAAGCCCAGGGATTGAAAGATGCCAATTTCTCTATCAAAGAAAACGGTAGAACTTGGGTGAGTGTAATGCTCTACCCCAACCGTGTTGAGGCCGAAAATCATCTTTTAGGAATTGCTAAAACTTTCCCCGACGCAAGGATTTTGGCTAAAAGAAAATAACGATTTTTTTATTCAAAATAAATGAAAAGAAAGCTTTTGTTGGTGCTGCCTGTCTTGGCGGCACTTTCTTTTTCTACACACAAAAAAATAAGCCTTAGCTTCAACCTGCAAGTAGGCAAAATGTATGAAATAGAATCGGTGGCTGATCAAGTAATAATGCAAAGCATAAGTGGTCAGAAGTTGCAACTTTTGCAGCAGTTTAGTTTTACATATGCTATGGATGTGAAACAACGTGATACCAATGGCAACTTGGATATGTCAGTGACTTACCGCCGCATCCGTTTTATACAGGACAATCCCATACAAGGAAAGGTATCCTACGACAGCGACCGCAGCGACAATGAAGTCAACGCTATCGCCAAGCCTTTTGCCGCTTTGAAAGGCTGTAGTTTTACCATGCAGGTTTCTCCACTTGGTCAAGTCAATAAAGTGGGCGGCATAGCCAACATGATCGACAGCATGATGGTACGCATGGGTACCGAAGAAAATAAAAAAGCAATGATGCGTGAGGCTTTTGTGAAGCAGTTTAACGAAGATGCCTTGAAAGAAAGCATGGAACAAAGCCTGCGTTTTTACCCAAAAAAGCCAGTGAAAGTCGGTGGCGAATGGATTCAGTCTATTGCTACACGGATGACTATACCTATGCTCATAAAAAGTAAATACAAACTGGAGCGAGTGGCCAACGGAATTGCCTATATCAAAATGAAAGGTCAGGTATCGCCCAACGAATTGGCCAGCCTGCAAACAGACGCGGGGCTTACAAACCAATATGAACTAAGCGGCTCACAAACAGGTGACATAGAAGTGGAAATAACCACAGGTAGAATTATGCGATCAGTACTACAACAAAATCTAGTTGGCAATTTTACCATCAGTGGTGCACAAATGAAAGAGCCTATGATGATACCCATGAGCATCAAAAGCACAATCGTATCAGAGATGAAGTAAAGGGGTCAGGCTACTCTCACCCCCTTGGTCTCCACTCTACCTCCTCAGCACCCAATTGATGGGCAGTATATCTTCCTAATGCAAAAAGGTAATCGCTGAGGCGGTTCAGGTATTGTATAGCAAGCGGTTCCACGGGTTCGTTTTCAGCAAGATGTACCGATAAGCGTTCAGCCCGACGGCACACACAGCGGGCAAGGTGGCAATAGGATACGTGCACATGCCCACCAGGCAACACAAAGTTTTTAAGCTCGGGCAAGGTTTCATCCATACGGTCTATTTCCTTTTCCAGCCTTTCCACATCTTCAGCCAACATTTCGGGAAGCACCATTTTCGATTTGCCTGGGTCGGCGGCCAGATTGCTGCCAAGGGTGAAAAGCCTATCCTGTATTTCTTTCAGGATCTCCCTCACTTTGGCTTCTGTTTGGGTATCTCTCACCAGCCCAATATGGGAGTTCAATTCATCTACTGTACCATAAGCTTCAATGCGTATGTGGTGCTTGGGCACTCGGGTACCACCTATGAGTGAAGTTTCTCCTTGGTCGCCAGTCTTCGTATATATTTTGAAAGCCATGTTTTAGGCAAAGGTATATCAGTTGTCTTTTGTGATGCTTGTCGCGACTTAGCATCGTCCAAATTTTCAAATCATCGAATCTCCAAATTGGACTTTTCTTCCCGCATCTGCTTTTCGTACATCGATTGGTAGCGGCCGTTCAATTCAAGCAATTGTTGGTGGTTGCCCCGTTCTGCTACTTGTCCGTTTTCGAGCACCAATATCTCGTTGCAAGCCATCACGCTACTGATGCGGTGGCTGATGATGACAGAAGTTCGTCCTTGTTTCAGGCGGTTCAGGTTGGCCAGTATCTGGTGCTCGGTTTCTGTGTCCATGGCACTCAGGCAGTCGTCAAGCACCAATATTTCAGGGTTGCCTAATATAGCACGAGCTATGGACAGTCGCTGTTTTTGTCCACCACTCAGGGTTATTCCTCTTTCGCCAAGCATGGTTTCCATTCCTTGAGGAAAGTTTTCAATATTACCCCAAAGTGCAGCATCCTTCGCTGCTTGTTCAAGTTCATTTTGACTTAAGGTTGCACTAGTTCCAAAGGCTATATTGTTTGCTATGCTGTCAGAAAAAAGGAAAACATCTTGCGGCACATAGCCAATCTGGGTTCGCCAGGCTTCTAGGTTTATTTCATTAATATTTTTTCCATCGACCAATAGCTGTCCGCTGCTGACATCATATAGCCTGAGAAGGAGGGAGGCAACAGTACTTTTACCCGAGCCTGTTGTGCCAACAATTCCCAGTGAGCCACCTTTCTGCAACTTAAAACTCAATGGGCCCAACACTTGTTTTCCATCAGTAACATATGAAAACTGAACATGTTCAAAGACGATCTCTTTTTCAAACACAAACGGTGCGTCTGACTGCGAAGTAATGTCTGGTTTAATCTGTAAAAACTCGTTGATACGCAATTGACTAGCCTTGGCCCGCTGCCTGATGCTGGCCACCCAGCCCAGTGCTGTCACAGGGAAGGAAAGCATGTTGAGATAAATGATAAATTCAGCAATGTTGCCTATGGTAATCTGACCGGAAATCACTTTCAGACCGCCTACATAAATGACCAAAATGTTGCTGAGCCCAATAAGCAATACGATAGCTGGAAACCAAAGTGCATCAACCAAGGCCGAGGCCATTGTTTTTTTTCGGTAGTTTTCGGTCTCACCCTCAAAAGCCTGAACTATATTCTTCTCTTTGGCAAATGCCTTGATGACCCGGAGCCCTGAGAAAGCTTCCTGCACAAAAGAGGTGATGTCGCTCAGTTTCGACTGCATTTCATCGCTGCGTTTTTCAATTAGATTATTTACAAAAAAGATAGAAACTGCAAGGACTGGCAAAGGGGCAAGTGCCCAAAAAGCAAGTTCAGTATCTACTGAGAACATACAGAAAAGTACCACCGCAAACATGGCCACCAAGTTGACGGCGTACAGCACGGCTGGCCCTACGTACATTCGTACCCGGCCTACGTCTTCGCTTATACGATTCATCAGATCGCCTGTGCTGTGGCTGCGGTAAAAAGCCGTGTCAAGTTCTTGGTATTTGTTGTAAATTTCGTTTTTCAAATCGTATTCCACATGCCTGCTCATCACAATGAGAGTCTGTCTCATGTAATACATGAACACACCTCGGATAATGGCAGTACCAAGGATTAGCGAAGAATAATAAAGCAGGATACCTCCAATAGAGGAGGAGTTGGTAGCTGTGTGGCCGGGTTTCAGGTAGATAGCCAGTTTATCAAAAGCTTCTCGCACATAAATTGGGACATACACCGAAAATACATTAGAAAGCACTACAAACAGGCTGCCTAGAAAGAGAAGGCTTCGGTATTTCCAGAAATACTTGTTGAGTCGTTGCAGCGGACGGCCTTGCTTGGTTTGCACCATAAATGTTACCTGATATATGCCAGCAGTTTAGCCAGACCATTGTTCATCATGCTAAGATAGTCAATGATTGACTGCCATTGGCTACGGAAAAATACCTTGAGTGCAGCAATATAAACTGACACAATAATCAGACAGTTTGTTGCAAAGCCTAAGGCAGTATTCCACCACACTGTCGATTTGAATGGCCTGACCTCGGATTGCATCATAGCGTCCCTAAATGGTTCAAATAATATCATATTGGCAAAATATCCGGCAAGTGCTGCTAAAAGGCCTGCTAAGGCAAACGGCACTATCGGCATTAAGACATCTTTGCTTGTTGCTTTTATAAGCCGAGTGGCAATCCAAATACAGATAATGCTGCCAATGATTCGTATGCCAGAAATACACATAGCAAAAATGTCGAGCCCCCATTGACCAGAGAAAACAAGGGAGGCAATAAAGATAGGAGTGAAGATTAATACAAAGTAAAACCCTGTTTGTGGCTTTCCCATCGAGCTGAACACATTACCCGATGGGCTGTTTATCATCCTAAAAAAGGCAAAGAAAGAAAGCATCTGCAATGGGAAGATGGCAGGTGAAAATTTGGGGCCTAGCAATAATAGAATTAACTGCGGTGCACCAATGGTAATAATGATTAGAAGCATCACACCAAAGAAAGATAGCAAGGCAATTACTTTGGAATAGGCATCGCGAAGTTTGTCTAAATCATTTTGAAATTTAGAAAATACAGGTAGCAAAAGTTCAGTAAAAATGCTGCTAACATGCGATGTCATCAGGTTGGCTAAAATGAAAGCCTGATTGTAACATGCTAATGCCGCCAAACTTATTGATTTACCAACGAATAAGTTGTCAAACTCGTTCACTACCCTGTTCAGCAATCGCTGAAGTAAAAGAAACTTGGTGAAGCCAAAAACACTTTTCCAATACTTTGTAACACCTTTTAGCTGCCAAACCTCTTTCCAGGTTAAGCCCGATTTGCGAAAAAGCAAGTAGGCTGTCAGAGGGTCAATAATTACCGTAGGCAATACAAGGCTATAGACCCCAGCTCCACAATAAGCGAGTACAAATCTGAGCAAGATAGCGACCCCAAGTAATGCAGACTGTATTTTTATCATTGGCAAATAGTCAATGTTTTTTTTCATCGTCGCTTTCGGCACATTATTCACTATTTCTGAAATGAAAGGAATAATAAATAGCCATACTATGTATGTGATTTTGACATCACCATAAACTCGCCCCCAGTAAGGTGCTGATATGCCAATCACAAGAGCCATTAAGGTGCCTATCAAAATATTGAGCCAAAAGGTAGAGACTTTCACTTTGTCAAAGTCGTCTCCTTGATAATAAACCAAGTAATCGGCCATACCAGAGCTACTAATAACCGAACAAAAGGAAATTAGGACAATAGAAATTGCTACAATACCGAAATCACTTTGAGGTAGTATGCGTGCTAAGTACATAGTAACCAGCAAATTCAACATACTTCCCCAAACCTTACGTAAAATTAACCATGAACTTGCCTTGGCGGCTTTTGAAGCTGACATAAATTTAAGACGGCAAAATTACCTAGCTAAAGAAAATTAGGTGCAGCAATTTTGAACAATTGTAGCTAACCCATACTTTTGCCAGCAACTAATACCAAACCAATTTATATGGAACAATCAAAAACAACAGGTCACCCCAAAGGGCTTTATGTGCTATTCGTCACCGAAATGTGGGAGAGGTTCAGCTACTATGGCATGAGGGCTATATTTACTCTTTACATGACTAAGGCTCTGCTTTTCGACAAGGCTCTTGGCTCTCAAATTTACGGAAGCTACACAGGTCTTGTGTATCTTACTCCTTTGTTAGGGGGCTACATGGCCGACAGGTATTGGGGCAATAGGAAGTCTATCATTATAGGTGGAATACTCATGGCTATGGGGCAGTTCCTGATGTTTGCAAGTGGTAGTTTGTACGAAAGCCCTGAAACTGCTTCCCTCATTATGTATACAGGTTTGGCCTTCCTCATTTTTGGCAATGGCTTTTTTAAACCAAATATTTCTACAATGGTAGGCCAGCTCTATCCTCAGGGAGATAAACGTATTGACTCAGCCTTTACAATTTTCTATATGGGTATCAACCTAGGGGCATTCATAGCCCCAATCATTTGTGGGGTGTTGGGCGATACAGGTAGTCCGGCTGATTTCAAGTGGGGCTTTTTGGCAGCGGGCTGCGGCATGGTGCTTAGTGTTGTTCTCTTTATCTGGTTAAAAAATTATTACATCGTAACCCCTGATGGCAGGCAAATAGGAACAGCTCCCAATATTTCAAGGGAAACCAAGGAAATAGACACTGTTGCTGAGGTAAAATCAGAATTCACTAATAAGCAGATAGTTACTTGGCTTAGTATTTTTGCCGCCCTGTTCTGTGCATCCTATTTTACAGAAATGTTTGATGCAATTGGCTCCTTCATATTTGGCCTCACCATTGCAGCACCGGGATTTATCATCTCAGATGGCACTTTAACAAAAGTGGAAAGAGAAAGGATATTGGTAATTTATATTGTTGCATTCTTTGTTATTTTCTTTTGGTCGGCTTTTGAACAGGCTGGAGCATCACTTACCTATTTTGCCGAGGAACAAACTGAAAGGAATGTAGGCTGGCATATCTCTCAAAATATTGCATTTGCCTTGCTTGGAGGAGTATCATTAGTGTTATTATGGCTTTTGAACAAAGTTAGAAACGGCATGAAAAATGAAAAAGCAGGTGTGCAACCTTTGTTCTTTGCATTATTGCTGGCAGGTATAGGCACCTGTGCTTGGCTTGGAATCACAAAAACCCCTGCCGAAGGTTGGGTTATTGATACTATACCATCCAGTTTGTTTCAAACTATTAATGCTGTCGCTATTGTAATTTTCGCCCCATTCTTCGCCATGATGTGGACTGGGCTAGGCAAAAGAAATATGGAACCTGCATCTCCCTACAAACAGTCTATCGGATTGTTCCTATTGGCCATTGGTTATTTAGTGATTGCCACCGGGGTTCAACATTTAGAGCCAGGAGTGAAAGTAACCATGTTGTGGCTAGTTAGCCTTTACATCATTCACACTTTTGGGGAGCTTTGCCTTTCGCCCATTGGCCTTAGCATGGTGAATAAATTGGCTCCTGTTAAATTTGCTTCATTGCTTATGGGAGTTTGGTTTCTTTCCACTTCTTTTGCCAATAAATTTGCTGGAGTGCTAAGTGCCCTTTACCCTGAGGAAGGTAAGCCCCATCCATATTTTATGGGCTTTGAAATAGATGACCTTCATGCCTTTTTCATGATTTTTGTATTTATGGCGGGGGCTGCCTCCGTTGTCCTTTTCTTCCTCTCTAAGCGTATGCTCAAAATGATGCACGGTATTCGTTAAGTAAGTACTAACTTTCAATCGGATTTGGAAACGGGGGGCAACAAACGTATTTTTGCCCTCTGTTTCTGTACCTTAATGCGAAGAATTTTCCTCAGTTTACTTGTATTTTCATTGCTATCATCCTGCATCCCGCAGCGTGATTACGTTTACTTTTACAAAAAGAATAAGGCTATACAAACTGATTCTGTTCAGAATGATATGCAAGTCATTCCAATCCCTGACCACATATTAGCCGTAGGTGATGTTTTAGAAATACTTATTACATCTGATAATGCGATGGATATGAATGTGATGCAAAAAAAGGAAGCATCTGATAACACAGGTAGTGTTTATTTAATCCCATCAACTGGTACTATTACATTCCCATTAATTGGAAGGATAAAAGTGGTTGGTATGCTGGATGGGCAACTTAATGACACCTTAGTTAATAAGTTAAAAAATTATTATGTTAATCCATTTGTGAGGGTGAGTATTATCAAATTTAACATCTCCGTTTTGGGAGAGGTTCTGTTACCTGGAATGAAACAAATAAATGGTGATAAAATCAATTTACTTGAGGCATTGGCTTTGTGTGGAGATATAGATGACCAAGGCAAGAGAACTGAGATTAGAGTTTTACGTGAGTTTGAAGGTAAAATTAAAGTCTTCAATATAGATTTGGCTTCAGCCACGGTTTTCAAATCTGAAGGCTATTATTTGCAAAGCAATGATATAGTGGTGGTCACACCTTACAAAGCGAAGCGTTTTTTTGCAAGAACCCAACAACTTGTTTTCATGACATCTGTAATCAATACTATTCTTATTATAACTAATATACTTAGAACACCGTAAAGAATGGCAACACAAGAAGAAATGCAATTGGGTGGAATTGGTCAGAAATATAGTTTTAGACCAATCATTTATATTGTAATCAAGAATTGGTACTTTTATGTATTGGCCTTCATCCTTTGTTTCAGCATAGCATTTCTTATTAATAAGTACTCTACGCCAATTTATAAAGTATCTGCTACCATACTTATTAAGAACGATCAAAAAAACAAAAATAACGGAAATAATCTTCTCGACGATAAGACGCTTTCATTTTTAAATTACTCAACAAATATTAGCGATGAAGTTCAAATTTTGTTATCTAGAGGTATGCTGGCTTCAGTTATTGATCGCCTCGATATGTTCATTAACATATATGAAGTAGGTAGAGTAAAATCAAAAGAGCTTTACAAAAATGCTCCCTTTAGAATAGAGCACAACGTAAAAGATTCCACTTATTTCGGGGTTCCTTTCTTTATTTACACTGTTGATAACAAACGATTTCAGTTAGTTTATGCTACATCTGACCAGAAGGGAGTAATTAAGGAGCTATATAATTATGGCCAAATAGTACATACACTAGCAGCTGATTTTGTAGTTCATTTATCAGACACAATTAAAAAGAATTTTTTTGAAATTCCTAGAGAGTACAAGTTTATTCTTAATTCTAAGGAGGCATTGATAAATTTTTATCAAAGTGCTATGAAAATTAAGAATATCAAGGAGACCTCTGTTCTTGATATTTCACTTGAAGGGCCAAACCATGCAAAATCCACAGACTTTTTGAACCAATTATGCGAAACATACATTGATCGTGAGCTCAACGAAAAAAATAAAATATCAGAACAAACATTAGATTTTATAGATAGCCAATTAGAGGAAATTTCAAATTCACTTTCAAACGTAGAACAAGATTTAGAGAGTTATAGAGAAACCAATGGGTTAGTGAGCATGAAGGATGAATCGCATGAATTTTTGACAAGGATGAATAAGGTTGAGGACGAAAAGCAGTTAATCGAGTTCAAATTAAATTCCTTAAATTTATTGTATGATTATGTTCTAAATAAAAAAGACATAGCATCTCTTGCTCCTTCATTAATGGGTATTGAGGAACCATTGGTACTGCCACTTTTTGACAAGCTAAAGCAATTGCAATTTGAAAAAAATGCTAACAAGTTATCTGGTACTGAAAAAAATCCGTCAATTATTGCATTAAATAATCAAATTGAAGATGCAAGAAAAGCTTTGTTGGAGAATGTCCAAAATGCTAAAAAGAGTATACTTAGCTCTATTCAAACCCTTGGCAGGCAGCTGGTAAATTTTGAGCAAGTACTGAAAGGGGTACCTCAAAAGGAAAGGGAACTCGTTTCAATTCAACGACGATTTACAATAAGTGAAAACCTATACCTGTATTTATTGGAAAAAAAGGCGGAATTGGGAATAACAAAATCTGCGAATGTGGCTGAAAATAAGGTATTGGACAAAGCTCATAGAAGCGGAAAAATATCACCTAATCGGAGTCAGAATAATACAATTGCAATATTTCTATCTATTATTTTACCCTCTGTTCTAGTGTATGTGATTAATTTAATTGATGATAAAGTAAGGAATAGGTTCCAAATTGAGAAAACTGCACTCGTTCCATTGATAGGAATTATCAGTCACAATTTTAAGAAAACAAACCTTATTGTAAAGGAAAGCCCAAAATCGCACATTGCAGAGTCATTCAGGTCGATTCGTACCAATTTGCAATATCTTGCTAGTGATGTTGAAAGAAAAGTAATTCTTGTTACATCTACTGTGGGAGGTGAAGGGAAATCGTTTTTCTCAACCAACCTGGCTAGTATTTTTGCGATGAGCAATAAAAAAGTTGTGCTGCTTGGACTTGACCTTAGAAAGCCTAAACTTTATTCAGATTTTAAGTTAAAGAATGATATTGGTGTCACAAATTACCTGATTGGGAAAACTAGTAAAGAGGACATAATTAATCAAACATTTATTGAGAATCTTGACTTTATTCCATCGGGACCTATTCCTCCAAATCCAGCCGAGTTAATTTCAAGCGAAAAATTACCTCAGTTGATTGAGGAACTTAAAGGTATTTATGACTACATCATTCTTGACACACCTCCTCTGGGTCTGGTTACTGATGCTGTGCTTTTGATGGATTATTCCAATGTGAACATCTATGTAATGAGGGAGAATTATTCAAGGCTTAATTACTTGCAAGCAATCAACGGATTAGTTGAGACTAGGAAACTGAAGAATACCTGTATTGTTTTGAATGACTCGAAAATTTATTCACGAAGCTATCGTTATGGTTATAGTTACGGTTATGGATCATCCTATGGGTATGGTTATGGATATGGAGGGTACGGTGGATACGGTGGTTACGGTGGATACGGTGGATACGGTGGTTACGGTAGTTCAGGTGGAGGATATGGAGGATATGGAGGCTATGGTGGTTATGGATATGGCTACGGATACGGTGGTTACGGATATTATGAGGAAGACCATAAACCTAGGCGTTGGATTGATAGGGCTATGAAATCACTGAAGAAAATGCTCAATATCCGCATACAGAAAGACGAATAGTTGACGATGTACAATAGTTTAATCAAGAAGGAATCCAAGATTGCACTGATTGGGCTCGGGTATGTTGGACTTCCAATAGCTCTTGAGTTTGCCCGTAAGTATTCAGTTGTTGGGTTTGATATCAACCAAGAGCGGGTTGACCTGATGCGGAGGGGGATTGACCCCAGCAATGAGTTGGAATCATCAGCTTTCGAAGGTTGCGACATCTATTTTACTGCCGATCCCTCTGATCTGAAAGAGGCCACATTCTTTGTAGTGGCAGTTCCAACACCAATTGATGAGCACACTAACCCCGACCTGAAACCATTGATTGGAGCTTCGACCACGGTGGGTAGAGTCTTGAAGAAAGGTGATATTGTGGTGTACGAATCTACCGTTTATCCAGGTTGCACGGAAGAAGATTGTATTCCAATTTTGGAAATGGAATCGGGTTTGAAATTTAATCTAGAATTTAAAGTTGGCTACTCACCTGAAAGGATTAATCCTGGCGACAAGGAGCATACGCTTACTAAAATATTGAAGGTCGTGAGTGGCAGTGATGCGGAGTGTTTGGAAACTGTGGCACAAGTTTATGGTTCAATTATTACTGCTGGAATACATAAAGCTCCAAGCCTGAAAGTAGCCGAAGCCGCCAAAATAATTGAGAATACACAACGTGACGTGAACATTGCACTGATGAATGAGCTTTCGCTCATCTTCAATAAAATGGGTATCAACACCTACGATGTGCTCGAAGCTGCCGGAACAAAATGGAACTTTCTCAAGTTTTTTCCTGGATTGGTTGGTGGCCACTGTATCGGGGTTGACCCCTACTACCTTACCTACAAAGCAGCCGAATTAGGCTACCAAAGCAAAGTGATATTGGCTGGACGTGGTATAAACGATAGCATGGGCAACTACATAGCTAAAGAAACAATTACAGGACTGCTAAAATTGGGAAAAGAAATAAAGAACTCACGCATATTGGTGATGGGGGCTACTTTCAAGGAAAATGTGAGCGACATACGCAACTCAAAAGTGGCCGACATTATCAATGAATTAAAAAACTACAATGTAAAAATAGAAGTAGCAGATCCACAGGCCAACAGTGACGAATTGAATCATGAGTATGGATTCTCGCTATCGCCAATTGGTACTGATTATGATGCAGTGATAGTGGCAGTCAATCACAACGAATACACTTCGCTCGACCAAGCTTATTTCAAATCTATAACTACCAATAATTCACTACTTGTAGATGTGAAGGGAATATACCGTAACCAAACAAAAGAGCTGGGCTACTGGAGCCTATAAAAAAATGGCAAAGGTTTTAGTAACAGGCACTGCAGGTTTTATAGGTTTTCACCTTGCCAATTTGTTGCATAGCCAAGGGCATGAAGTAGTTGGTTTGGATATGATAAACGACTACTATGACCCGAACTTAAAACTAAATAGGCTAGCGTTTCAAGGCATTGACAAATCGGCAGTCTCGTTCAATCAAAAATTGATCGGCAAGTCAGGCATTTCGTTTATCCAGTTGAAACTGGAAGACAAGGAAAATGTATTCGAACTTTTCAAAGCAGAAAAATTTGACTATGTCGTGCACCTTGCGGCACAGGCCGGAGTGAGGTATTCAATTACCAATCCCGAGGTTTATATTAGCAGTAATATCACTGGTTTTTTGAATATTCTGGAAGCTTGCAGGGCTTACCCTGTGAAGCATTTGGTGTTTGCTAGCACCTCCTCGGTGTATGGTTTGAACACCAAAATGCCATTCAATGAAAACCATGTGACTGACCAACCTATGTCGTTGTATGCAGCCACCAAAAAGAGCAACGAATTAATGGCACATACCTATGCTCACTTGTTCGGTATACCCGCTACTGGTCTTCGTTTCTTCACAGTATATGGCCCTTGGGGAAGACCTGATATGGCTTTATTCCTATTCACCGATGCAATCATTAAAGGCAATAAAGTAAATGTATTCAACAATGGTCAAATGATTCGCGACTTTACGTATGTGGGCGACATTGTTGAGTCTATCAAACGGCTCATTACCCAGCCTTCGCAGCCAAATGCTGATTACAACCTGGAGAATCCAGCCTCGTCGGGTAGCACAGCACCTTATCGTATTTTCAATATTGGTAACAATTCACCAGTGAATCTGATGGACTACTTGCATGAGATAGAAAACTGCCTTGGTAAGAAGGCAGATATTAATTATATGCCTATGCAAGCAGGCGATGTTTCCATGACGTTTGCAGACTCATCCGCTTTGTATAACGCGGTGGGTTTCAAGCCTAATACGACTATCCAAACGGGAATCAAAAATTTCATTGATTGGTACTTGGATTACTACAAAGTTTCGCTTTAATTTTCTAAGATTTTTTGTTGAAAAAATCCATCCAAATAAACCTTCTTTATCCCTAATTTGCGGCTGCTTTCTAATGAGAGGGGAAGTATTGATTTCACACTGATTTTCAAAAAAATAAACTAATAGGAAACTAACTAAACAACATGGCAGAAGAAAGCAACGAGCGGATTATCTCAATCAACATCGAAGATGAAATGAAAACAGCCTACATTGACTATTCAATGTCGGTGATAGTGAGTAGGGCTTTGCCCGATGTGCGTGACGGATTGAAACCAGTGCATCGCCGGGTACTATTTGGAATGACAGGACTGGGATTGGCCAGCAATCGTCCACACAAAAAATCAGCCCGTATTGTGGGCGAGGTTTTGGGTAAATATCATCCGCACGGCGACCAAAGTGTTTACGATACCATGGTGCGGATGGCCCAACATTGGAACTTGCGATACATGATGGTAGATGGCCAGGGAAACTTTGGCAGCGTGGATGGAGATCCACCTGCTGCCATGCGTTACACCGAGGCTCGTCTTCGCAAGATAGCCGAGGAAATGATGGTGGACATTGACAAAGAAACTGTTGACTTCCGTCCAAACTTTGACGATTCGCTTACGGAGCCAACCGTGATGCCAGCCAAGGTGCCGAACCTGTTGATAAATGGAGCATCGGGTATAGCTGTGGGCATGGCTACTAATATGCCACCACACAACCTGAGTGAAGTGGTGGATGGTATTGTGGCTTACATAGACAACAATGATATTACCATCGAAGAACTTATCAAGTTTGTGAAAGCTCCCGACTTTCCAACGGGTGGAATTATTTATGGTTATGATGGCGTAAAAGAAGCCTTTGAAACAGGCCGTGGCCGTGTGATGATGCGAGGTGTGGCTACGTTTGAAATTTCAAAAACGGGCAAAGACCAAATCATTGTAACGCAGATTCCTTATCAGGTAAATAAATCTGAGCTGATAAAGAAAACCGTTGCCCTAATAGAAGAAAAAGTGATCGAAGGTATTTCGGATATTCGTGACGAAAGCGACCGCGATGGAATGCGTATCGTGTATGACATTAAGCGGGATGCGGTGGCCAAAGTGGTGCTGAACAAGCTTTATAAATATACTTCTCTACAGACGTCATTTTCTGTAAATAATATAGCCTTAGTGAAAGGCCGTCCAGAGCAACTCAACCTGAAACAGATGATGGTTCATTTTGTGAACCACCGCCACGAAGTTGTTATCCGCCGTACCAAATACGATTTGGCAGAAGCACAGAAACGAGCCCACATTTTGGAAGGTTTGCTGGTTGCTCTTGACCATTTAGACCAAGTGATTTCTATCATTCGCAGTGCACCAACACCCAACGAGGCTCAAAGCCTTTTGATGTCCAATTTTGCCTTGAGCGAAATTCAGAGCAAAGCTATATTGGACATGCGTTTGCGTACATTGACAGGACTTGAAAGGGATAAGATAAAGGACGAGTACGCTCAGATAATGGACTTCATTCAAAAGATGGAAGAAATATTGGCCAACGAAGGTTTACGTATGAACATTATCAAAGAAGAACTGCTGGAAGTGAAAGAAAAATACGGTGACGAACGCCGTACAGAAATACAGTATGCCGCTGGCGAGTTCAGGATGGAAGACATAATAGCCGACGACGACATGGTAATCACCATCAGCCGCATGGGATATATCAAACGCACCTCAACAGCTGAGTATAGAGCACAGAGTAGGGGAGGGCGTGGGCAAAAAGGAGTGTCGCACCGTGACGAAGATTTTGTGGAGCACCTTTTCATAGCCAGCAACCACAATTATCTGCTGTTCTTCACTGACCATGGTCGTTGCTTCTGGTTGCGTGTGTACGAGATTCCAGAAGGAGCCAAAAACACAAAAGGCCGTCCAATTCAAAACATGATAAACATACCCGGCGAAGACAAGATTCGTGCGGTTATCAATATCAAAACACTGGAAGACGAGGAATACATCAATAGCAACTTCATAGTGATGTGTACCAAGAAAGGTATAATCAAAAAGACAACCCTTGAAGCTTACAGTCGCCCACGTAGCAACGGAATTAACGCCATCAACATCCGTGAAGACGATGAACTATTGAACGTAAAGCTGACTAATGGCAATTGCGAAATATTATTGGCATCTAACGACGGCCGTGCTATCCGTTTCAACGAAAACAAATTCAGGGCGATGGGCAGAGGTGCTACCGGGGTGAAAGGCATGCGACTTGGCGAAGGTGATGAAGTAATAGGTATCGTTTCGCTTGCCGACCAAACCCGCCACATCATGGTGGTGAGTGAAAAGGGTTACGGCAAACGTTCAGAAGTGGACGAATACCGCATAACCGGACGTGGTGGCAAAGGTGTGAAAGCCATGAACATCACTGATAAGACTGGCAAGCTGGTAGCCATAATGGACGTGAGCGACGAGGATGATTTGATGATTATTAACCGCTCGGGATATACCATTCGGATGTCGGTGGCTGAGATGCGTATACAAGGCCGAGTGACACAAGGTGTGCGTTTGGTGAAGATAAAAGAAAGCGACAGCATAGCCTCCGTAGCACGTGTGGACAAAGAAGAAGAAGAGGAAGTGGTGGAAGGAATGGAGGGAGTTGACACCACTGAAATAGATGGATTGGCAATTGCCCCAACAGGTGAAATAATACCGATAGATACGGAAAGTGGTAGTGACGGCAAAGAAGAAAATGATGGAGAAGCTGGAGACGAAAGCAACCAAACAGATGGCACAATCGTTGAATAGAGCAACCTAAACCAATTTTCAAAGATGAAGAAAACCATTATCCTATCATTGGCCATGCTGTTGGGCAGTATTGGCTATAGCCAACGGGTGAACATCGAATCCGCCATTACCTATTTCAAGAATGGGGAGATGGTAGAGGCCAAGGAAAAAATAGACAAGGCTTTTTTAAACACTGAAACAGCCAACGACCCGCGTATGTGGTATTTCCGTGGGCGAATCTATCAGCGAATCTATGGCAGTTCTGCTTTTACCAAGATGGATACTGAAGCTGTAGAAAAGTCTTTAGTAGGATACATAAACTGCATAAATACAGACATTAAGAAAAAATTTGAGGAAGATGTGGATGATGCTGGCAATGCTTGTGGTTCGGCAGTTGGATTGGTAAATGCGGGCTTTGCTTGCTATAATGAAGCCTATAAAGCTTACGAACGTAAGGATTACGATATGGCAATGAAATACGCTGACTTGCTTTTGCGAGCAATTCCTGTAGATAATGCGAAGGATTTTGCCAAAAACAATTTGACCGAAAATTCTATAATATTATTCAGTAGCCAGGTAGCCATGGCAGCCAAAGACAATACCAAGGCCCGACAGTATTTGCAAAAGCTAATAGATAGAAGCTATAAAGAGCCATCAATTTACATACAGATGGAACAGATGCAATTGAGGTCGGAGGATACATCAAATGCATTGAAGACAATAGAAAAAGGCCGTGAACTTTTCCCTGAAAATGGTGATCTGCGAAATGAGGAACTTCGCATCTACCAGCTGAAAGGCGATTTGACTGGATTGATGGACAAGTTGAACAAATCTATCGAATCGGAGCCTGACAATGTGAACTACATCATCACCCGTGCAAGTATCTTCGACAATATAAAGGTTAAGTACATTGCCGAAAAAAAGCAACGTGAAGCTGATAGTATGGCTGCTCTGGCTGAGATTGACTACAAGAAGTGCGTTGAACTGAATCCTAACGATACGTATGCATTGTATAGCCTGGGTGCATTGTACTTGTTGCAGGCCAATCCAATCATTGACAAGATAAATCAACTGAACGAGAAGAACAAAGATTACCTGACCAAGAAAACAGAACTTAGCAACCAACGTAAAGCGGTGATAATGAAAGCCAAGCCCTTCTTGGACAAAGCCTACGAGCTACAGCCAAACGACAAGGATATTGTGAATGCAACTTTCCAAATGTATTATCAATTGGAAATAAAGGACAAGGCCGATATTCTTCGGAAGAAGAAAGCAGATCTGGAAAAGAAAAAGTAAATAAAGGCGGCTCAGATAGCCGCCTTTATTTTGAACCCCCAACACCCGAAAAGGGGTAAAAGCACCCCCCACTTCCCAGTCTTCGATAATGCTTCGATAAACTCAGCATGACATACTGCTATATTATCACATTCCCATATTATCACATTCTCTCAACTCTCCCCCATGAAACTAAAAGAACGCTTCGACAAATTCATAGCCTATAACCTGCAGAACCACCCGCAGGCTAACACGGAATTGATATACGAAAATCCTTACCAGTTGCTTGTGGCAGTTATACTTTCGGCACAGTGTACCGACAAGCGGATTAATATGGTGACACCAACAATTTTCATGGACTTCCCTGATGCTGCATCAATGGCCACTACTGATTTTGACACCTTGTTTCCGTACATAAAAACAGTAAGTTATCCCAACAATAAAACAAAGCACCTGATTGGGATGGCACAAAAACTTGTAAAGGATTTTGGTAGCGTAGTGCCTTCAAGTATTGACGACCTTCAAAAACTACCAGGTGTAGGCCGCAAGACTGCCAATGTGATAGCTTCAGTAATATACAACCAACCCGCAATGGCTGTGGATACGCATGTGTTTAGGGTGTCGGCACGATTGGGGTTGACAAGTGCAGCAAAAAATCCACTACAAGCGGAGCAACAATTGGTGAAACATATACCCGAAGCAGTGATTTCGCAGGCACATCATTGGCTTATTTTGCATGGAAGGTATATTTGTGTTGCCCGTAATCCTAAGTGTGGTGAATGTCCATGGGCGGTGTTCTGCAAGTATTATGAAAAGAATATCGCGGGCTAGAATCGAGCATGATTCAATACCCCTTAATCCACCTGCACACCCCCCTGTTTCCGTCTGCATCCAACTTGCGAATTAGGTATAAACTAGCAGGGAGGTCGGGCGGCGTAAAGGTGAGGCTTTTGTTGGATGAGAGACATTGGTAATCAATATTGATAATCCGCCCAAATGCATCCACCAATTGTAGTTGAGATACATCAGCAACAGTAGGGTCCCATTTCAAGGTAACAGAGCCAGTCCCTCCTGGGTTTGGATAAACACTCATTCCATATTCTTTAGTGTTTTGTGCAGGGGCATTGCAGGTATAATCGTGGAAGCCCATTTGCTCCAATGCCCACAATCTTCTTGCGTTAATAAAAGGAAAAATACCGGGATGACGGCGGGCAATGCGGATGCCTGATTTTGGGAAAATAAAATCGGAATTAACTCTGTTGGCGGTGAGTGAACCTTCAAATGATTCATATGGATAAAGTTTGTTGGTGTCTTGCTCCACGGCCTTATCTATCAAGCTGTGCCAGCGATAAATAGTTGTGTCAAGGTTTGCAACAGTGAAGGGGTAATTCATCAAATTGCATACATTGTCTAAGTACTCTCTTTTCCATAGTGTATCTTTCAAAATAGCACGAATCAAGGGGCGGTCTTCAAATTTGTTGGACGGTACAAGGTAAGAGGAACTCTGGAAAAGGTGACTCAAGTCAAACCCCGCAAGCAAAGGCAAGGTTTCGTTCATGTCCCAAGGTATCCACCGGATGATTCCGTCTGGGTGTTCATATACATAAAAATTGTTGCCGCCTCCCCAATAGCTATCCCAACTATTAACCATTTTCTCTACTGCCAGAACCCTTAGGTAATTACTGACATCGAAGATTTTGCTGAGGGAATCCCTCATTTTTTCTTGCGGAAGGTTGTTGATGATATCAATGAAATGGATGAGCCTTGCCCAGGTTGCATTTCCACCTTTCTGCTCCAATCCCGAATCGTCTTCATACACCGAATCGGCTGAGCTACCAAGCCACTGCAGGGTAGTTGACGCTGTTTTTCCAGTCTTGTAAAGGTTACCATCCTTGTTGGCATTGCCGTATTTTTCTTTCAGAAAAGTTTTGTCAACCTGTTCTACTAACACATATATGCCCAAGTACCAGTTGTTGATATACAGTTTGGCAAATGAAACTCTTGGAGCATACACACCAAAGTCACGCATGAGTTTATAGCAAAGGGCTTCTCGCACAAACGAGGGGTCGTCAGCACCATTGTTCAGGTTGATGCTTTTGAGACCATCAAATTTTTGGTTCAGCCATTCGTCAAACTCCAACTTGAAAGGTTTTTTGAAACGAACAGTGGCAGAGGTATTGGAGAAATTTCCCTTTTGCCTGAAGCCTACAGAATCCATTTTTAAACCATCAATAACCACCTGGCAACTGTGGCTTATTTCTTCAATGGAATCTGGGTATAAACGGTGCTGGTCATAGTTGTATTGAAGGGTGTCAAACCAGTTTGGAAGCGTGATACTAATGCGAATCTCATGCAAAACTGCATCGTTGAACAAGTCTTTGCCTGACTGGGTAAAAGCACAGGTTAAACCTATTACAAAATAGAACAACGTAGCAAGAATATACTTCACCAATTTACTTATTTTACTAATTTACGGTTACCCAACTTCACCCGCCTTTCCGGCACTTTATGGGTTGTATTCACTTTGCGATAAAACCGTGAAAGTTCTTTGCTAAACCTTATACCCCCACGAAAGGAGAAAGATGCATTTTGGTTGATATTGAATATGGCTCGTTGAAAATCCATTTCTACAAAAAACCGGCTGCCTTTCTTGTGCCAATATTCTACTCCAGGATGTAGACCCATGCTAAAGAAACTTCGGTTTTCGGTAACGAACGAAAAATTGGCATCTGCACCAGCATAAAAACAAATAGGCTCAATATATTCAAAAGGAAAATAGTAGCTAAACCCAATTCCAAGCCTTTGTGATTTGAACGGTTGCGAATGCACAAAAGACAACTGTACCCAGCGGCTCCAATGTCCAGACACCAATCCACCCAAGCGGTAGGTATAGCTCACGGCATTGTCCTTTATCTTTTTATACTGAAGTGTTGACCAATAATTGATATGCGTAAAGCCAAGGATAGGTGAGAAAAATGGGGTGCGAAGAGCCAAGCCCCGCACTGAGTCAATCGCCTGCCAACTGTATTTCTCTGTACTACGGTCAGCCCGGCGAAGAGTGAGATTGAACGAATCGCTTTTGAGGACTTTCCCGGCTACAGCATCCCCATTTTTGAGTACCAGCAAATCGCGGCTACGTTTTTGTGCAAAGGCTGTTTGCAGAATAAAAACTAAAATAAAATGGAATAGTATTTTTTTGATCATGACAATACGAAGGTATTTGTTTGAATTCGTACTTTGTACTTTCCCTCAGTCTACTTCAAAATAATCCAAATCTTTGGCGAAGGTATCTTTCACATACAAGGCTGAAATGAACGAAAGGAATATACACACCCCACCAACCATTAAGGCAGCTGGACCTGCACCCATGCTCGGGGTAAGGCTTTTGAAGGAGTTACTAATCGGTACCGTTGCCCCACGAACAAAATTTGGTGCAGTATTCGTCACTGTACTACGAAGGTTGGTGCCAAACTGTTCGGATGCCATGGTAACAAACAAGGCCCAAAAACCTGTGCTAGCCCCCAAAAAGAAACACATAAAATGAAACCATTCGGTACTAACTCTTGGTATACACAGATACATTAACACCGCTGTTGTCAAAACTACAATATATATCAAAATGACTTTCTTGCGGCTTCGCATCCATTGGCTGAGAGCCCCACTGAGCAAGTCGCCAACTGATAGGCCGATATAACTGAACATGATGCTGTCACCCGCTTTGATGCCATCTACTTGCAGGTAGGCAGCAATCTTTTCGCTTTGGCCAATAAGTACCCCAACTACAAACCAAATAGGCAACCCAATGGCTACCGAAGCCAAGTAGGTTAACGTCCGTTTTGGTGTGGTGAAAAGCTGGAAGAAATTTCCCTTTTTTACAGTGTTTGATTTTATGTGTTTGAACATTTCACTTTCAAAAGCACCTGCACGCAAAGCTAGTAACAGCAAGCCAAGCACACCTCCAACAATATAGGCCATCTGCCATCCTTGAAAATTGAGATTGAGTGAATGGGCAAGATCGGCACCCTTGCCACCGACAGCTCTTGCCGCCACACCACCCAGTGCTCCGAAAGTTACTATCACCATGGTTCCCCAGCCACGTTGTTCCTTGCTCATACTCTCTACCACGAGGGTGATGCCTGCTCCCAATTCTCCCGCAAGTCCAATACCTGCAAGTATTCGGCAAATAGCATATGAATCAGTATCTGTAACAAATGCGTTGGCAATATTTGCAATAGAATATAAAAGTATGCTGCCGAAAAGCACCTGAATACGTCCACGGCGGTCACCTAAAATACCCCAAATAAGTCCACCAATCACCATCCCAGTCATTTGCCAATTGAACAAAGAAATGTCATATGCATCAAGAGCTTCTCCTGTAAGCCCTATGCCCATCAGACTTTCTTTTTTTACTACTTGAAAAAGTACAAGGTCATATATGTCGACAAAGTATCCAAGTGCGGCTACCGTAACGAGTCCCCAAAGTTTGCGGGGGTTTTGGGTTGTTAGTTTTGAGTTCACAGTTTGAGCACCTTTTTTCGGTTTGCGAATGTAGGCACTTAATGCCCCACACCAAACGGAAGACCGCAAATCTGCTCCAACCATTCCTTGTCCACTTCATCAAAATGGTTTAGGAATTCGCTGTCAACATCGAGTACAGCGATAACCTCAACGCTGCCCCTCCCCATCAGGGAAGGGTGGAACACGGGCACAACAATCTCCGACTTGCTTGCTCCGCTGCAGGCTATATGCCCAGGGAATAAATCAACATCAGGCACGATGATGGTTTTTGCATCCTGCCATGCGGTGCCACAAACGCCTTTGCCCAATGCTATCCGTGTGCATGCAATAGGACCTTGAAACGGGCCGAGAACGAGTTCTGTTAAGAGTTGCGGGTTGTGAGTTGTGAGCGTTTCGTCTCCAATCCTCCTGCTTCCATCTCCCTGCTTCCCGCTTCCCGTTCCCATCTCCTTCACCAAATAAAACCCCACCCACCACCAGCCGAAAGCTTCTTTGAGGGCAGCAGTAACATTGGCCATATTGGCGATTACATCCGTCTCTCCAGCCACAATTGCCTCCAGTTGGGGCAGCAGTTGTCGGTACTTTTCTTCTTTGGTAAGGTTGGTCGGGATGGAGTGGTTGTGCATTGAATGATAAAATAATGTATGTATTTACCCCATGAGCGAACTTCCTGTTTTCTGCAAGGTAAAATTGAACGTAGTGCCTTTGCCTTTCGTACTTCGTACGGTTACCGTTTGTCCGTGGGCATCTATCATGTGCTTAACTATAGCTAAGCCCAAGCCAGTACCTCCTTCATCACGGCTGCGTGATTTATCCACCCGGTAGAAGCGTTCAAATAGCCTAGGCAGGTGCTCCTTGTCAATGCCGTCGCCGTCATCAGCTACTTCGGTGAGTATATGTTCCGCCATGTCATAAAAGCTGAGTGTGATGGTACCAGCCTCCTTGCCATATTGGATGGCATTGATGATAAGATTTACTAACACTTGCCTCACTGTTGACTTATCAGCGTTCACCCAAAACGGTTCATCGCAACCTTCTTTTATTCGGAGTGTTATTTTACGTTGCTTGGCTCGCACTTCGAGTTGTTCATATACATCCTGCACCAGTGCATGTATATCGAAGCGTTCAAACTCCAGTATTATTTCTCCGCTTTCCAGTTTAGAAATGTTTACTAGGTCTTGCACCAGGGCACTCATGCGGTCGGCACTGTTAGCAGCCTTTTGCAGAAATTTTACATTCACTTCAGGGTCATGCAACGCACCATCTAGCAAGGTGTGTATGTATCCTTGAAGATTGAATATAGGTGTTTTTAATTCGTGGCTCACATTACCCAAAAACTCGCGACGAAAGGTTTCTTGCTTTTGCAGGTCAGCTATCTGTTGGGTGCTGTCGCTTACCCATTCGTTTACCTCCATTTGCACTTCGCCAAGCGGATCGGCTTCTATATTTACTTTCCTAAAAAATGTTTCCTTCTTGTGAGATTTTACATCATGGATAGTTTTGTATATGAGTTTTATTTTGCGGTAGATAAAAAGTTCTAAAGTGAAATAGGTAACGATAAATGAATTGAGAGCCAGCACCCCAAATAGAAACAACGAAACACTCAACTGCCCAGTGATGCCCAAGGCAGTGAGGCTACCTAACAAAGCAATGGCAAAAGCCGTGATAAGTGATATGAAGGCTGGGGTGGGGTTGCGTATCATTTGCCCTGCAAAGTTGCAGCAATTAATCAAAACCTGTATTTTTGCATCAAAATATCTCAAAATTATGAAACACCTACTTTCTATTATGACCATTATGGCACTTGCCTACCCTTCATTTGGACAAAAAGAAACTCCAACTTCCCCCAAAGTAAAACTAGCAGAAATGCCAGGTTACATCTGCAAAGTATCAGGCCATTTAGGCGGCGACCTCCCAGTGCCAGAGTTTCAGAAACTGGCTAAAATGGAGATAACCTCTATGATGATAAAAAATACTAAAGACACTCTTTCTGACCTGAACTACCAAATAACTTTTTTGCCGAATGATGGTGAAGTAGAATACTTTGTAGTGAGCAGTTTCAATTTTCCTGAGCATGTTATTTTGAAATTAATGAATGCACGGCCTGGCGATATGCTGACCATTTTTGGCATTTCATTTAATGCCGGTACTACTCAAATGAAGCTGCCTTCTCCGATAATTTTTACAGCTCGTTAAACTCTCAAAGCAGATTAGAAATAGTCAATAGAATAGTAGTTTGTCTATAGGTTGCAAATGGTTTTTGGCAGACAACTACTCTTCCATCCAATCCTAAGTACAATGTCATAAACATAGCTGTGCCTTTTCTTGGCATCAATGTCAATGCATATTTAGCGGTAGGAGAGTTTTTATTGTGTCGAAAAGTGGATTTGAAACCATTCTGGTGTAGCCATTTTGTTAATTCGGTTACGCATTTTGAGTTCTGTTGTAGGTCAAAATAGGTCAAGCGGTTCTATAGTGGACTGCATCAATATTCATAAAAACCTCTGCCCGTTTTCCGGCCATGCAACCCCGCGTCAACCAATTGTTGTTGCATTCGACTGGGGCGGAACTTGGCATCTTGATGAAATAGATTATATATGCTTTGGGTCACAGAAAAATTCACATCTACCCCAATTAAGTCCATCAGTTTGAAAGGCCCCATTTTGAAACCACTGGCTTCCATGAGTGCATCCAAATCTTCGATGCTGCATACTTGTTCCTCGGCAATTTTTAGGCTTTCTACATAGTAGTGGCGGGCAACACGGTTCACAATGAAACCGGGTGCATCAGCCGCATGGATAGGAGTCTTGCCCAATTGCTTTACAAGTTCATAACAGCTTTCGGCCACGGTTTTATCTGTGGCACGTCCGCTGATTATTTCCACCAGCTTCATGAT